>NZ_JBQQBX010000022.1:0-163127 GCF_052245475.1 Streptomyces sp. 7N604 | reverse complement strand
GAAGGGCGAGGTTTAGCCGGAGCGCCAGCTGCACTTCGAGAGCGCGCTCCGGTTTCTGCCAGTCGGGGCCGAGCAGTTCGGTGATGCGCTCGAGGCGCCGTGAGACGGTGTTGGGATGAACGTGCAGGGCCTCCGCGGCGCGCGTGGGGCTGCCGCCCGATTCGAAGTACGAGCGCAGGGTGCCGGTGAGGTCGGTGTAGCGCTGCGCGTCGTACTCCAGGACGGGACCGATCGCGGCGGCGATGAACCCCTCGGCGTCGTGGTTGTCGGAGAGCAGCAGGCCGAGGAAGCCGAGCTCCTTGGCGGAGGCGGTGGAGCCGGTGCCGCCCAGCGCGGTGAGCGCGTCCAGGCAGCGCAGCGCCTCACGGTAGGCGCGGAAGACCGGGCCCGGATCCGAGACCGGGCCCGCGCCGCCCACCGTGACGGGGTGGCCGAGCAGCGGCGACAGCTCGGCGGAGACCGCCTGCGCCGCGCCGCTCGCGTCGGAGCCGGGCAGGAGCAGCACGATGCAGCCGTCGCGGGTGCTCTTGAGACCCGTCATCCGGCGGGCATATGAGGCCGCCCACACCAGCGCCCTGCCCTGCGCCCCGCCCTCGGGCCGGGCGACGACCACGACATGCGGCTTCTCCAGGTGGACGGCGAGCCGGCGGGCGCGCTCGGCGAGCTGCTGCGGCGGCCGCTGCGGGGTGGCGAGCAGGTCCTCGAACAGCTCGTCGCGCACCTTGTCCTCGGCGACGGCCGTGCTGCGCTGCATCAGCAGCAGGACCGCGACGGCCTGCGCGGCCAGGTGCAGCAGCCGTACGCCGTTGTCGTTGAGCGGCGTCCTGGGGCGCAGCAGGAGCGTGCCGAGGTCCTCGCGCCCCGCTACGACCGGGGCCACCCAGGTGCCGTCGGGCAGGGCCGGCCGCGCCTGTCCGGCGTGCGCGTCCAGGGCCGCCTTGGTGACCTCGGTCTCGTCGAGGCCCGGGAGCTCGCCGGTGGCGGTGAGCAGCCGCCCGTCCGCGTCCCGCACCATCAGGGTGCCCTCCAGCGCATCCGCCGCCTCCGCGGCGAGCGTGTGCAGGTCCGAGCCGGTGAGCACGAGGTCGATGAGGCGGCTGTGGGTGTCGCCGAGCCGCCGCACGGCGGTGAGGCGCGACTTGGCCCGCGAGGTGTCCAGCTCCAGCTCGACGACCTCGGCGTGGGTGCGGTCCAGCAGACGGGTCTTCTCGATGGCCACGGCGGCGAGGTCCCCGAGCGAGCTCATCAGCGAGACCTCGTCCGGGGTGAAGTGACGGATGTTCCGGTCGGCGATGTAGAGGATCCCGAAGGTGGAGTTGCCGTAGCGGAGGGGGACGGCCATCATCGCGCGCAGCCCCTCGGCCCTGACCACCTCGTCGAGGACGTCCTGGTGCACGATCCGCTCGTCCGGCAGGTAGTCGGGCGTCCAGAAGGGCGCGGAGCTGTCGGTGACCTTCTGGCCGAGCCCGGAGAACAGCGGGGCCTTGAAGCCGATGGTGAGCGCGGTGGCGTTGCCGTCGGCGGTGCGGACGTAGGAGCACGACTCCGCGGGCTCGTGGAAGCTGATGTAGGACATGTCGACGCTGAGCAGCCGGCGGGCTCGCCGGGTGATGAGCTCGAGGAGGGCGTCCAGGTCGTACGGAGTGGTCAGGTCGCGTGCGGTGTCGACGAGGGCGGAGAGACCGGCCTCGCGCTGCCGGCGGCGGCCGAGCAGCGCGTGGACGGACAGCGCCAACTCCTGGGCGCGGGACAGCTCTTCGAGGGCGGCGGGCGAGGCGCCTTCCCGGCGGGCCTGCCTGATCAGGTCCTCGAACTGGCTCGGAGGTGCCTCCTTGGCCAGCAGCTCGAGGACGGATAAGACGTCGATGCCTTCTGATCCGCCGTCCGACACCGTGCTCCCCCGTTGAGGCCAGAACGTCCCCCTCGCCGCGAACCTAATGACGGGACAAGGTGCGAGTCAAGGCTTGACCAAGCGTGAGGACAGCCGGAACGCCGCAGCTCAGGACCGTACTGTGGTGACCCGGGCACCTCTCGGACCCCCGAGAGTGTTGCCGGGTCACCTGTTGCGGCGCCTCAGCTGTGCGAAACAGTTGGCGTCCGTACATCGCTCATCTGTACGGTCCGGCTGAACGGAGGCCGACGTAGGGAGCAGGGGTCAAGTGTCGGAAGTCCAGAGCTATGTCCGGTCACTTCAGCGCAGCCGGGAGTCACTGACCAGAACGGACCGACCCAGCGTTTTCACCATGCGGGGGCGCGACTGGGATCTGCTGGACGAGGTCTTCGCGCCGATCTACTCCCCCTCGACGGGCATCGCTCTCGACTTCCTCGGGCTCGGATCCGGACCCGGACTCACCGACGGAACAGCCGAAGCGGAGCAGGCCCCGCTCAAGGGTTCGCTGCTGGAGATCGGCTGCGGCACCGGCATCATCGCCGTCACCGCCGCCCTGGCCGGCTGCGGCCCGGTCGTCGCGGCCGACATCAGCGAGCGCGCGGTCGAGAACGCGGCCAGGAACGCCGCCCGGCACGGCGTCTCCGACCGCGTCCGCGCCGTGCACGGCGACCTGTTCTCCGGACTCGGGCCCGGCGAGCGGTTCGACACGATCTTCTGGAGCTCCAACTACGTGCGGGCCCCGGAGGACTACGAGTACCGCTCGGTCCATGAGCGGGCCTACGTGGACGCCGGATACGCGGTGCACCGCAGGTATCTGGCGGAGGCGCCGCAGTGGCTGACCGCGGGCGGCTCGGTGCTGCTGCACTTCAGCAACCGGGGAGACGTCGAGGGCCTGAACGCGATCGCTGCCGCAACCGGCCGGGAACTACGGGTCCTGGCCACCCGTTCGGTCCCCGAAGGCACGGACATGGTCGAGCACATGCTGCTCGAGGCCGTCGTCGTATGAGTTCCGGTTACGGGTGTCCACAGTGCGCACGCTGCTGATCGACAACTACGACTCCTTCACCTGCACAACCTCTTCCACCACCCCGCGCAGGTGGGCGGGCAGGAGCCCGTGGTGATCCGCAACGACGACCCGCGGTGGCGACCCGGGCTGCTCGCCGAGTTCGACAACGGCGTCCTCTCGCCCGGGCCCGGAACCCCGCGCCGCGCCGCCGACTTCGGGATCTGCCGGGAGATCGCCGAGGCCGCAGAGCTGCCCGTGCTCGGCGTCTGCCTCGGCCACCAGGGCATCGCCCTGGCCCACGGCGAGACCGTCGGAAGCGCCCCCGAGCCGCGGCACGGCCGCACCTCGCCCGTGCTGCACGACGGCACCGGCCTCGTCGCCGGGCTGCCGTCCCCGCTGGAGGTGGTTCGGTACCACTCGCTGGCCGTCACCTGCCTGCCGGACGAGCTCGAGGCCACCGCCTGACGCCCGACGGCGTCCTCATGGGCCTGCGCCACCGGCAGCTGCCGCTGTGGGGCGTGCAGTTCCACCCCGAGTCCATCGGCACGGACGGCGGCCGCCAACTCCTGGGCAACTTCGCCCGGATGACCCGCGAGCACCGGGCGGCCGGGCCCACCCGCACGCCCGCGCAGCCCGTCCGACCGACCGGCCGCCGCCGCCCGGACCCCCAGGCTCCCGCGGCCGGTCGTCCTGCCGTGCCCCACCGCCCTGCTGTGGCCGACCCGCGGCCGGGACCCAGGCTGCGCGTGCTGGTGGAGCCGCTGCCGACCCGCCCGAGCGGTTTCTGCGCGTCGGCCGCGACGGGCTCGCGGAGTCCAGGCCCATCAAAGGCACCCTGCCGCGTGGCGCCACGCCGCAGGAGGACGCGCGCCACGCCGCCGACCTGCTGAACAGCGAGAAGGACCGGGCCGAGAACCCGGTGATCGTCGACCTGGTACGCAACGACCTCGGCCGGTGCGCCCGGACCGGCTCGGTCGAGGCGCTACGGCGTGGGCGGCGCGATCATCGCGCTGTCGGACCGGGAGGAGGAGTACGAGGAGACGGCGGTGAAGGCGGCGCCGCTGCTCGCCCTGACGGGGGCGGAATTTCCGGGGAGGGCCTGGCAGACGCAGTCGGCGTGAAGGGGCGGGTCCGTAGGGTCCTTTCCGCGGCGGCGGTTTGGGCGGCGGCGGCAGGGGTGGCGGCGGTACGGGTGGCGGCGGTACGAGTGGTGGCGGTACGAGTGGTGGCGGCGGTGCGCGCGGCGGAGCGCAGGTCCTCCCACGCCTCCAGGGCGTTCCTGAGACAGTCCTCCGCCACCTGGCGCACCACCGCCTCGTACCCGATGCCGAGGGCCTCCAGCTCCTCGATCACCCGCCTCGCCGCCTCGTGCTCGCCCGTCATGGTGTCGCCGCGCAGCCGGGAGTGGTGGACGGCCGCGTCGAGCGTGTCCGTGGGCAGCGCGTTGACCGTGCCCCAGGCGACGAAGCCGTCGACGTAACGGGTCTTGGAGTACGCCGGGTCCTGAACCGCGGTCGAGCTCCACATCAGCCGCTGCGGGCGGGCTCCGGCGGCCACGAGGGAGCGCCAGCGGTCGCTGCCGAGCCGTTCCTCGTAGAGCCGGTACGCCAGGCGGGCGGTGGCGAGCGAGGTCTGCCCGCGGAGCGCGCGGGCGGCGGCCGGTCCGAGCCCGAGCCCGGGTCTGGGTCTGGGTCTGGGGCCGGGACTGAGCCCGTCGAGGCGGGCGTCCACCTCGGCGTCGAGCCGGCTGATCGGCAGCCCGGCCAGTGAGGTGATCGCCCGCAGCGGATGCCCCGCCGCGCGCGCCCGCTCAAGGCCCTCGAAGTAGGCGTCGACGGCCTCGCCGTAGCGGTGCACCGAGTAGAGGGTCGTGGCGTGCACGCTGATCCCGTCGGCGAGACAGTCGGTGATCGCGGAGAGCCCGGCCTCGGTGGCCGGGATCTTGACCAGCACATTGGGCCGGTTCACGGCGCGGTTCACCGCGCGGGCCTCGGCGACCGTGGCCCCCGCGTCGTGCGCGAGCCGCGGGTCGAGGTCCACCGACACCTGGCCCTCCAGGCCGCCGCTCGCCCTGAACACCGGCCGCAGCACGTCACAGGCCCACCGGGCGTCGTAGGCGAGCAGCGCCCGCACCGCCTCGTCGCAGGACGTCCCCTGGCTCTCCAGCCGGCCCAACTGCTCCAGGTACGAGGGGTGGGTCGTCACGGATCCGGTCAGCAGGCCCGGGTTCGTGGTGGCCCCGCTGATTCGCCGGTCCCGCACCAGCCGGTCCAGGCGGCCGGAGTCGAGCAGCTCCCGGCAGGCGCCGTCCAGCCAGAGGGACACTCCCTCCGCGGCGAGCTGCTTCAGGACTCCGCCGCCGTCCGGTCCGGCTGCCGGTTCTGCCATGACGGGGTGCCAACTCCCCTCGATAAGCGTTGAGAAGGGGCGCATTCGCGCGACGCACGCGCGCGATGCATACGGGTGGCGCATACGGGCGGGGACACGAGGCTAGGGCAGGGACCCCAGGGGTCGGGAACACGTTCTCGTGAGTGCCTTCCGACTACGTCAAGTCATCGCTCGAAAGCCAGCGGTATCCAGGGGATGCCGCGTCATCCGGAGGGATGCCGATGCCCGGCGGCCCGGCCGTACGCTGACGACATGATCCGTACAGCCAAGCCAGAGGACGTCCCCGCCATCGTCGCCATGATCCGCGAGCTCGCCGCGTACGAGAAGGCCGAGCACGAGGCCGAGGCGACAGAGGAGCACATACGCCGCGCCCTCTTCTGCGAGAGCCCGGTGGCCTTTGCGCACATCGCGGAGACGGACGGCCGGGCCGAGGGCTTCGCCCTCTGGTTCCTCAACTTCTCCACCTGGCGCGGCGTGCACGGCATCTACCTGGAGGACCTTTACGTCCGGCCCGAGGCCCGCGGCCGGGGCCACGGCAAGGCGCTCCTCGCGGAGCTGGCCCGGCTCTGCGAGGAGCGCGGGTACGGGCGCCTGGACTGGTCCGTCCTGGACTGGAACACCCCGTCGATCGACTTCTACAAGTCGCTCGGCGCGGTCCCGATGGAGGAGTGGACCGGCTACCGGCTCACCGGCGCCCCGCTGTCCCGGCTCGCTTCCGAGGCGGCTGGGCCGGAGGCTGCGGAGCGGCCGGCGTAGGACGGGTCCGGCGGAGCTTTCCCCCACCTCGCCCCTTCCCGTAACCAGGGCTCCGCCCCTGGACCCCGTGTGGTCTGAGGCGAAGCCCCCAGACTTGCCCCCGCGGCCTCGCGCGTCTGCGGCCTCGTGGGCCTGCGGCTGCGTGGAGAGCGTGCAACTCCCGCCATACGAGCCCGTGCTCACCGCCTGCGTATCGCCGCGCGTAGGACGTCGCTCACCGGTGCCGACTCACGGCCTGCCGCAAGGCACAGCCTCAGGGGATGAGGACGACCTTGCCCGTCGTCACGCGGGACTCCAGAGCGCGGTGGGCGGCCGCCGCCTCCGCGAGGGGGAAGGTGGTCACCGCGGGGTCCAGGCGGCCCTCGGCGGCGGCCTCCATCGCCGCGTCCTCCAGGCCGCGCAGACCGCCCGGCCGTGCGAGCATGCGCGGGCCCACCACCACCTCGGACGTGACGCCGCGCTCGGTCAGCTCCGCCTCCGAGGGCTCGGTTGCGTCGCTGCCGGGGGCCCAGCCGTAGACGATGTGGCGGCCGCCGCGGCCGACGAGGCCGAAGGCGGTACGGCCGAGAGTGCCGCCGACGCCGTCGAAGGCGACCGTGATGGCGCGGGAGCCAATGGCGGCGCGGACCTGGTCCGCCCAGTCGGGGGCGCTGTAGTCGACCGCGATGTCCGCGCCGTTGGCCCGTACGGCCTCGGTCTTGGCCGGGCCGCCGGCGACGCCGACCACGGTGGCGCCCAGATGGCGGGCGTACTGGACGATGAGGGTGCCGAGGCCGCCGGCCGCGGCGGTGACCAGGACCACGTCGTCGGGGGTAAGGGCGGCCTGCTCCAGGATGCCCAGGGCCGTACGGCCCGTGCCGATCATGGCGACGGCCTTCTCCGAGGAGAGCCCATCCGGGGCCGGGTGGAGGGACTCGGCTTCCGCGACGGTCAGTTCGGCGTAGCCGCCGTGGGCCGGGGACGGGCCGAGGTGGACGACGACGCGGCTGCCGAGCAGGCTCTCCGGCACGCCCTCGCCGAGCGCATCGACCGTTCCTGCGACCTCGCGGCCGGGTGTCATGGGCAGTTCGGGCAGCGGGAGCGGGCCACGCTGGGCGCCCTGGCGGATGGTGGTGTCGAGCATGTGGACACCGGCCGCGGCGACCGCGATCCGCACCTGTCCCGGGCCCGGCTCCGGGTCCTCGGCCTTCTCATAGCGCAGGTTCTCGGCCGGGCCGAAGGCGTACTGGCGGATCGCGTGCATGGTGGGCTCCCAAGGGTCGGTCGGGTCGAGCGGCCGGGTCGAGTGGCCGGGTCGAGCGGTCGGGTCGAGCGGTCGGGTTGAACGGTCGGTTCGAGCGGTCGGGTCGGCTTTCGCCGCTCGGCAACAGCCTCCAACCTCAAGCTTGCTTGAGGTCAAGCCTCCGCTGTCAGACCCGTGCCTCAGGATGGGAGACACGACGACCGGGAAGCGCGGGACGACCGGGCAGTGCGGAGCAGCGGGAGATACGCATGGAGCTTTTGCCGTTCGAGGAGGACGGGCTCGAGGGGGAGGGGGACTACGAGGGCCTGGAATTCGCGGATCTCGACCTCGCGGGACAGGACGGGCGGGACGCCCGCTTCCTGGACTGCGCGCTGCGGCGCTGCGGCCTCGACGAGACGCGGCTGACCGGGGCGCGGTTCATCGACAGCGTGCTCGAGGGGGTGCGTGGCGTCGGCACGGACCTCGCCGGGGCGGTGCTGCGGGATGTGGAGCTGAGCGACGCGCGGCTGGGCGGGGTGCAGCTGCACGGCTCGGTCCTGGAGCGGGTGGTGGTGCGCGGCGGGAAGATCGACTACCTCAATCTGCGAGGGGCCTCGTTCAAGGACGTGGTTTTCGAGGGGTGCGTGCTCGCCGAGGCCGACTTCGGCGGCGCGCGGCTTGAGAAGGTCGTCTTCCGCGACTGCTCACTGCGGCAGGTGGATTTCAGCGGGGCGCGCATGGCGGAAGTGGATCTGCGCGAGGCGGCCGAACTGGACATTGCGCGGGGAGTGGACCGGCTTGCGGGTGCGGTGATCTCTCCGGCCCAACTCCTGGAATTGGCACCGGCATTCGCGGCGCAGTTCGGAGTGCGGGTCCAGGGCCCGGAATGATCTAACTGATGGATATCGAATCGCAAGCTTGAAAGAGGTTTCGCGCGCCTGGGTCCGGCAATCAGCGGGCCATGAACAACAACCCTGAACCCAGGCCCGTAAACGGCGCCTATGGCGCCAACCGGGACGGCGCCGGAGCAAGCCGGGCAGCCCTGATCATCCAGACCATCGCGGACATTGCCGCAGGCTTTCTGGCCCTGTGGATCCTGCTGTACCTGCTCGAAGCCAACCAGGGAAACGTCTTCGTCGGGTTTGTGCGCGGAATGGCGGATTTCCTCGCATGGTGGTCCCAGGACATCTTCACCATGGAGACCGAAGGGCTGCGCGTATTCCTCAATTACGGCCTGCCCGCCATCATTTACCTGCTGATCGGACATGGGCTGGCCGTGCGCTTGCGCCGCGTCTGACGGAATCGCGCCCGGCTGTTTCGGGACCGGTTTCGTGTGTTCTGTTCTGGCTTGTCCCGGCCCGGCCCGTTCCGCCGGTTCAGATCCGAGGGAAACGTGCTTGCAGATCCCAGATGACGGGATTGCCCGCGAGCGCCTCGTGCATATCCGTGAGGTCCGCGATCAGATCCTGCAGAAAGTCGCGGGCCTCGCGGCGCAGCGCCGCGTGGTTGAGGGTGAGCGGCGGCTCTCCGGCCGGCTGCCAGTCGGCCGTGACGTCCACCCAGCCGAAGCGGCGCTCGAAGCGCATACGGTCGGTGGTCTCGGTGAAGTCCAGCTCGGCGTACTGGGCGCGGTGCGAGCGGCTCCCGCGCGGATCGAGGTCGAGCCGCTCGACGATGTCGCACAGCGCCCAGGCGAAGTCCAGTACGGGCACCCATCCCCAGCCTGTGGACAACTCCCGGTCGGCCTCGGTGTCGGCGAGATGGACGTCGCCGCAGAAGAGGTCGTGCCGCAGGGCGCGTACGTCCGCGGTCCGGTAGTCCGTCTGCGGCGGGTCGGGGAAGCGGCGGGAGAGCGAATAGCCGAGGTCGATCACCGCTCGATGGTGTCACGGGCCGCACCGGGGGAAGGCGGTGCGGCCCGTGACCGCGTGATGCCGCCGGGTGACCCGGCTACTTCACGTTCACCCCGGTCCAGGCCGCGGCGACCGCCTTGTACTCGGCGCTCGTCGTCCCGAACAGGTCACCCGCCGCCTTGAGGGTGGCGGTGCGCGCGCGCTTGTAGTTGGTCGTCGACGTCATGTACGTCGTGAGCGCCCGGTACCAGATCTTCTCCGCCTTGGCCCGCCCGATGCCCGTCACCTTCGAGCCGTCGAACGTCGGGCTGTTGTAGGACACCCCGTTGATCGTCTTCGCGCCGCTGCCCTCGGACAGCAGGTAGTAGAAGTGGTTCGCGGGGCCGGAGGAGTAGTGGACGTCGATGTTCGCGATGCCCGCGTACCAGTTGTCCTTGGAGGCGCCGTCGCGGCTCGGCTTGTCCTGGTAGCGCAGCGGCGTGCCGTCGCCGTTGATGTCGATCTTCTCGCCGATGAGGTAGTCGCCCGGGTCGGCGAGGTTCTTCGCGTAGAACTCGGTGGAGGTGGCGAAGATGTCGGAGGTCGCCTCGTTCAGGCCGCCCGACTCGCCGCTGTACCGCAGCCCTGCGGTGTTGGAGGTGACGCCGTGGCTCAGCTCGTGCGCGGCGACGTCCAGCGAGGTCAGCGGGTTCGCGTTGCCCTCGCCGTCCCCGTACGTCATGCAGAAGCAGCTGTCGGACCAGAAGGCGTTGACGTAGTTGTCGCCGTAGTGCACGCGGGAGTACGCGCCCACGCCGTCGTTCTTGATGCCGTTCCTGCCCAGGACGTTCTTGTAGAAGTCCCAGGTGGTCGCGGCCCCGTAGTGCGCGTCGACGGCGGCACTCTGCCGCCCGCCGCCCCAGACGTCGTCCGCATCCTTGAAGATCGCGCCGCTGCCGGACGTGCCCTGACCCAGGTCGTTGGTCCGGTGGTTGCCGCGGGCGCCGTCCTTCAGCTCGTACGAGCTGCCGCTCTTCGTCGTGCCGAGGGTGACCTTGCCGCTGTAATCGCCGGTGCCGGTTCCGGTGTGGACCGTCTCGTTCGCGAAGAGCTTCTTGCCGGTGGCGGCGTCGGTGACGACGTGGAGCTCGCTGGGCGTGCCGTCGTGCTGGAGCCCGGTGACGACGGTCTCCCAGGCCAGTACGGGCTTGCCGCCCGCCGCCCAGATCACCTTGCGGGGGGCCTCGCCGGTGGCGGCCCCGCCGGTCTTGCCGGCCTTGCCGCCCTCGCCGGTGCCCTCGGTCTCCGCGGCCTTCAGGGCGGTCTTCTTCGCGGCGGACGCGGGGACGTCGGCCGCCGTGTCCCGCACGGATATCCGGGCCTTGGTCGCCTTGGTGACGCTGCGCGAGCCGCTCTTCTTCTCGTGGACGACGAGGTCACCGCCGAGGACGGGCAGGCCGGCGTACGTGCGCTCGTAGCGGGTGTGGACGGTCCCGTTCGCGTCCTTGATGACATCGCGGACGATCAGGTTCTCCTGGGCGCCGAGGCCGAGCGCACCGGCTTCGGCCGGGGCTGCGGTCTGCGCGGCCTCGATCGCGGAGGCGCGCTGGGCAGTGGACTGCGCGACCGCGATGGCTCCGGCCGCGCCCGCGGCGGCGGAGTCGCGGTCGGGCTGGGCGCTCGCCGAGCCGGTCTGGACGCCGACGACGACCATGGCGGCCGAGGCAGCGAGCGCGGCGGCGCCGGCGGTGCGCTTTCTGGCGTGTTTCCGGGGAGAGTTGGACGTGCGTCTCACTCGGTCTCCTCGATGCGGGGCCGCGGGTCGCGGCCCGGGTGTGGGGGACGGGCGGCCGTGGGTGTGGCGGCCCGTGGTACAGGAGCGTGCGGGTGCGGTGCTGCGAGTGCTGCGAGTGGTGCGAGTCGTACGAGCGGTGCGGGTCGTGCGGGCTCCGCAAGGCGGGCCTCACGGAGGGGATTGCGCACCCATGCGAAAAGAAGGCCCTACCGCGATGCGCGGACGAGCCGACCAGAGCGTGCCATTGGTTGAACCTTTACGACAGGTCGGCAACAAAGATTTGACCTTGCATTGTCCGATGACTGACCGGACATGTTCGTATTACGGCCGTGTCAGGTGTGGCTCAACAGAGGTCATTGGCCTGGGAGTTACTCCCTTACGCCCGGAAAGTCCCCTGATTCCCGGAGGTCCTTGCGCAGCACGAGGCACGGCCGGTGCAGCCGCCGGTCCTCCCGGTGGTCGATGACCTCGTAACCGAGGGCGGTCCAGAACGCCAGCGCCTTCGGATTGTTCTCCAGCACCGCGAGCCGTACGCCCTCGTGCCCCGCGGCCCGCAGCCGCTCCTCCACGAGCTGGGCCAACTCCTGCCCGTGCCCGGTCCGCTGCTCCTGTCCATGCACCATCAGCAGGCCGATCCACGGATCCGGGTCGTCCGGATCCGGGTGCTCGGCGAGCGTGATGGCCACACCGAGCAGCTGGTGCCCCTCCCGGCCGAGCAGCACCTCGGCCGCGGGATGCGCCAGTTCCTGCCGGATGCTCGCCGCGACCTGCTCGGGACGGATGTCCTCGGGGTCGGGGAAGTCGCCGCTGATCCGCTGGAAGACGGGGTCGGAGCGGTAGAGCGCCGTCAGCTCGTCGAGCAGCGGCGCGGGCAGGCCGTGCGGCCCGTGCGCCTCGTCTTCGGACAGCGTGAGCGTTTCCAGGATCATGCGCCGACGCTAACGCCGCGGAACCCGGCGCACGGGCCCGGCGCGCGCGGTCGGCCCGCGGCGGGCGGCCCACCGGGCCGGCGGGGGCAGCTCTCGATGCGGAACACCGGCGCGGTGGGGTTGGGACGGTATTGGGGGCGGGCGCACGGATGGGCGCCGCGCCCGGCCCGGCGGAACGCCGCCCCGCGGCGGCACGAACCCGTAATCCGCACCCGCCCGCGCCGCCTCGTTCGGGCCCCGCCGCGCAGCCGCACACCCCCCGGCGTCGGCGGCCGGCAGATCCGCGTTGCCCCGCGGCGGCACCGGGCCGCCTGCCCGCCGCGCGGACCTGCGCATCTCGTCCCGCATCCCCTCCCGCGGCTGCGGCCCGCCCGGCGAGGGTGTGAGTGGACTAGACCTCTTGGGGTGGGCCGCGCGAGACTGGTCTCGTGAGAAACGTCATCGCCCTCGACGTGGGCGGCACCGGGATGAAGGCTGCCCTCGTGGCGGCGGACGGCGCGCTGTTGTACGAGGCCCGCCGGGCGACCGGCCGGGAGCGTGGGGCCGAAGCCGTCGTCGAGTCCATCCTCGACTTCGCCGCCGAGCTGCGGCAGCTCGGGCGCGAGCGGTTCGGCGAGCCCGCCGTCGCCGCAGGCGTCGCGGTCCCCGGGATCGTCGACGAGAGCGACGGCATCGCTGTCTACGCCGCCAACCTCGGCTGGCGTGACGTCCCCCTGCGGGCCCGCCTCGCCGAGAGGCTCGGCGCCGACGGGAACGGACGCTGTCCCGTCGCGCTCGGCCACGACGTCCGCACCGGCGGCCTCGCCGAAGGCCGCATCGGAGCGGGCCGCGGGGCTGATCGCTTTCTCTTCCTCCCCCTGGGCACCGGCATCGCCGGCGCCATCGGCATCGACGGCCGGATCGAGGCCGGCGCCCACGGCTGCGCGGGCGAGATCGGCCACATCGTCGTACGCCCCGGCGGCCCCGCCTGCGGCTGCGGGCAGGCCGGCTGCCTGGAGACACTCGCCTCCGCGTCCGCCGTCTCCCGCGCCTGGGCGGAAGCGAGCGGCGACCCGGACGTGGACGCCGCCGACTGCGCGAAGGCCGTCGAGTCCGGCGACCCGCGGGCCCGCGCCGTGTGGCAGGAGGCGATAAACGCGCTCGCCGACGGCCTCGTCACCGGCCTCACCCTCCTCGACCCCCGCACACTGATCATCGGTGGCGGCCTCGCCGAGGCCGGAGAGACGCTCTTCGCGCCGCTCCGGGCAGCCGTCGAGGCCCGCATCACCTTCCAGCAAATCCCCGACATCGTCCCGGCGGCCCTGGGGGACACCGCCGGATGCCTGGGCGCGGGCCTGCTCGCCTGGGATCTTCTCTCCGCGGAGGTAACCGCCTGATGGTGGCTCGTAAGGCAGTCAAGGTTCTCACCGGCGCGCGCGTGGTGCTGCCGACCGGCGTCGTCGAGGGCGGCCGCGTCACGGTCGACGGCCGCACCATCGCGCCGTACGCCGGGGGCGAGGCCACCACCGTCGCCCTGCCGAGCGACCACTGGATCGTCCCCGGCTTCGTCGACATCCACGTGCACGGCGGCGGCGGCGCCTCCTTCTCCGCCGGTACGGCGGAGCAGGCCCTCGAAGTCGTCGCGACCCACCGGCACCACGGCACCACCACGATGGTCGCCTCCACCGTCACCGGAGACCTCGACGACCTGGCCCACCAGGCGTCCGCGCTCTCCGAGCTGGTCGAGCAGGGCGACCTCGCGGGCATCCACTTCGAGGGCCCGTTCATCGCCCGCAACCGCTGCGGCGCCCACGAGCCGACGCTGCTGCGCGACCCCGACCCCGCGGACGTACGGAAGCTGGTCGACGCGGCGCGCGGCACGGCGCGGATGATGACGCTCGCGCCCGAACTGCCCGGCGGCCTGGAGTCCGTACGGCTGCTGGCCGACCACGGCGTCATCGCAGCCGTAGGCCACACCGACGGCTCGTACGACGCGACGCTCGCCGCCATCGAGGCGGGCGCCACCGTGGCGACCCACCTCTTCAACGCGATGCCGCCCCTCGCACACCGCGCGCCCGGCCCGATTCCCGCACTGCTCGAGGACGAGCGGGTGACCGTCGAGCTGATCAATGACGGCGTGCACCTGCACCCGGCCGTCCTCGGCGTCGCCTTCCACCGCGCAGGTGCGGCCCGTGTCGCCCTCATCACCGACGCGATGGGCGCGGCCGGAAAGGGCGACGGCCGCTACCCGCTCGGCGGTATGGACGTCGAGGTCAGGGACGGCGTGGCACGGCTGGTCGAGGGCGGCTCGATCGCGGGCTCGACGCTGACGCAGGACACGGCCTTCCGGCGCGGCGTGACGGTTGACAGACTGCCGGTGGAGCAGGTCGTCGAGGCCATCTCGGCAACCCCGGCCCGGCTGCTCGGCGCGTATGACCGGGTGGGCTCGCTGGAGCCGGGCAAGGACGCCGATCTGGTCGTGCTCGACGCGGAGTTCCGCCTGGTGAGCGTCATGCGGAAGGGGGAATGGGTCGTTTCGCCCGAACTGGGCTGAGAGCGCGACCGGTTGGGCCGGTCACGGGTCTCGCCTGCCGGGAGGCGGCAGTGGCATGATCGCTCGCGCACTTGTACCTACGCGGGCGGGCCTGGGGCCCGGCAGCAGACCGACAGCACTGGAGGGGCAGCCGTTGATCCTCACGGTCACGCTCAACGCCGCCCTCGACATCACCTACCGCGTGCCGCGCCTGCGGGCCTCGGCCACGCACCGCGTGTCCGAGGTATCGGAGCGCCCCGGCGGCAAAGGGCTGAACGTGGCCCGGGTGCTCGCGGCGCTCGGCCACGGCGTCGCGGTCACCGGCTTCGTGGGTGGGGCGACGGGGGAGACGGTGCGCAGGCTCCTCGCGGCGGACACGCACGCGTCCTTGCCCGCCCCGCGGGCGTCCGGTGACTCCGCGCTGGGCGCGGCGCGCCGCCGGACCAGCGACGGTGCGGGGCAGTACGCCACCGCGCCCGGCGGGCGGGCCCGCGATGGGGAGGCCGGGGGCGGGGAAGGCCGGCCCCACACCGGTGCGGCAGGCGGACCGGCGACCGACGCGACCTACGGCGGCGGCCGGTCCCTTTCCGTGACGTCCGGCCCCGGGGCCCACGGCCCAGTCCGGCCCCCGGGGCCGGAAGGCCCGGACTCCCGTTCCCCGGCGGGAGGCCACATCGTCGACGTGCTCACGCCCATCGCCGGGGCCACCCGCCGCACCGTCGGCGTCGTGGACGCGGCCTCCGGGGACACCACGCAGCTCAACGAGCCCGGCCCGGTCATCGCCCGCCCCGAGTGGGACGCCTTCCTGGGCACCTACACCACCCTTCTCGGCGAAGCCGAGGCCGTCGCGCTGTGCGGCAGCCTGCCGCCCGGCCTGCCCGTCGGCACGTACGCCCAGCTGATACGCGAGGCGCAGGCCGCCGGCGTACCCGTCCTCCTCGACACCAGCGGCGAGCCGCTGCGCCGCGGCATCGCCGCGCGCCCCGATCTCGTCAAGCCCAACGCCGAAGAACTGGCCGGGCTCACCGGCTCCACCGAGCCCGTACGCGCCGCGCACGCCACCCGCCGCCGCGGCGCCCGCGCGGTCGCCGCCTCGCTCGGCGCGGACGGGATGTTCGCGGCGACGGCCGGCGGCAGCTGGCAGGCGGCGCCGCCGCGCCGTATCCCCGGCAACCCGACGGGCGCGGGCGACTCGGCCGTGGCAGGCCTGCTGTCGGGCCTGGTCGAGGGGTTGTCCTGGCCGGACCGCCTGGCGCGGGCCGTGGCCCTCTCGGCGGCGACCGTACGGGCCCCGGTGGCGGGCGAGTTCGACCGCGCCACGTACGAGGACCTGCTGCCGCGGGTCGAGGTCGCCGACCGGTCGGACTGCCCGGTCTGACGAGGCCGGGAGGCAGCAGTGACCAGCAGGACAGAGGCACAACCGCCCGCTGCACCCCCGCGCCTCCGGCACGCCCTCCCCACCCACCCGCCCTTAAAGGGGACTCAGATGCCCGGTCGGACGGCGGGAGGCCCGGCGCACAGCGCCGACGTCTTGACGCAGCCGAGCCGCAGCCACGGCTCATGGCGACCAGGCCGCTGCCCGCGGTTCATGGCAATGGCAATCGCGCCGCAGCCCGCGGCTATGTCAACTGGCCCGCAGCTCGCGGTTTACTGCGACCGTGCCTCAGCTCGCGGTTTACGGCAACTGGGGCCGCAGCCGCGGCTCCCGGCCACAACCGGGCCCGCCGCGGCCCACGTTCGGGGAGGGCGCATGCCACTGGTCGGCACAGCCGAGCTCGTCGCGCGGGCACAGGCGGCGGGGCGCGCCGTGGCGGCGTTCAACGTGATCACGCTGGAGCACGCGGAAGCCATCGCGGCGGGCGCCGAGTCCGCGGGCGCGCCCGCGATCCTGCAGATCTCGGAGAACGCCGTGAAGTTCCACGGCGGGCGCCTGGGCCCGGTCGCCGCGGCCGCCGCCGCAGTCGCCCGCGCCTCGTCCGCGCCCCTCGCGCTCCACCTCGACCACGTCGAGTCGGCGGAGCTGCTGCGCGCCGCGCACCCCGAGGGCTTCAGCTCGGTGATGTTCGATGCCTCGAAGCTCAGCTACGGCGACAACGTCAAGGCCACGGCGGAGGCGGTGCGCTGGGGCCACGAGCGCGGCATCTGGGTCGAGGCCGAACTCGGCAAGGTCGGCGGCAAGGAGGGCGAGCCGCCCTTGGACGCGCACGCGCCGGGCGTACGGACCGACCCCGCCGAGGCCGCCGCGTACGCCGCCGCCACCGGCGTGGACGCCCTCGCCGTCGCGGTCGGCAGCTCGCACGCGATGACCGAGCGCACCGCGACCCTGGACCACGACCTGATCGCCCGCCTTCACGACGCCGTCCCCGTGCCCCTGGTCCTGCACGGCTCATCGGGCGTCCCCGACGCCGAACTCCGCCGCGCCGTCGCCTCCGGCGTGTTCAAGGTCAACGTGGGCACGGCCCTCAACACGGCCTTCACCGGCGCCGTACGGGCCTACCTCGACGCGAACCCGAAAACGGTCGACCCGCGCAAGTACCTGGCCCCCGCGCGGGACGCGATGGCGGAGGCGGTCGCCCGCTTCCTCCGTACGGTCAGCGGCAGCAGACAAACCGCCGGTCAGCGCGGCTGACGAGCCATCAGTCGGCCACGCCCGTCCGTCGGCTCGTCACCAGCCGTCCGGAGCCCCGCCGCTCCCGGGCCGCAACGCGACCCTGTCGAGGTTGACTTCGCACGCGTTGCCCGTCTCGCACGACAGCTTGATCGTGTTGGTGCCCTTGGTGAGGTTGACCGTGGACCACGTGTGCTGCCAGCCGTGCTCCCAGTCGCCGGCCTTGGCCCCGGCGAAGTTCTTCATGTTGATCGCCTGGGAGGAGGGCTTCCCGTTGGTCGTGAGGGTGAGGTCGGCGTCCTTGCCCGGCACGCCGTACCGCACGTACAGCCGGTACTCCCCGGCCTTGTCGACGTCCATGTTCCAGGTCGCCGCCGCACCCGGGGCGTTCATGCCGACGTATGCGCCCGTGGCGCTCTTGGCGCCCTTGATGCTCGAGTCGGTGGTGGCCGGGCTGTCGACGCGGAGGCTGGCCGCGTCCGCCTTCGGCAGCTCCGTCTGGGGCTCGTCGCCCGGGTCCTCGCTGGGATCGACGCTCTCGGCCGCGCTCGGGGGCGCGGAGTTCCCGGCCTCGTCCTGCTTGCCCTCGCCCCCGGTGTTGTTGGTGAGCATCGCGACCCCGATGCCGATGACGACCACCGCGACGACGGCGATGGCGCCGATGAGCAGGCCCCTGCTGTTCGGGCCGCGCCCGCCGCCACCGTGGGCGCCGCCGTGGGACGGGGGCGCGGGGCGGTTCGGCGTCCCGCCGGGGAAGGTCTCGGGGGCGGCGTAGTGCGGGTTCGTCTGCTGGCCGTAGGACTGCTGCGGCTGCGTCGCGTACGGCGCCTGCTGTCCCTGCTGAGCCTGCTGGCCGTAGCGGCGCTCGCCGACCCGCGAGACCTGGTTGTACGAGGTGCGGGGGACGCCGGGCTGTGCCGGGCTGGGAGCACCTCCCAGGCGAAGCTCTGGGGGAGGGTAGCCGTAGCCGCCGGTACGGGGAGCGGCCGCCGAGTCCGCGCCTGCGCCACCCTCGCCGTCCTCCGAGCGGTACAGGTAGGCGAACGGATCGTCATTCTCAGGCGTGCTCGCGCCGTTGTTCCCGGCCGTCATCCCCTTGTCACTCCCCAACTGTCTTCGGACCAAAGGCGCTCTGGACCCAGAACGCCAGGACAGCTCCTATCAAGGCCGGGGCGACCCCGACAGGCCCAGCGCTGTCCCGATGGCCAATGTTCATGATCGATTCACCGGCGGCGGCCGCTCCGAGGCGCTCGTCCGAAGCCACACCACCCGATCGACCGAGCCTACCCGCTCGCCGCAAGGACCGGTCCGTGTTCACCGCGGTGGAACGGCGGCCGCGCCCGCCCCGCCTGGGCGTCCCCATGCGAGGGCGGTGAGAGGTGAGTCGTGTCACCCCGCCCGGCGGTGCGTCTTCGCGCGGGAGCGCTTCTCCACGTACATCCGCTGGTCCGCCGACTGCAGGACCTCCTCGGCCGACATGCCGCAGCTCGCCCAGCCGATGCCGAAACTCGCCCCGACCCGGACCGCCCGCCCCTCCACGCGGATCGGCGGGATGATCGCGTTGCGCAGCCGTACGGCCAGGTCCTGGGCGTCCGCGCGGCCGAGGCCGTCGGCGAGGACGACGAACTCGTCGCCCCCGAGCCGGGCCACCGTGTCCCCGTCCCGCACGCCGTTGGTGAGCCGCCGGGCGACCTCGATCAGGACGGCGTCACCCGTGTGGTGCCCGAAGCGGTCGTTGATCGACTTGAAGCCGTCGAGGTCGCAGAAGAGGACGGCGAGGCCCTTGGTGCCGTCGTCCTGCTCGCCCTCGGGCGGCGCGACGGAGTGCACATGGTGGTCGTACGGGCCCAGGGGCGGCGGGAACGGGCGACGCCCTGCGTACGGCGCGTCGAAGCCGTCGGAGCGGAAGCCGAGCTCGTCGGTCTCCGCCTCGGCCTCCACAGGACCGTATGCGGCGCCCCCGAACTCGCCGGGCGCCACGTCGAGCGTCTTGCTGCTCGGCCCGTTCTGGGAGGGCAGCGGCGGCCTGCTGCACAGCCGGGCGCCGAGCCGGGCGCGCAGCTCGGCGCTGTTCGGCAGCCCGGTCAGCGAGTCGTGGCTCGCGCGGTGCGCGAGCTGCAGTTCGTGACGCTTGCGCTCCTCGATGTCCTCGACGTGGGTGAGGAGGAAGCGCGGCCCGTCGGCGGCGTCGGCGACCACGGAGTTGCGCAGCGACACCCAGACGTACGTGCCGTCGCGGCGGGCCAGTCGCAGCTCGGCCCGGCCGCCCTCGGCCGAGGTGCGCAGCAGGGTGCCGATGTCCTCGGGGTGCACCAGGTCCGAGAAGGAGTAGCGGCGCATCGCGGCCGCGGGGCGGCCCAGCAGCCGGCACAGCGCGTCGTTGGTGCGCAGCAGGCGTCCGTGCTGGTCGCCGCCCATCTCGGCGATGGCCATCCCGCTGGGCGCGTACTCGAAGGCCTGGCGAAAGGACTCCTCGCTGGCGCGCAGGGCCTGCTGCTCGCGCTCGAGCCGTACGAGCGCGCGCTGCATGTTGGCGCGCAGCCGCGCGTTGCTGATGGCGATGGCGGCCTGGAAGGCGTACATCTGCAGCGCCTCGCAGCCCCAGGGGCCGGGCTTGCGTCCGTTGCGCGGCTTGTCGACGGAGATCACGCCGAGCAGCTCCTCGCCGGACGAGTACATGGGCGCCAGCAGCCGGTCCATCGGGTGCCACTCGTCGGCGAACCGCGGGATCGGGCCGTCGTTGCGCCACTGCGGGATGTCGTCGTCGTCCAGCACCCAGCCCTCGGTGTGCGGGATGAAGCGCAGCGCGCCCCAGTGCTCGCCCATGGACAGCCAGCGGTCCCAGGCGGTGCGGGAGCCGACCCGGCCCGCCATGAGGGCCTCGGCGCCCGCGCTGCCGGCGACGGCTGCGACGACGAGGTCGCCGTCGGGCCGTACGAGATTCACGGCGGCAAGCTCGTAGCCGAGCCCGTTGATGACACCGTCCGCGACGGTCTGCAGGGTGTCGGCGAGGCTGCGGGCGGTGTTCAGGTCCGCGACGACGTGGTGCAGTTGCCGCAGGGTCGCGAGCCGGACGTACGGCTCCGACTCCGTCTCCATCGCTCGCACCCCCCGAGACCTGACAGCAACTCCAGGGTCAGACATCCGATTGCCACGGCCACTGAATCACAGCGAGCTGCTCACTCGGTACACAGGGTCAACAATTACCGCTTGCTGTGACTCAAGTCACAGTCAGTGATGAATCGTTGCAGCCCAAGGGTGGGAGCGCTCCTACAGTTCTTGATCGCAAATTCCGGATCCGGGCGGCACACCGGGCCCGTACCGGCGAGTACGTCGGATGGCCTAGGTCCCGGCTGGTTCCCGGGTCCGATGCGGGTCCGCGGCGGCGGCCGCTAGCGTTCTTCGCGTGTTGCAGAGGACCCCGCCCCCGCGCCCAGAGGCCATCCCCCATGCTGATGGGGTGAGTGACGACGAGTTCCGCGCCGCCATGTCCCGGCTTGCCGCGGGTGTGGTGCTGCTGACCGCATTCGACCCCGAGGACGGGCCGCGGGGCGAGGACGTCGGCATGACGGCGACGGCGTTTATGTCGGTGTCACTTGACCCGCCGCTGGTGATGGTGAGCGTTCGCAACGAGTCGCGGATGGACGAACTTCTGGAGCGTCAACCGCTGTGGGGGGTGTCCGTACTCTCCGAAAGCCAGCGGCACATCGCCGGACGGTTCTCGATGAAGGGGCGGATCAGCGACCGGCTGCTCTTCGAGGACATCGCGTACGAGCGCGGGGAGGCGTCGGGGGCGCCGCTGGTCGGCGGGGCGCTCGCGGTGCTGGAGTGCCGTACGGAGCAGCGGGTGCGGGCGGGGGACCACACGCTGGTGATCGGACGGGTGCTGACGGCCCGTACACCGAGCGCGGAGGGCGGGCCTCTCCTGTACTTCCGCGGCCGCTACCGGCTGCTGGGGTAGGGCGGTTCGGCCCCGGACGGACCGGCCCGGGCGAGCGGACCGGCCCGGCGTGCGGACACCCCCGGCGGGCGGGGAGCCGGGGGGAGAGCCGGTGGTGGGGAGCGGGGGGAGGACGGGCGGGAAGCCGCGGGACTACCAGTCGCGGCCGCTGCGGCCGCGCTTGATGTCGCCGCGCTGCTTCTTCTGGCGCAGCCGCCGCTCGTTGATGCCCCGAGGGATACGGGTCGGGCGGCGCGGCTTGGGCGGCGGCGCGGTCGCCTCGGCGAGGAGGGCGGCAAGGCGGACCGCCGCCGTCTCGCGGTTGCGCCACTGCGAGCGGTGCTCGGAGGCCCGTACGGACACCACGCCGTCGACCAGGCGCCCCGCGAGCCGTTCAAGGGCCCGCTCCTTCCACACCGGCGGCAGCGCTTCGGTCGCGGCGAGGTCGAAGCGCACTTCGACCTGGCTGTCGCTGGTGTTGACGTGCTGGCCGCCGGGCCCGGAGGAGCGCGAGAAACGCCACATGAGCTCGGCCTCCGGGAGGGAGACCGAGCCGCGGATGACGTAAGGCCCGGACATGCTTCCCATGATCCCGCCCCGGCCCGCGGCCGTCACCCGTTTTTCCGTGCGCCGGGGCGCGGGGCGACAGGGGCGCGGCGGTGGCGGGGCGGGGACGGGGGCGGGGACGGGGCGCGCAGGGCGCGTAAAGAAAGTAAAGCGGGCCGGAACCCGGCGGTGCTCTCCTGGCGTTGTGGAGGGTGACGGTAGCTTCGTCACCGGCACGGAGCCCGAGACACTGACGAGGAAAGGGACATCCCCATGGCTGTAAGCCTGTCCAAGGGCGGCAACGTCTCGCTCACCAAGGAGGCCCCGGGCCTCACCGCCGTCACGGTCGGCCTCGGCTGGGACGTCCGCACCACCACCGGCACGGACTTCGACCTGGACGCGAGCGCGATCGCCGTCAACCCGGGCGGAAAGGTCGTCTCCGACGGCCACTTCGTCTTCTTCAACAACAAGTCCACCCCGGACCAGACAATCGTGCACACGGGTGACAACCGCACCGGCGAGGGCGCGGGCGACGACGAGGCCATCAACGTGAACCTGGCCGGTCTCCCGGCCGACGTGGACAAGATCGTCTTCCCCGTCTCCATTTACGACGCGGAGTCCCGCAGCCAGAACTTCGGCCAGGTGCGCAACGCGTACATCCGCATCATCAACCAGGCCGGCGGCGCCGAGATCGCCCGCTACGACCTCAGCGAGGACGCGGCGACCGAGACCGCGATGGTCTTCGGCGAGCTGTACCGCAACGGCGCGGAGTGGAAGTTCCGCGCGGTCGGCCAGGGTTACGCGTCCGGCCTGGCCGGCATCGCCCAGGACTTCGGCGTCAACGTCTGAGGTCGCGCCCGGCGTCCCGACTGACGCTGAGCCGCCGGCGGCGCAGCGACGCGGCGACGCAATGCGGAGGCCCGGGACCCGAAAGGGCCCGGCCCTCCGCGCGAGCTGAGCAGGTTGTGGGCATGCGTTCCGCGGCCGGTCCGGGTCGTAGCCCCTCGCCTCCGCCACCGCGACCGCCAGCCGCTGAGCGCGGATCAGATCCGCCATCGGGTCCAGCGCCCGCGGCCCCGTCGAGCCGTCCGAGTCGGCGAGCAGCGCGCCGCCGACCCGGGCGACATCCGCTGCCAGCCCCTCCGGCAGCGCACCGAACACCCAGGCAACGCGCCCCGGCCCGGTGATCGAGATCGGCCCGTGCCGGTACTCCATCGCCGGGTAGGACTCCGTCCAGGCCCCCGCCGCTTCGCGCATCTTCAGGCCCGCCTCCTGCGCGAGGCCGTATGTCCAGCCGCGCCCCAGGAAAGTCCACTGCTCGGCCGCGAGCACCGTCTCCGGTACCGGCTGGGTGACGGCGAGTTCGGCGTCGACGGCGGCTTCGGCGACCGTCTTCACGCCCGCGGGGAGCGGCCCGTGCGCCTCGAGACCGGCTCGCAGGTACGCGAGGGCCGTGGTCGCGAAGCGGGTCTGGACGACTGACTCCTCGTCAGCCCAGTCCAGCACCGCCACGGCGCCGGCCGCCTCCAGCACCGGCGTCTTCGGATCCCCAGTGAGAGCCGTAGTCGCAGGGGCGGCGGGGGCAGGGGAGGTGGTCGCAGTGGTGGCGGCCGCGCTCGTCGCACCCGTACGGCCGCGCAGCGAGGCCAGGAGGTCCAGGACCTCCGTCGTCGTCCCGGACCGGGTGATGGCGACGACCCGGTCGTACGGGCGCCCGAGCGGGAACTCCGACGCCGCGAAGGCGTCCGTCTCGCCCTGCCCCGCGGCCTCGCGCAGCGCCGCGTACGCCTGCGCCATGAACCACGACGTGCCGCACCCGGTCACCGCCACCCGCTCGCCCGGCCGCGGCAGACCCGCCCCGGCGGCCGCGGCCTCCGCCGCGCGCCGCCAGCAGCTCGGCTGGGTGGCGATCTCGGCTGCGGTCCTCGAGGTCGGGGGCTGCTCTGCTGCCGCCATGTCGGCTGCTCCTTCAGTGGGGTTCGGCGCGGTCGATGCGGTCGGGGCGGGGCGGTCCGGGCGGTCGATGCGGGTCAGCGCTTGGGCTTGCAAGCGGTCGTGGAGGCGATCCCGAGCTCTGTCCCCCTCGTGAATAGCAGTCCTGACCTGCGGGAGGAAAGGGCGATTCTTACGAGCGGGTTCCTTTGGTGTAGACCTGGTGTAGACCTTAGGGGGCGCGCGGGCGAATACCCGCTCCTTCATGCCGGAGCGAGGACGCGCTGACTACCAAGTGACGTTCAGGACAAAAGGGTGGTATTCGCAGTGCAGCGGCGGTTCTTGGGCTTGATGGCAACAGGTGTCGCAACAGCCATGGCGCTGTCCCTCACCGGCTGCGGACGTGACTTGTCCGTCGGCGACGTGACGCTCGAGCTCGTCGCGGCCGACTACGGGGACTCGGCCGCCAACGGTTCCAGGAAGTACTGGGAGCAACTGGCCGGGGAGTTCGAGGCCGAGAACCCCGGCATCCACGTCGACGTCTCCGTCTACAGCTGGAACGACGTCGACCGCGAGGTCGCGGAGATGGTCAGGCGCGGCGAGGCCCCGGACATCGCCCAGATCGGCGCCTACGCCGACTACGCGGCCGAGGGCCGCCTCTACAGAGCCGACGAACTGCTCTCCATACCCACCCAGGCGGACTTCCTGCCCGGCCTCGCGCAGGCGGGCGAGATACGCCGCATCCAGTACGGCCTGCCGTTCGTCTCCAGCACCCGGGTGCTCTTCTACAACAAGACGCTGTTCGCCGAGGCCGGGCTCAACGGGGCGCCGACGACCTGGGCGGAGCTGCGGCAGGACGCCGAGGCGCTGAAGAAGGTCGGCGTCCAGGTGCCGTACGGGCTGCCGCTCGGCCCTGAGGAGCCGCAGGCCGAGGCGCTGAACTGGATGCTCAGCGGTGGCGGCGGTTACATCGACAACGTTGGCAACTACACCCTCGACTCCGCGGAGAACGTCAGGGCGTTCGAGTGGCTGCGCGACGAGCTGGTCGCCCCAGGCCTCACCAACCCCAAGCCCGGTTCGACCGACCGCAAGGAAGTCTTCGACGCCTTCTCGCGCGGGCGGGTCGGCATGCTCAACGGCCACCCCACGCTCATGCGGCTGGCGGACGCCAAAGGCGTGAAGTACGGCATGGCGCCGCTGCCCGGCAAGGACGGGCCGTCCTCGGCCACCACCGGTGTCGCCGACTGGATGATGGCGTTCAAGCAGAACCGGCATCGCGAAGAGGCCGGCAAGTTCCTCGATTTCGTATACAGCGAGGAGAATGTGCTGAAGTTCGCGGACCAGTACGACCTCCTCCCGGTCACCAACTCCGCGTCCGAGGCGATGCGCGCCGACAAGCGGAACAAGCACCTCTGGGAGTTCCTCGACCAGTTGCCGACCGCCGAGTTCTACCCGGTGAGCAAGCTCTCCTGGGGCCCGGTCGTCTCCAAGCTCAAGAAGTCGATCGGCGCGACCGTGGAACCGGGCGGCGACCCGGCGAGCGTGCTCGGCGCGCTGAAGCGCGACGCCGAGGCGACCGAGAGCGCGGCCAGGAGCACCATCGGGTAGGGCCGTTATGGTGATGGGCATGAGGGAAGGGGAGAGCGGGGAGCTGTCCGACAGGGACCGCGCCGTGCTCGGCGTGGAGCGGCGCAGCTGGGCGGGGCCCGGTGCCAAGGAGCGCGCCATAAGGGAGCAGCTCGGCATCTCGCCGACCCGCTACTACCAGCTCTTGAACGCCCTGCTCGACGACCCGCGGGCCCTCGCCCACGACCCGGTGACGGTCAACCGCCTCCGCCGCATCCGCGAGACCCGGCGGCACAATCGCTAACGGGTCGTGCCCACCCTCCCCCACAGCCTGAACGGCATGGGGGCACCCCCATCGCCCTGCGGAACGGCTGCCCACAAACCGATAGGGTCGCCGTATGGGCATTCCGGACTCCCTGCCGACCCCGGTCACACCCGCGGGCCGCGCCGGCCTCGCCGCGCTGCTCGAGCGGCCCGAACAGGCCGTCGTGGCCCTCGACTTCGACGGCACGCTCGCCCCGATCGTGCCCGACCCCGACCAGGCGCGCGCCCACCCGGGCGCCGTGCCGGCGCTCTCCCGGCTGGCCCCGCTGGTCGGCTCGGTCGCCGTGATCACCGGCCGCCCCGCCAGTGTCGCCGTCCGCTACGGGGGCTTCGCGGGCGCCGCGGGCCTGGAGCACCTCGTGGTCCTGGGGGCGTACGGCGCGGAGCGCTGGGACGCGGCCTCCGGCGCCGTGCAGGAGCCGGAACCGCACCCCGGCGTCGCCGCCGTACGGGCCGAACTCCGCGGCGTCCTCGACCGCGACGGCACCTGGCGCGGCACGTACGTGGAGGACAAGGGCCGCGCCATCGCCGTCCACACCCGCCGCGCCGACGATCCGCAGCGCGCCTTCGAGCAGCTGCGCGAGCCGCTGTACGCGCTGGCCGAGCGGCACGGCCTGATCGTCGAGCCGGGCCGCCTCGTGCTCGAGCTCCGCCCGCCGGGCATGGACAAGGGCGTCGCGCTCGCGGAGTACGTACGGGAGTCCGGCGCGGGTGCGGTGCTCTACGCGGGCGACGACCTGGGGGACCTCGCCGCCTTCGGTGTGGTGGAGAAGCTCAGGTCCGACGGCCTGCCGGGAGTCCTGGTCTGCAGTGGCAGCACTGAGGTCACCGAACTCGCCGAACGCGCGGATGTCGTGGTCGACGGCCCCGCCGGGCTGGTCGACCTGATCAACGCCTTGGCCGACGCGCTGTCGTAGCCACGTGTCGCATGCGTTCCGCCCCGCGGAACGCGTGCCCACAACCTCGTCATCCCGCCCGGAGGGCGTTGAGCTGGTCGAGGAACCACTGCTGCGGGGGCAGCGCAGTCGCCGCCGCAGCCAGCCGCTTCGTGCGCTCCGCACGCTCCCCGGCCGACAGCATCAGCGCCTGGTGCAGTGCATCCGCCGTCCCCGTCACGTCGTACGGGTTCACGACGACCGCCTCCTCGCCGAGGTCCTCGTACGCGCCCGCCTCCCGCGACAGCACCAGCACGCAGCCCTCGTCCGAGACGACCGGAACCTCCTTCGCGACGAGGTTCATGCCGTCGCGGATCGGGTTGACCAGGGCCACGTCCGCCAGCCGGTACGCGGCGAGCGAGCGCGCGAAGTCGTCCTTCACGTGGAGGATCACCGGGTGCCAGGCCTCCGTACCGAACTCGGAGTTGATCTCCTCGGTGACCCGCTGCACCTGCTCGGTGTAGTGGCGGTAGACGGCCAGGTCCTGCCGGGACGGATAGGCGAAGGCCAGGTGGACGACCAGGCCCCGCCACTCGGGGTGGTCGGTGAGCAGCTGCCGGTAGGCCTGGAGGCCGCGCACGATGTTCTTCGACAGCTCGGTGCGGTCCACCCGGACGATCACCCGCCGGTCCCGGCCGCCGATCTGCTCGCGCAGGGCCGCCATCCGCTCGACCACGTCCGGCCGGTGCGCCCGCTCCCGCAGGAAGTCCGCGTCGGCGCCGAGCGCGTGCACGCCGAGCCGGGTCGTACGGCCCTCGTACGTGACGGCTTCGTGCTCGGTGTCCACCTGGGCGCCGAGCACGTCCGCGGCGCAGGCGGCGAACGCGTTCGCCCAGCGGTGGGTGAGGAAGCCCGCCCGGTCCGCGCCGAGCATGCCGCGCAGCAGCTGCCGCGCGATGTCGTCGGGCAGCAGCCGGAAGTAGTCCAGGGGCGCCCAGGGCGTGTGCGAGAAGTGGGCGATGCGCAGGTCGGGGCGGCGCCTGCGGAGCATGCCGGGGACCAGGCAGAGGTGGTAGTCCTGCACCAGGACCGCGGCGCCCTCTGCGGCCTCCTCGGCGAGGGCGTCGGCGAACGCCGCGTTGTACGTCTCGTACGCCGCCCACTGGGCGCGGAACTCGGCGCCGAAGGCCGGCTCGAGCGGGGTCTGGTAGAGCATGTGGTGCACGAACCACAGCACGGAGTTCGCGATGCCGTTGTAGGCGTCGGCGAAGACTCCGGGGTCGATGTCGAGCATCCGCACCTGCTGGCCGCCGGTCTCGGCGGGGTCGAGGCGAGTGCCCGAACGGCGTACGGCCTCGCGGTCGCCGTCGCCGAGCGCCGCGCACACCCACAGCGCGCCGGCGTCAGGGCCGATGGCCGAGAGGCCGGAGACGAGCCCGCCTCCGCCGCGCCTGGCGGCGAGCGAACCGTCCTCGTGCAGGGCGTACGAAACCGGGCCGCGGTTGGACGCGACGAGAACCTGGGCAGCCTGCTGCTCTGCGACCATGCCGCGAGCCTAGCCCGCCACAGATCCGCGCAAACGTGCGCTTCACCACCACCGGTTTGTGGGCTTTCGTTCCGCGGGGCGGTGGGGGAACCCCTATCTCCCTGAGGAAAAAAAGCCCACAACCAGGCCTCAGGCCACTTGGTCCTTGCTCGCCGCACGGCGAACCCGGTACTCGGGGACCGTGATCATCGGCGGCCGTTCCTCCGCCGCCACCTCGTGGACCGTCGGAGTGAACCCCTCGTCCGTGCGGTCGAATTGCGTCAGCACCGGCCGTACGAGGTGCCCGCGCGCCAGCCGTGCCTGCGCGGTGCGGTAGATCGTCGCGGCCATCCGGCCGAGCGCCTGCCCGTCCTGGTGCCGGTGCAGCCGTATGCCGACGTCCACCTGCGCCAGCGCGTCCAGCCCGGCCAGCTCCAGCGCGTCGACCAGCATGCCCAGCTCGACGCCGTAGCCGACGGGGAACGAGAGCCGCTCGAGCAGCGAGCGGCGGACCGCGTACTCGCCGCCCAGCGGCTGGACGAACCCGGCGAGCCGCGGCCAGTGGAGGTTGAGCAGCGGGCGGGCGACCAGCTCGGTGACGCGGCCGCCCTGCTCGCCCCGGGCGAGCCGTCCGCCCCGCTCGTCCTTCGCGCCCAGCGGGCGGTCGTACATCGCCTTGACCAGCTGCACATCCGGCTCGGTGAGCAGCGGCCCGACGATCCCGGACACGAAGGTCGCCGAGAAGTCGCGCAGGTCGGCATCCACGAAACAGACGATCTCGCCGCTGGTGACCAGCAGCGAGCGCCACAGCACCTCGCCCTTGCCGGGCAGTGGGGCCAGGCGCGGCAGGATCGTGTCGCGGTGCACGACCCGGGCCCCGGCCGCGGCGGCCACCTCGGCCGTACGGTCGGTGGAGCCGGAGTCGAGCACCACCAGCTCGTCGACCAGGGGCACCGCCTCGCTCATCAGCTCGCGGCGGATCGTCTCCACGATCGGCCCGACTGTGGTCTCCTCGTCGAGCGCGGGGAGTACGACGGTGACTGTCCCTGCGGGCCCTGCGCTCCGCTTGGCGGCGAGGAGCCGGCTCAGCGGACGATCGGCGGCAGACCAGGAGCGGCGCTCCAACCAGCGCTCCACCTCATCAAGCACGTACGCTCGTCTCCCTGGTGTCGGGACCCCATGAGAACCATGTGATCCATCTCGCGGTTCGGACGACTCCCTCAACCGTCCGTGCCTTCCGTTACAGTCTTGAACAACGCACGTGTCCACTTCATGTCGGGGTGGGCGCGCACAAATGCCCGGGGATGCTGCCCGGTGCCATACCGCTCATCCAGAGGGGCAGAGGGAAACGGCCCGTTGAAGCCCCGGCAACCCTCCAGCCGGTCTCGCGCAGCGCATGGCGAGGCTCCCGGCTAGGGAAGGTGCCAATTCCGTCTCGTGGCGAAGTCCGTCACGGGAAAGATGAGGAGAAAGGGCCTCGCCATCCATGGCTGTGCAAACCGTTGCGAACAGCACCGAAACCGTCTCTCTCGGACCGGCCGCCGCCCTGTCCTGCCGTGAGTGCGGCGAGCGATTCGCCCTCGGCCCGATCTTCGCGTGCGAGGTGTGTTTCGGGCCGCTCGAGGTGGCGTACGACCTGCCGAGCGGCGACCCCGAGGGCCTGCGGAAGCGGATCGAGGCAGGCCCGAACAACATCTGGCGGTACGCCCCGCTGCTTCCCGTCCCCGCCGACGTCGCGAGCAAGCCGAACCTGAACCCCGGCTTCACCAACCTCGTGAAGGCCGACAACCTCGCCCGTGAGCTGGGCGTCACCGGCGGCCTGCACGTCAAGGACGACTCCGGGAACCCCACCCACTCCTTCAAGGACCGCGTCGTCGCCATCGCCGTCGAGGCGGCCCGCGCCTTCGGTTTCACCACCCTCTCCTGCTCCTCCACGGGCAACCTCGCGGGCGCCGTCGGCGCCGCGGCCGCCCGTGCCGGCTTCCGGTCCTGCGTGTTCATCCCGCACGACCTGGAGGCGGGCAAGGTCGTGATGGCCGCCGTCTACGGCGGCGACCTGGTGGGCATCGAGGGCACGTACGACGACGTGAACCGCTTCTGCAGCGAGCTGATCGGCGATCCGCTCGGCCAGGGCTGGGGCTTCGTCAACGTCAACCTGCGCCCGTACTACGGCGAGGGCTCCAAGACCCTGGCGTACGAGATCGCCGAGCAGCTCGGCTGGCGGATCCCGGACAACCTCGTCATCCCGATCGCCTCGGGCTCGCAGCTCACGAAGATCGACAAGGGGCTGAAGGAGCTGATCCGGCTCGGTCTGGTGGAGGACAAGCCGTACAAGATCTTCGGCGCGCAGGCCGAGGGCTGCTCCCCGGTGTCGCGGGCGTTCAAGGACGGCCACGACGTCGTACGGCCCGTGAAGCCGGACACCATCGCCAAGTCGCTGGCCATCGGCAACCCGGCCGACGGCCCGTACGTGCTCGACATCTGCCGCCGTACGGGTGGCGCGGTCGAGGACGTCGATGACGAGCAGGTCGTCGACGCGATCAAGCTGCTGGCGCGCACCGAGGGCATCTTCGCGGAGACCGCGGGTGGCGTGACGGTGGGTGTGCTGCGCAAGCTGATCGAGACGGGTCAGCTCGACCCGGCGGGCGAGACGGTGGTGCTGAACACCGGCGACGGCCTCAAGACGCTCGACGCGGTGGCCCCGACCACGGGCCCGTCCGCGACCATCCGCCCGAGCCTCGACGCATTCCGTGAGGCGGGCCTCGCCGACTGACCGCCGGGTTGTGGCCACTCGTTCCGCGGGGCTGGGATACCCCCAGGCGAAGCTCTGGGGGAGGGTGGGCACAACCCGGCCACCGCCCGCACCGGAACACGAAACCCTGAATCCGCCCTCGCACCGAAGGTGACCCCGTATGAGCGTCAACGTCCGTATCCCGACCATCCTGCGCACCTACACCGGTGGCCAGGCCGAGGTGAGTGCCGAGGGCGCGACTCTCGCCGAGGTCATCGAGTCGCTGGAGAAGAACCACCCGGGCATCGCCGCGCGAGTCCTGGACGACACGGGCAAGCTCCGCCGCTTCGTGAACGTCTACGTCAACGACGACGACGTGCGTTTCGAGGACGGGCTGCAGACGGCGACGCCGGACGGCGCCGGGGTCTCGATCATCCCGGCTGTCGCGGGCGGCTGCTGAGCGCCTCCGGCCCTCCGGGCCCTCCCGGGGCCTTCCAGCGGCTCCAGTGGCTCCAGCGCCTCCGGCCGCTCCGGAAAATAGTTGAGGACAAAACTCAACAACGTTTCGTAATCGGGATCGCCCCCTCCGTGAGAGAAGCGGAGGGGGCGGTTCTACGTGGTTGAGCGCGGTACAGTTGGTCAATCCCCCGCCGGCGTCCTTGCCGAACGCATATGAGAACCGACAAGTTGTGTCCCAAGTGTGTGCGCGATTTGTCGGTTTGATGCGTTATGCCCGGCCCGAGTTGCCCTGAATTCTTGCTAATTCCACGGGAATTACCGATCGGGTGCGCCCGGAATTCTCGTCGGATTGACCTGTTGCAGACGGCATCCGTGCAGATACATTCAGCCGCGGTCGAGGCGTTCCGGCGCACACCCCGCGTGTTTGGGGGGTGAGGTCTGGGTGAAGTCTGACCCGGGTCCGCGGAGTGCGGTCCTGCGCAAGGGCCAGTAATAGGGGAGTTAGGGATGGCTCAGGGCACCGTCAAGTGGTTCAACGCGGAGAAGGGGTACGGCTTCATCGCGGTCGACGGTGGTGCGGACGTCTTCGTGCACTACAGCGCGATTCAGATGGACGGCTACCGCACCCTCGAGGAAGGTCAGCGGGTCGAGTTCGAGATCTCGCAGGGCCAGAAGGGGCCGCAGGCGGACATGGTCCGCGTAGCAGGCTGACCGAGGACGCGCCGACTGACCACAGGCGTTAGAAGAGGGCCCGCACCCCGTCGAGGGTGCGGGCCCTTCGTCATGGCACACGCTTGCGCCCACCCGTCGCCCGACCGCCACCCCTCATCGGCGCCCTTCGGGCGGCTTGCGCCCACCCGTCGCCCGACCGCCACCCCTCATCGTCGCCCTTCGGGCGGCTTGCGCCCACCCGTCGCACGACCGCCACCCCTCATCGAGGCCCTTCGGGCCGCCTTGCACTCTCCGGGTGAGAGTGCTAATCATTGGCGTTAGCACTCTGACGTTGAGAGTGACAGAAGGACCGGGTCGGTGAGGCCCGCAGGCTGGGCGGGGCAAGGAACCGTCAGGCGTGCAGGCCGTCCGTCGCGGGCGCGGGCGCGGTCCGGAGCAATCCACCCCAGTCCGGGAGGACCACTTCACATGGCCAAGATCATCGCGTTCGACGAGGAGGCACGGCGCGGTCTCGAGCGCGGGATGAACCAGCTCGCCGACGCCGTCCGCGTCACGCTCGGCCCCAAGGGCCGGAACGTCGTCCTCGAGAAGAAGTGGGGCGCCCCCACGATCACCAACGATGGCGTGTCCATCGCCAAGGAGATCGAGCTCGAGGACCCGTACGAGAAGATCGGCGCCGAGCTGGTCAAGGAGGTCGCGAAGAAGACGGACGACGTCGCCGGTGACGGCACGACGACCGCGACCGTCCTGGCCCAGGCGCTCGTCAAGGAAGGCCTCCGCAACGTTGCCGCGGGCGCCAACCCGATGGCCCTCAAGCGCGGCATCGAGCGGGCCGTCGAGGCCGTCTCGGCCGCCCTGCTCGAGCAGGCCAAGGACGTGGAGACCAAGGAGCAGATCGCCTCCACCGCCTCCATCTCCGCCGCCGACACCCAGATCGGCGAGCTCATCGCCGAGGCGATGGACAAGGTCGGCAAGGAAGGCGTCATCACCGTCGAGGAGTCGCAGACCTTCGGGCTCGAGCTGGAGCTCACCGAGGGCATGCGCTTCGACAAGGGCTACATCTCCGCGTACTTCGCGACCGACATGGAGCGTATGGAGGCCGTCCTCGACGACCCGTACATCCTGATCGTCAACTCCAAGGTCTCCGCGGTGAAGGACCTGCTCCCGCTGCTGGAGAAGGTCATGCAGTCCGGCAAGCCGCTGCTGATCATCGCCGAGGACGTCGAGGGAGAGGCCCTGTCCACGCTCGTCGTCAACAAGATCCGCGGCACCTTCAAGTCCGTCGCCGTCAAGGCCCCGGGCTTCGGTGACCGCCGCAAGGCCATGCTCGGCGACATCGCCATCCTCACCGGTGGCACTGTCATCTCCGAGGAGGTCGGCCTCAAGCTGGAGAACGCCGGTATCGACCTGCTGGGCCGCGCTCGCAAGGTCGTCATCACCAAGGACGAGACGACCATCGTCGACGGCGCCGGTGACAGCGACCAGGTCCAGGGCCGGGTCAACCAGATCCGCGCCGAGATCGAGGCCTCGGACTCGGACTACGACCGCGAGAAGCTCCAGGAGCGCCTCGCGAAGCTGGCCGGCGGCGTGGCCGTCATCAAGGCCGGTGCCGCGACCGAGGTCGAGCTCAAGGAGCGCAAGCACCGCATCGAGGACGCGGTGCGCAACGCCAAGGCCGCCGTCGAGGAGGGCATCGTCGCCGGTGGTGGCGTGGCCCTGCTGCAGGCTTCCTCGGTCTTCGAGAAGCTCGAGCTCGACGGTGACGAGGCCACCGGTGCCCAGGCCGTGCGCCTGGCCCTGGAGGCCCCGCTGAAGCAGATCGCGGTCAACGCCGGTCTCGAGGGCGGCGTCGTCGTGGAGAAGGTTCGCAACCTGACCCCGGGTCACGGCCTCAACGCCGCGACCGGCGAGTACGTCGACCTGATCGCCGAGGGCATCATCGACCCGGCCAAGGTCACGCGCTCCGCGCTGCAGAACGCCGCCTCCATCGCGGCGCTCTTCCTCACCACCGAGGCCGTCATCGCCGACAAGCCGGAGAAGGCCGCCCCGGCGGCCCCGGGCGGCATGCCGGGCGGTGACATGGACTTCTGATCGACCTCCCCCAAGCTCTCGGCTTCGCTCGAGCAGGGGGACCCCCAGGTTGATCAACGTCCTGAACGCTGGGGCGGCACCTGTGAAGGTGCCGCCCCAGCGGCTTTTCTGCGCCAGACTGGCGCGATTTGATCCTTGGTATCGGTGTACCGAGCGTTTCGACGACTGCTCGCTGCGAGATCGATGCAGCAAGCCGTCCGGTCGCCGCTGATCGCGGCGTTCCCTCTCCGGCAGCGCACAAGCTACGGAACATTAAGCGTTACCGATGGGTCCGTCGAACTCCGTTGTCTCTTCCGGCCGTTCTGGTGCGATGCGTTGTGGGCTCCGGGCGAATTCCCTAGCGTCACTCTTCATCCAGATGTTCCTTCCAGAAACATCTGCACCATCTCTCACCCCCCCGTTCGACCGGAAGAGATCGTTCCATGAGATTCCGCAAGTCCCGGCTGCTCGCCGTCGTGACGGCCACCCTCTCCTTCGGCGCCCTGGGCGCCGGTACCGCCTTCGCCGAGACCCCGACCTTCTGCGAGGGCAAGTACGTCTGCCTGGGGGACGGCACCGCCTTCGGTGCCCCCGAGGAGGCGTATCCGGAGGCCTCCGGCGAAGGCCAGATCAGCGCACGTCAGATAGTCGAGGACTGCGCGGCGGAGCAGGAGATGGACGTCCCCGGGGTGTCGTGCGGCTTCTATCCGTACGGATCGCCGGAGACCACAGGGCTCGGCCCCTGGGAGCCGCTGAGCTCCGACTTCGCCAACTGCCGGGGCGGAAACGAACAGAACAACATCACCTGGAGCGACCACAACGAGTACATCACGACGAACAGCGTGACCGTCGGAGCCAGCCTCGAAGTCGGGCTGAGCAAGCTGGTCAAGGCCTCGATCCAGACCCAGTACCAGCACACCTGGGGGCAGTCGACAGGCACGACCCAGAGCTTCAGCGCGTTCGTCCCCGAGGGCCACAAGGCGCACCTTCAGCACCGGTACCAGCGGCAGCAGGTCACCGGAGTGTTCTGGATCGACTACGAGCACACGGGTACGGGCCCCTTCGAGGGACACGGCCACCACTACTGGGCCATCACCGACTTCACCGCCACCTCGCCCGTGAAGAACTCCTCCAACGGCGCGGTGGAGGACCAGGTGTCCCTGTCCAAGCCGCAGAAGCTGCAACCGGGGGAGTGCGACGCCTGACGCCCTAGGCGTGAGGCGTGAGGCGTGAGGTCTGACGCGCGACGCCGGGCGCCGGCGCCGGATGACGGAAGCCGGATGCCGGACGTGCCGTCAGGCGGCGTACGGCGTCACCCCTTCCTGCCGCGCGGCACGGCCATTTCGGTCAGCCGGGCGGCACCCGGCGCGAGGGCCGACCAGGGATCCGGGACGAGAAGGACGGCGATGGCGGACGTCGGGAACTTCTCGCGGATCCGCACCAGGGCATCGCCGTCCGCCTCGCCGGTGAGCATCAGGATCAGGTCCTGGAGGCCCGGGTTGTGGCCGATCAGCAGCAGCGTCCGTACGTCTGCGGGGGTCTGCCGTACCAGGGCGAGCAACTCGTCCGAGGTGGCCTGGTAGACGCCCGCATCGTAGGTGACCTGCGGCGCGGCGCCCCCGGCGCGCAGTTCGGGTGCGGCGAGGTCCCATGTCTCACGGGTGCGCAGGGCGGGGGAGCAGAGGACGAGGTCGGGAGCCGCGCCGGTGTCCCGCAGCCAGCGGCCCGCGGCCGGCGCGTCGCGGCGGCCGCGCGGGGCCAGTGGCCGGTCCTGGTCGGCCACTCCGTCCGGCCGGGCGGACTTGGCGTGCCGCAGGACATACAGGCGCCGTGGCCGTGCGGCCGTGGCCTCCGCTGTCACGGCGCCACCCCGGCGGACGTCGCCGGCTCCTTGTCGCGGTCGCCCTGGACGAGGGCGCGCGGGTCGCCGGCCGCCGTCTCCGCGGCGGCCGCCGGGTCGGCCGCCGCGTCCTCCGGGGCGACGTTCAGCTCCGCCCGCTGCTGCCTGCTGAGGCCGAAGAAGTACGTGATGAGGAAGCCCGCCACGTAACCGACCAGGAGGCCCGCCGCGTAGACGGCGACGAGCGCGGCGAGTCCTGTGTTGCCCTTCAGCAGGGGGAAGAGCGCCCATCCGGAGGGGCCGATGGCCGTGGAACCGACCGCGTCGCCGAGCTGGTTGAGCATGCCGACGAAGCCGCCGCCGAACGCGCCACCGATGCAGGCCGTGACGAACGGGCGGCCGAGCGGCAGCGAGACGCCGTAGATCAGCGGTTCGCCCACGCCCAGCAGGCCCGCGGGGAGGGCCGAGCGGATGGTCTTGCGGATCGAGGTGTTGTGGCGGAGCCGGAGGAGGACGGCGACGGCCGCGCCCACCTGGCCCGCGCCCGCCATGGCGAGGATGGGGAGGAGGACGGTGTAGCCCTGCTGCTCGATCAGGGTGGTGTGGATGGGGATCAGCGCCTGGTGCAGGCCCAGCATCACGAGGGGGAGGAAGAGGCCGCCGAGGACGAAGCCCGCGAAGGCTCCGCCCGCGGACAGCAGCCAGTTCGCGAAGTCGCCGATGGCGGTGGACACTTCGCCCGCCAGGAACATCAGGCCGAAGAGGGTGGCCAGGCCGGATACCAGCACGGTGACGGTCGGCGTCACGAGGACGTCCAGCGCCTCGGGGACCCGGCGGCGGCACCACTTCTCGACCTGGACGGCGAGCAGCGCCGCGCCGAGCGCGCCCAGCACGCCGCCCTGGCCGGGCGCCAGCTTCTGGCCGAAGGCGCTGACGTTGGCCACGCCCGCGTAGACGATGATCGCGGCGACGGCGCCGCCCAGCACCGGCGTACCGCCGAACTCCTTGGCCGTGTTGATGCCGACGAAGACGGCGATCAGCGACATGAAGCCGGACGCGATGGCGGCGAGCGCCGGGACGAGGGAGGACGCCCAGGGGGCCTGGCCGGTGCTGACCAGGTTGGTCAGCAGGCCGTTGATGCCCGCGACGATGCCGCAGCCGATGAGGGCGGGGATGAGCGGGACGAAGATGTTGGCGATGCGGCGGAGGAAGAGTTTGAGCGGGGTGGAGTTGCGTGCTTTTTGCGCGGCGCGCAGTGCGGTGCCGTGCGCGGCCAGTTCTTCGGCGGTGGTGGCGCCTGTTGCGCCTCCACGTGCGGAGCGCTCCTGCTCCACCAGCCGCTCGAACTCCGGTGTCACCCGGGCGACCGTGCCCGGGCCGAGGACGATCTGGTAGGTGTCGTCCTCGACGACGCCGAGCACGGCGGGCAGGGCCCTCAGGGCCTCGTCCTGTACGAGGGAGCGGTCGGCCAGGCCGAGGCGGAGCCGGGTCATGCAGTGCGCTACGGACGTGACGTTCCGCGCTCCTCCGACGAGGGGGAGGAGCGCGGCTGCGGTCTCGTGTGCTGGTGGCATGTGCGGGGTGCCTTGCTGTGCGGGCCCGTGGGGCCTTGCGGTGGGTTTTCCGGGTGCGGGCCGGTGGTCGGGTTGTGCCCACCCGTTCCGCCCCGCGGAACGATTGCCCACAACCCCCTGTCAACTCTGTGCTGCGCGAAGGGCTGCGCGTAGGTGGCCTTGAGAAGCGGCCAGCAGCCTTTCTGCCGTCGGGGCGTCGACTCCGCCGAGGATGGTGAGGATCGCGTTCTTCACCTCCCCGTCCGTTGCCGCGAGCGCGGCCTCGATCTCCGCGTCCGGCGCACCCGTGGCGAGCGAGACGATGCGGCGTGAGCGGGCGCGCAGCTTCTCGTTCGAGGCGCGGACGTCGACCATCAGGTTCCCGTACGTCTTGCCCAGCCGGATCATGGTGATCGTCGAGAGCATGTTGAGGACGAGCTTCTGGGCGGTACCCGCCTTGAGGCGGGTCGAGCCGGTGAGCAGCTCGGGGCCGACGACGATCTCGATGCCGTGCTCGGCGGCGGCCGCGAGCGCGGAACCGGCGTTGCAGGACAGGCCGATGGTGAGAGCCCCACACGCGCGTGCGTGCTCCACGGCGCCGATCGCGTACGGGGTGCGGCCCGAGGCGGAGATGCCGACGACCGTGTCGTCCGCCGTGAGGCCCAGTGCGTCGAGGTCCGCGGCCGCCGGCTCCTTGCTGTCCTCGGCGCCCTCGACCGACGTCACCATGGCGGAAGGGCCGCCCGCGATCAGGCCGACCACCTCGGTGGGCGCGGTGTTGAACGTCGGGGGGCACTCGCTTGCGTCGAGCACGCCGAGCCGTCCCGCCGTGCCCGCGCCCGCGTAGACCAGCCGGCCGCCGCGGGCCATACGGGCGGCGGTGGCATCGATCGCGGCGGCGATCTGCGGGAGCACCGCGGCGACCGCACCGGGAACGGTGGCATCCTCCCCGTTCATGATCTTCGCGATCTCGAGGGTGGGCAGCTGGTCGATGTCGGCCAACTCGCTGCGGAACGCCTCGGTGGTGAGGCTGTCCAGCTGGGCGCGCAGCCTTGCGTAGTCGCCTGCGGCATCGCTCATGTCGTCGTCGGGGCCGTCGGCGGGGTTACCGGGGTCGCTGGGGTCGGCGGGGTTGCCGGGGTCGGCGTGCTCCGCGTGGTCGGCGCCCGGGGTGTCGGTGGTGGAGGGCATGGCGTGTCGACTCTCTGTGGCAGGAAGGGGGGTGGCGTCGTTCTTTCGAGTGCGGGGCCGGTGGACCCGCTACTGCCGCTTGGGGCTGTGGCGGTGGGCCAGTGCTTCGTACGAGGCGGACAACGCGGGTGCCGCCGCGTCGTACGTGCGCTGGGCGACGCCTATGAACAGGCAGTCCACGACCAGCAGCTGGCTCGTCCGGCTCGACATGGCGGCGGGCCGCAGCTCGCTCTCGCGCGCGGTCGACGTCGTGAGGACGTGGTCCGCGTACTGCGCGACGTCCGCGTCCGGGCGGCCGGTGATCGCCAGCGTCGTCGCGCCGTGGTCGAACGCGACCCGCAGCGGCTCGATGACGTCCGTCGTTCGCCCGGAGTGGGTGATCGCGATGGCGACGTCGCCCGCGCGCAGCTGCACGGCGTTGGTGACGGCCAGGTGCGGGTCCGCATGGGCGTGCGCTATCAGCCCGATCCGCAGCAGCTTCTGCACCAGGTCCTGGGCGACGAGGTTGGAGGCGCCGATCCCGTACACATCGATGCGGCGGGCGGCGGCGAGCGCGGCGACCGCGGACTCGAGCTGGGTGGTGTCGAGGCCGGCCGCCGTGTCGGCGAGGCACTGCTGCTCCTCCTGGGCGAGCTTGGCGACGACGGAGGAGATCGGGTCGTCGACCGCTATGTCGGCGGTGACGGCCGGCGCCGCGCCCGACTGCTGCTGGGCGGCGAGCCCGGCGAGCGCGAGGCGAAGATCGCGGTAGCCCGGGTAGCCGAGGACGCGGGCCGTGCGGACGACGGTGGCCTCGCTGGTGCCGGTACGCTCCGCGAGACCCGTGACGGTGAGCGCGGCGCAGCCCGCCGGGTCGCCGGCCACGGCCTCGGCAACTCGCTGCATCGAGCGGGTCATTGAGGGCCCGAGCGTACGGACCTTGGCGGCGAGGGCGGCGGGCGCGGGCGGCCCATCGGGTCCGGTCGGGCGGACCGGCCCGCTGCTGAAAGTTTCCTTCAGACTGCTGCTCACACTTGGAAGGTATTTTCAGCCGCCGGTGGAGTCAACCCCCTGTGGAAAGGGCGTGACAATGGGGCTTATGGAGCTTGAGCAGGCACTGCACGCTGCGCGTGCCCTCGTACTCGCCGATCTTGCGGCCGGGGATGTGGCCCAGGCCGACGTGGTCTCGCTCGTCGAGGACGCGGTCGCGCACCGGCGCTGGTGGGTCGAGCAGTGGCCTGAAGGCGCACCTTTCCTCGCGGGGCTGATCGCCCAGGACGTCCAGGACGCGCTGCTGGACAAGTACGGGCGCTGGCCGGTCTGTCCGGTCTGCACCGAGGGCGGGGATCCGCATGCGCTGGGCATCGAACCCGAACTCGGCCCCGATCCGCACTGGGTGTGCACGGAGGCGGGCGTGGTCGTCGCCTCCGTGGGTGGCCTGGGCGCCGTCCTGGGGCACTGAGCGTGGCGGTCTACATCGACCCGCCGACCTGGCCGGGCCACGGGCGGATGTGGTCGCACATGGTCAGCGACGTCTCGTACGAGGAGCTGCACGCCTTCGCGGCCCGGCTCGGCGCCCCGCCGCGGGCCTTCGACGGGGACCACTATGACGTGCCGAGCGAGCGCTACCGCGGGGCAGTGGAGCTGGGCGCGATCGAGGTGAGCAGCAAGGAGCTGGTGAGGCGGCTGACGGAGGCGGGGCTGAGGCGGCGCAAGGGCCGGTGAATCGGCGCCGGCGAACGGGGGGACGGCGTGCCTGCGGCCCGGCACTGCCGCGTAACTGAACGCCGGTTGTTGCGAGCCCGCAGGTCTACCAAGGTCGCCGAATCCAGCAGCCACCCCAACGCCTGACCAGGTGGGTCCGGCCGTGCGTGGGCTCGGCATGAGCACCAGAGCCGGGCGACCGGGCATGCTCTGCTGCGCTGAATGGCCTCGCACCTTGCGCGGCAGTCATGCGAGCTGCCTAGCCTCATAACAGGCACAGTAGAACGAAAGGGATGGCCCTATGCCTGTCGTGGAGATCAAGGTCATCGAGGGCGTCTTCACTCATGAGGAAAAGCGCCAGATGGTGGAACGCCTTTCGGAAGCACTCATCGAGATCGCGGGCGAACAGATGCGCCAGGCCACGCACGCGTTCATTACCGAGACGCCGAGCGCCGAATGGGCGATCGGCGGCGGAGCCAAGAACGCCGAGGACATCAAGGCCATGCGGGGATAGCTACCAGCGGATTCACAAGGCGCAGCCACAGAGATATCCGGTCACACCCGAGCCTCGCGCGGTAAGAGTTTCCCTACCTCATGCGGCCCCAGTCGACCCGAAGCCCTGTCCCCTGCCCGGTGTTCGGCCGCCGGCCGCCGGCAGGCCTCGGCCAAGGGGGCCGCTGTCGACTCCGGCCTGCGTGAGGCGTGAGGCCGGTCGGCTCGGTGCAGAGCGGGCTGACGGTGGAGCGCCCGGGGCGTACGGGGATGCGGTGGCCGGCGGTGCCTGCGTGCCTTACGCGCCGGTCGTCGAGTCGGCGGGCGAATGCTCGGAGGCGTGCTCGAGGGCGTGCGGGGAGCCCGCTACCGCGATCATGCGGGTGCTCCCAGCACGCCGGTGGAGGCGGAGGCTCCATGCCGCCGCCCCGATCGCCGCCGCACTCATCACCGCGCCGGCCAGCGCCGTGGAGGGGAAGCCGAAGCCCGCGTCGATGACCGCGCCGCCGATCCACGGGCCGCCCGTGTTCCCGAGGTTGAAGGACGCGGTGGTGGTCGCTCCCGCGAGGGTCGGGGCCGCGCTCGCGACGTTGAAGAGGCGCGCGTTGAGGGCGGGCGCCGTGCAGAAGGCCGAGACGCCCAGGAGGAAGGAGAGGGCGACCGCGGCGACCGGGCTGTGCGCGGTGAAGGCGAGCACCGCGAGGAAGGCCGTCGAGGCCGTGATGCCGGTCAGCAGCACCCCGAAGAGGTGTGCGTCCGCGACACGGCCGCCGATCGCCGTACCGATGAGTGCCCCGATGCCGAAGAGGCCGAGCACGGTGGGAACCCAGCTGTCGCTGAGCCCGGCGACGTCGGTGAGGAGCGGTGCCAGGTAGCTGAAGGCGCAGAAGACGCCGCCGGCGGCGAGCGCGATCGTGGCGACCGCGAGGAGAACCTGCCGGTCGCGGTAGATCCGCAGCTCCCGGCGGAGCTTCGGCCGCCCTTCGGGGACGGGGATGCGCGGGATCAGCGCGACCACGCCGACGAGCGCGACCGCGGACATCCCGCCGACCGCCCAGAACGCCGACCGCCAGCCGAAGTGCTCGCCGAGGAGCGCGCCTGCCGGGACGCCGAGGACGTTCGCGATGCTCAGTCCGCCGATCAGCACCGCCAGCGCGCGGGCGCGCGCGTTGACCGGCACCATCGCGACGGCGACCGCCGCTCCGACGGCCCAGAAGCCCGCGCAGGCAAGGGCGCTGATGACGCGCGAGGCGAACAGGAACCCGTATCCGGGTGCGATTGCTCCGCCGATCTGGCCGAGGCCGAATACGCCGAGGAGCGTGATGAGGGTCGTACGGCGGGGGAGCCGGAGGGTCGCGACGGCGAGCAGCGGGGCGCCTACGACCATGCCGATCGCGAAGGCCGAGATCAGCAGCCCGGCCTGCGGGATGGACACGCCCATGTCGTCGGCGATGGGCGGCAGCAGGCCGGAGAGCATGAACTCCGAGGTGCCGAGGGCGAAGACGGATATGCCGAGGATGTGGACGGCGGGGGGCATGCGGGTGCGCTCGGCGTTGGGTGGCATGTCAGGTCCCAACGCCGTTGGTGCGCCTGACATTCCGAGCGCGGAGGGGGAGCGCGGGGGCGGGTGCCGGGCCGGGTACTGGGCTGAGCGCCGGGCCCAGCTCCGGGCCGAGTGCCGGGCTCAGCCCTGGGCCGAGTACCGGCCCAGCTCCCGGCCGAGGGGCGCGGCTCCGCGGGGCTGTCCCCACCGGCTCTTCTTCTGAGAGGGCTTGGCCCCTTCCCTCCGTCGGTGGACTGCTTCGGTCGGCGGGGCCGCACTCGGCCGGGTCGAATGCCGCCCCGCGGCGTGAAGCCGCCGCCATCCGCCCCGCGGCGTCCTTGCCGCGTGCCTCGCCCGGCGGCACCCGCAGCCTCCCGGCCCCAGCCGCGCCTCCGGCCCCCGGCCCCAGCCGGGCGCGCGGCCCCACGCCCCAGCCGAACGCACCACCCCGACTCTCCTCCCTCCGCCTCAGTCGCGCCTGCGCGACCCGGCCCCGCGGGGTGGTGGGAGATGCGGGGCATCCCGGTGGTTGGCGGGGAGCGGATATCGTGGTGCGGATGACCAGCGAGCGGGATCCGGAGGCGCGCGCGTCGGCGGAGCGTCGCCGCCGCGGCGGTGGGCGGCGCGCCGGGGCGGCGCCCCGCACGCTCGCCGAGGAGCTGCGCACGCGTCCCGACGCCGACCTCGCGGTCCTCCTCCGCGCCCGCCCCGACCTGCTCTCCCCGGTCCCCGGCGACCTCACCCAGCTCGCCACCCGGGCCGGCACCCGCGCCTCCGTCGTACGGGCCCTCGAGCGCCTCGACCGGTTCGCCCTGCAGACCGCCGAGGCGCTGGCGGTCGCCCCCGACCCGTGCCCGTACGCCGTACTGCTCGGCCTCATGGCGGGTGACTCCGGCGACGAGGCCGTCGCACGCGAACTGCCCGGCGCCGTCGCCGCGCTCCGCGCCCAGGCGCTCGTCTGGGGCGGTGACGACCGGCTGCATCTGGTCCGTACGGCCCGCGAGGTGCTCGCCCCCAGCGCCCCCGGGGCAGCAGGCGCCGCAGGCGCCGCGGGCGCGGCCGCCCCGTCGCCCACCGGGCTCGGGCCCACCGTCGCCGAGGCCACCGCCGGGATGTCGCCCGGCCGTCTCCAGGAGATCATCGCCACGGCCGGGCTGCCGACCACCCACGACCCGGTGACCGCCGTCGAAGCACTCACCGCCCTCTTCCGCGACCGCGAGCGGATGGCGGCGCTGCTCGCCGGGGCCCCGGAGGAGTCGGGGGAGATCCTCGCCCGGCTCGTATGGGGCCCGCCGTACGGGACCGTGCCCGCGCAGCCGTCGGCGCCGGTCCGCTGGCTCACCGCCCGCGGGCTGCTGCTGCCGATGGGTGTCGGCACGGTCGTGCTGCCGCGCGAGGTCGCGCTGCATCTGCGCGGCGGCCGCGCGCACCGCACGCCCGAGCCGCTGCCGCCGCCCCTCGCGCCCGCGGCCGAGCACCGGCCCCGGATCGTCGACGCGACCGCCGCGGGTCAGGCCTTCACGGCCCTCGGCACGGTCGAGGACCTGCTGAAGGAGTGGGACCTCGGCGGGCCCGCCGTCCTGCGCGCGGGCGGCCTGAGCGTCCGCGACCTCAAGCGGACCGCCGCCGCGCTCGACACGGACGAGCCGACCGCGGCCTTCTGGCTCGAACTCGCCTACGCCGCCGGGCTGCTCGCCTCCGACGGCGAGGCGGACGAGCGATTCGCGCCGACCCCGGCATACGACGAGTGGCTGGGGCAGCCCGCCGAGCAGCGGTGGGCCGCGCTGGTCACGGCCTGGCTCGGGGCCACCCGCACGGCCGGACCCGTCGGAGGCCAGGACGCGAAGGGGCGCACGCTGGCGGCCCTGGGTCCTGGCCTCGACCGCTCCCCGGCCCCGTACGTCCGCCGCCGCGTCCTGGAGCTCCTCGCCTCCCTGCCGGAGGGCACGGCGCCGGATCCGGATGCGCTGCTGGCGCGCCTGGGCTGGGAACACGGGGCCGCCTCCGGCGCGGGCGGGGCTACGCGCGGGGCGGCTGCCGGTGCGGCCTCCGCGACAGGCGCGGCCACCGGCCCCGGCCCCGGCGCCGGAACGGCCGGGCGCCCGACGGCTGGTGGCGGCGCCACACCCGCCGCATCCGCCGGGTCCTCCAGCGCCGCGCGGGCGCGCTCGGCCGCCACCCGGATCGCCACAGCCGACCAGCAGGCCCAGCCCCAGACCCAGAGCCGGACCTCGTCCCAGAGCCAGGCCCGGACCGCGGCGCCCGCCCCGGAGGGCCTCCGCTCCCGCCTCGCGCGCTGGACCCTGACCGAGGCAGAACTCCTCGGCGTCACCGGCCGCGGCGCCCTCTCCACCCACGGCCGCGCCCTGCTGGGCCCCCTCCCGCCCGCCGACGAGCGGACCGGCCCCACCGAGCCGGACGCGGATCGCGTCGGCGCTCCCCGACGCGGGCGCCCCGACCGGGCCGGGCGCGCCCCTGAACCTGAAGGGGCCGGGGAGGGCGCAGCGCTTGGGGCCGGCGGCCGTGGCGCGGCAGTCGCCCGCACATTCGCCGCAGCCGGGTACGGCCCCGCGTGGACCGGGATGCCGACAGCCGAAGAGGTCGCGGCGGCGGTCGCGCAGGCCGCCGCGCTGCTCGCACCGCAGTTGCCCGAGCCGCTCGATCACGTGCTGCTGCAGGCCGATCTGACCGCTGTCGCGCCGGGGCCGCTGGAGCGGCCGCTGGCGCAGGTGCTCGGGGTGCTGGCGGACGTCGAGTCGAAGGGCGGCGCGACCGTCTACCGCTTCACCCCCGGCTCCGTGCGCCGGGCGCTCGACGCCGGGCAGACGGCGGCCGACCTGCACGCGTTCCTCGCGGAGCACTCCCGTACGCCCGTACCGCAGCCGCTCAGCTATCTGATCGACGACGTGGCGCGCAAGCACGGCAACCTCCGCGTCGGCGCCGCCTTCGCGTACGTCCGCTGCGACGACGACGCGCTGCTCGCCGAGATCCTCGCCGACCGCCGCTCGTCCAGTCTGCGGCTGCGCCGCCTCGCGCCGACCGTGGTGGCCGCGCAGGCCACACCCGACCTGCTGCTGGAGCGGCTGCGCGAGATGGGTTACGCGCCGGCCGCCGAGTCGGCCGAGGGCGACGTGCTGGTGACCCGCGCGGACGCGTACCGCACCCCGCCCCGCACCGCGCCCGCCCCCGTACACGGCGGTCCGCCCGTCCCCGACGACACTCTGCTCGGCGCAGCGGTCAAGGCCATCCGCGCGGGCGACCTGGCGGCCACGGCCGTCACCAGGCCCGCTGCCGCGACCACAGCCGCCTCCGCCTCCACCGCCGCGCCCGCGGACGGCGGCGGCCGCCTTCCCCGCACCACCTCTGCCGAGACCCTCGCCACCATGCAGGCCGCCGCGCTGGCCAGCACCGCCGTGTGGATCGGCTACGTCAACGCGGACGGGGCGGCCAGCCAGCGGGTGATCGCGCCGGTCCGGGTGGAGGGCGGCTTCGTCACGGCGTACGACCACACCGCCGACGAGGTCCGCACCTTCCCCCTGCACCGCATCACCGGCGTCGCCGAGCTCGCCGACGGACCTGCCTAGTCCGGCGGATCTTGCCTCGGACCCGCCTCCCCCCAGCGGTCCGGGGTCCGGCCCCTCCGGCGACAGCCGGAACCGCTGCCCGAATCCACGCCGGAATCAATGCCGGAACCCACTGCCCGAACCACTGTGGAAGCTGTGGAAGAGGAAGGTCATTCATGCGCCGAATCGCCACCGTGCTGCTCGGAGCCGTCGCGCTCCTCGCCGCGCTCACCGTCCCGGCGAGCGCCGTCCCCGTACCCGTCGAGCTCCAGGTGGAAGGCCCGCTGGTGAACAACCTCCACCTCCCCGCCCTCTGAGAGCCGGCTGAAGGCCAAGTGAGGGCCGGGTGAGGAGGGAGCGGCCGCGGACCGGCCCCGACCGGCCCCGACCGGCCCCGACCGGCAGCCCCCGGGCTCCCAGGCATTTGTGGCCGGGGCCACCCGGCCACCTCGCCGCATGGGGCACACTGGAGGTTTGGCCGGTCCGGTCGGAGCCCCCGCCCCGCTCCTCCACCCGGCCGGCCGCACCGCCAGTAGAAAGGGCCGAGGCGTGAACGGACCGCTCATCGTCCAGAGCGACAAGACGCTGCTCCTGGAAGTCGACCACGAGCAGGCGGAAGCGTGCCGCCGCGCCATCGCCCCCTTCGCGGAGCTGGAGCGCGCTCCCGAGCACATCCACACCTACCGCGTCACGCCGCTCGGGCTGTGGAACGCCCGCGCGGCCGGGCACGACGCCGAGCAGGTCGTCGATGCGCTCGTCGAGTTCTCGCGCTACCCCGTGCCGCACGCCCTCCTCGTCGACGTGGCCGAGACCATGGCCCGCTACGGGCGGCTGCGCCTCGAGAAGCACCCCACCCATGGCCTCGTCCTGGTCACCACAGACCGCCCGGTCCTCGAGGAGATCCTCCGCTCCCGGCGGGTCCAGCCGCTCGTCGGCGCCCGCATCGACCAGGACACGGTCGCCGTGCACCCCTCCGAGCGCGGCCAGATCAAGCAGACGCTGCTCAAGCTCGGCTGGCCCGCCGAGGACATGGCCGGTTACGTGGACGGCGAGGCGCACCCCATCGAGCTGCGCGAGGACGGCTGGGCACTGCGCCCGTACCAGAACCACGCCGTCGAGAACTTCTGGCACGGCGGCTCCGGCGTCGTCGTCCTGCCCTGTGGCGCGGGCAAGACGCTGGTCGGCGCCGGTGCGATGGCGACCGCCAAGTCGACGACGCTCATCCTCGTCACGAACACCGTCTCCGCGCGCCAGTGGAAGCACGAGCTGGTGCGGCGCACCTCGCTCACCGAGGACGAGATCGGCGAGTACAGCGGTGCGCGGAAGGAGATCCGGCCGGTCACCATCGCCACGTACCAGGTCCTCACCACGAAGCGGAAGGGCATCTATCCGCACCTGGAGCTGTTCGACTCCCGCGACTGGGGCCTGATCGTCTACGACGAGGTGCACCTGCTGCCCGCGCCGGTCTTCAAGTTCACCGCCGATCTGCAGGCCCGCCGGCGCCTCGGCCTGACCGCGACGCTCGTACGGGAGGACGGCCGCGAGTCGGACGTCTTCTCGCTCATCGGCCCGAAGCGCTTCGACGCGCCCTGGAAGGAGATCGAGGCGCAGGGCTACATCGCGCCCGCGGACTGCGTCGAGGTGCGGGTCAATCTGACCGACTCCGAGCGGCTGGCGTACGCGACGGCCGAGACGGACGAGAAGTACCGGTACTGCGCGACGACGGACAGCAAGCGCAGGATCACCGAGGCGCTGGTCGAGCAGCACCGCGGGCAGCAGACGCTCGTCATCGGCCAGTACATCGACCAGCTCGATGAGCTGGGCGAGCACCTGCGGGCTCCGGTGATCAAGGGCGAGACGACCAACGCGCAGCGCGAGAAGCTCTTCGACGCCTTCCGGCAGGGTGAGATCAGCGTGCTCGTGGTGTCCAAGGTCGCGAACTTCTCGGTGGACCTGCCGGAGGCGACGGTCGCGATCCAGGTGTCGGGCACGTTCGGGTCGCGGCAGGAAGAGGCCCAGCGGCTCGGCCGCGTACTGCGCCCGAAGGCGGACGGTCACCCGGCGATCTTCTACTCGGTCGTCGCGCGCGACACGATCGACCAGGACTTCGCGGCCCACCGCCAGCGCTTCCTGGCGGAGCAGGGTTACGCGTACCGGATCGTCGACGCGGGCGACCTGCTGACGGCTGACGGGGCTGACGGAGTGGACGGGGTTGACGGCGTGGGGGACGAGGTGGGCGGCGAGGTCTAGCGGGCCGCTCGCGTCAGCGGCGGATCACCGGTGATCTTTCCGCGTACTCGCCGAGGACGACGACTCTGAACGCGGCCTCCGCGTAGACGCGGATCGCGCGCAGCGCGTTGCCCAGGGCGTGCAGAATGCGCTGGTGGTGGGCGGGCCCTGCCCCGAGGGCGGAGGCGCCAGGGGCGGGCGGACGGTGTGCCGGGGTGAACGATGCGGAGCTCATGTCTCCATGATGGATTTCACGCGTTCGGAGCACATCCGCCAGCGGTCTGAGACGGCGGTACGGGCCGGTCAGCCCTCAGGTGGAGGCCGTTGCCCCACCCGGGAGGGATGCCCCTGAGGTGGGCTCGGGGGCGGCGGCGGCCCCCAGGACCGCCCGCCGGAAATTCGTTCGCCGTTTCGGGCGCCGGTGGCTAATATGCCGCGTCTGCCCGCCTCCCGCTCAGCTGAGGGAGAGCCTCCGTCCGGACGGCAACCGGCCGGGATCCGCTCGTATCCATCCACTGCTGCTCTGCCCGGAAGGCTCAGCCGTGCCCGCGCACGAAGACACCGACCCGCTCCGACGCGAGCGCGCCCACCTCGCCGCGTCACGCGCCGCGCTGCGCGGCATGCGCGCCGACGTCGAGGCGCTCGACATCAGCGACGTCACCGCGAACTGGGTGAATGCCGCCGTCCTGGAGCACCAGATCGGCGAGCGCATCAAGGCCCTCGCCGACCACGCCCACACCCCGCTCTTCTTCGGCCGCCTCGACTACCTCCACGCACCGGGGGCGGAGCTCGCCGAGGGCGGCGAAGGGGAACCCCCCGCCGGAGGCGGAGAAGAAGACCAAAGGTGCTACATCGGGCGGCGGCATGTACACGACGCCGGCGGCGACCCGATGGTCATCGACTGGCGCGCGCCCGTCTCCCAGCCCTTCTACCGGGCCTCCAAGAAGGCCCCCATGGACGTCGTCCTGCGGCGGCGCTTCGGCTACACCGGCGGCGACCTCACCGCGTACGAGGACGAGCACCTCTCCGACCCCGCAGAGGCCGAGAAGGGCACGGCGAGCAAGCTGCTCCAGGCCGAGATCGAGCGGCCGCGGGTCGGCCCCATGCGGGACATCGTGGCGACGATCCAGCCCGAGCAGGACGAGATCGTACGGGCCGGGCTCGCCGGGACGGTGTGTGTGCAGGGCGCGCCCGGCACCGGCAAGACGGCCGTCGGTCTGCACCGCGTGGCGTATCTGCTCTACGCGCACCGGGAACGGCTCGCCCGCACGGGCACCCTCGTCATCGGGCCGAACCGGTCCTTCCTCCACTACATCGAGCAAGTGCTCCCCGCTCTGGGTGAGTTGGAGGTCAGACAGGCGACGGTGGGCGACCTGGTCGCCCGCGTGGAGCTGCGCGGCGAGGACACCGCCGCCGCGGCCCGGATCAAGGGCGACGCGAGGATGGCGGACGTGCTGCGGCGGGCCGTACGGTCCGGCGTCACGATGCCGACAGAACCCTGCGTCGTCGTGCGCGGCTCGCGTCGCTGGCGCATTCCGGCGTACGAACTGGAGGAGCTGGTACGGGAGTTGCAGGCGCGTGACATCCGATACGAGGCCGCCAGGGCGGCACTTCCGCAGCGGATCGCGCACGCGGTGCTCGTACGGATGGAGGCGGCGGGCGAGGCGCCGGACGACCGCGTGCAGGACGCGGTGGCCCGCAACCCTGCCGTGAAGGCGGCGGTCAAGGCGATGTGGCCGCCGGTGGACCCGGCGAAGCTGGTGCTGCGGCTGCTCTCGGACCCGGACTTCCTGGCGGAGCAGGCGGAGGGGCTGCTGACCGCCGAGGAGCAGAAGGAGATCCTCTGGCAGAAACCGGTGCTGGGGTCCCCCATGCCGAAGGCCAGGGGAGTGCGGGCCGCGAAGTGGTCCGCGGCCGACGCGGTGCTGATCGACGAGGCGGCGGATCTCGTCGAGCGCACGCCGTCGCTCGGACATGTGGTGCTGGACGAGGCGCAGGACCTGTCGCCGATGCAGTACCGGGCGGTGGGGCGACGCTGCTCCACGGGTTCCGCGACGGTGCTCGGCGACCTCGCGCAGGGCACCACGCCCTGGGCGACGGGGAGTTGGTCCGAGGCGCTGGCGCACCTGGGGAAACCGGACGCACGGATCGAGGAGCTGACGGCGGGCTTCCGCGTGCCGCGCGAGATCATCGCGTACGCGTCCCGGCTGCTTCCGGCCATCGCGCCGGGGCTCGCGGAGGCGTCGTCGGTACGGGAGTCGCCCGGCTCGCTGGAGATCCGGCAGGTCGCGCCGGGCGATCTGGACCCGGCGGTCCTCGCCGCGTGCGGGGAGGTGCTGGCGCGCGAGGGGTCGGTGGGGCTGATCGCGGCGGACGCGCGGATTCCGGCGCTGACGGAGGCGTTGGGGGGTGCCGGGATCGCTCACCTCGCCCCGGGCGAAGAGACTTCTGCCGCTGTGCGGCTGACCCTGGTCCCGGCGTCACTGGCCAAGGGGCTGGAGTACGACTACGTGGTCGTCGACGAACCGGCGGCCGTGGTCGACGCCGAGCCGGATGAACGCACCGGGCTGCGCCGCCTGTATGTGGCGCTGACCCGCGCGGTCTCGGGCCTGTGGGTCATCCACGGAGCGCCGCTTCCACGGCGCTTGGCGGGCTGACGCCCCGGGTTGTGGGCATTCGTTCCGCCGGGGCGATGGGGGTGCCCCATGCCGTTCAGGCTATGGGGGAGGGTGGGCACACCCGACCCGCACCCGGCAACGGCGCGCCACCCGCCGCCGGGGGTATCCGTCTCGTGCGCGGCTGCACGCCGGTGGCCGGGTTGTGCCCACCCTCCCCCAGCTACCGCTGGGAGGTGCCCCCCAGCCCCGCGGAACGAATGCCCACAAGCCGGCAACGGGGGCCGCAACCCGGTCAGAGCGCCTCGCGCCAGTGCTCCACCGCGGCAGCGGAGACCGTGGAAGCCCAGCCCGCAGGGCGCGCCGCCCCGCCGATGTGGAAGGCGTCGATCCCGCCGGCCCGCAACCGCGGCAGGTGGTCCAGCCGCAGCCCCCCGCCCACCAGAATCCGCGCCTCATACCCCGGTTCCCCGGCCCGCGCCGCCTCCGCGAGCAGCACCGGCATGCCGTCGTCGACACCGGTCTGCGAGCCGGCCGTCAGGTACGCGTCGAGGCCGGGCAGCCCGGCCAGCTGCTTGCGCAGCTCGTCGCGGTGCGCGGCGCGGTCGATCGCCCGGTGGAACGTCCACGGGCACGGCTCGATCACCGCGACGATCATCTCGACCGCCACCAGGTCCGGGTGCCCCTCGTGATCCAGGAAGCCGAGCACGAACTCGTCCGCGCCCTCCGCCCGCAGCGCCTCCGCCTCCGCGCACAGCGCATGCAGTTCGGCCGCCGTGCAGCGCTCGCCGCTCCGCGCAGTGGCCGCCGAGCGCAGCATCACGCGCAGCGGGATGTCGACCGCGGCGCGTACCGCAGCGAACGTCTCGCGCGAGGGGGTGAGGCCGTCGGCCGCCATATCGGTGACCAGTTCGAGGCGGTCGGCCCCTCCGGCCTCGGCCGCGACCGCGTCGTCGACGCCGAGGGCAATCACCTCGAGGATTGGTCTAGACATATATCCAAGGTTGCCACAGTGGGACCGTCACGGAAAACCATGGCACACAATTGATGCATGGCAGCCAACGCCCCCACCGACCCCAACGCCGGGGCCACCCGCGACATCCTGCTCGCGCGCTGGACACGGCTGCTGCACCGGTGCCAGGAGACCCGCCACCCCGACCCCGTCCCGTACGGCGAGAACCTCCTCGCCCGCTGGGCCGAGCCCCACCGGCGCTACCACACCACCGACCACCTCCTCGCCGTCCTCGACCACGTCGAGGAGCTGGCCCACCACTGCGCCGACCCCGACGCCGTACGGCTGGCCGCCTGGTTCCACGACGCCGTCTACGACCCGGAGCGCTCCGAGAACGAGGAGCGCAGCGCCCGGCTCGCCGAGCGCGGTCTGCCGCAGGCCGGGGTGACCACGGCCCGTACGGCGGAGGTGGCAAGGCTCGTACGGCTCACCGTCACCCACGACCCGGCGCCCGGGGACACCGACGGCGAGGTGCTGTGCGACGCGGACCTCGCCGTGCTCGCCGGCCCGCCGCAGGCGTACGCCGCCTACGCCGCCGCCATCCGCCAGGAGTACGGCTTCGTGCCGCACGACGCCTTCCGCGACGGCCGCGCCGCCGTCCTGCGCCAGCTGCTCGAGCTGCCCAGCCTCTACCGCACGCCCACCGCCCATGACCGCTGGGAGCGCACCGCGCGCTACAACCTCGAGACGGAGCTGCAGCTGCTCAGCGTGAGTTGATGCGGTGCGGTGCGCGGCGGAGGCGGTAACGTCGGGGCAGTCCCGTCGTGAAGTGTGCGTGCCCGCAGGGGATTTGGTGGGGATCGAGAGCGATCAGCTCGTATTCGACTATCTGAGCCGGGTCGGCGACCTGGCCCAGCAGCGGCAGCTGCCCTCCGGCGAGCGGATGCGCCTGGTCACCCGGCTGCGCGCGGAGATCGACGAGCAGCGCGCCGGTGCCGCCGACACGACCGCGTCGGTCAAGCGCATCCTCGGCAGGCTGGGCACGCCGTCCGAGGTGGTGGCCGCGGCGGGTGGGGTCCCCGCGGACGGGCAGCCCGAGGCGCCACGGCACGTACCGGTGGCGGAGGCGGGCCGGGAGCAGGTCAGGGAGACCAAGGGGACCGTGCCGCCTCCTCGCTCCGGCAGCGAGCCCTCGCCGCCGCACCTCGCGGGCGAGGACGAGCTGGGCCCGAGCGACGCCACCCCCGACTGGTGGCGGATCGAGCCGGGGCCCTTCGGCAGCCCGGGCGAGTCCGTGCCCGGCTTCGTCGGCGGGATCGAGATCCCGGAGATACTCAAGCCACCGCCGGTCTCCGCGGACGCCGCCGGCGGCCGGCTGCGGAAGGCGAAGCCGGACGAGTCCGCGGGCGGCCCTGCCGGCGGGGATGCGGGCGGGGACGCGGGAGCGGGCTCGGGCGAGGGCGGTCCGGGTTCCGGCCGCGGACCCGGGGTGCTGCGGCGGGCGTTGTCCCGGCGTCGCCCTACGGAGCCGGTGACGGGCCGCAGTACGGAGACCCGGGCGCGACAGCCCCTCAGCCCGCTGCTGCTGCTCGCCGCCGGCCTGCTCATCGTCGGCGCCGTGCTCAAATCGCTCGTCGCGCTCGGCCTCGGCTGGCTCATCGCGTACGGCACGCGCAAGCTGTCCCGCACCCAGGCCAAGTGGGCCGCGGTGGGACTGCCGGGGGTCGTCGCGGCGGGTGCGGTCGTGTGGCTGTGGGGGCGGCTGGACGGGCGCTGGGGCGAGCCGATCCCGCAGGGGCGGATGGGCGACGCGCTCACCGAGACCTGGCCGGTGGCCCTCCGCGCGGCGGCCGTTGCCTCGGCGCTCTACCTGCTGTGGCGTGCGAGGCGCAGCCCCCGGGGCTGAATGGGTGTGGGCATTCCTAGTGGCGGGGTGCGCCCGGTACGACCAGGGGGCTGCCGGTCACCGGGTCGGGACGACCACCGACTCGAGCCCGAAGACCTCCCGCACAAGACCGGCCGTGACACCTCGGCCGGCGGGCCCTGCGCCACGATCCGTCCCCCGCCTTCATGGCGACGAGGTGATCGGCGTACCGGGCGGCCTGGTTGAGATCGTGCAGGACGGCGACAACCGTACGGCCGCGGTCACGGTTCAACTGCCGTACCAGGTCCAGGACTTCGACCTGGTGTGCTATGTCCAGGTACGTCGTCGGCTCGTCCAGGAGCAGCAGTTCGGTCTCCTGGGCGAGGGCCATGGCGATCCACACGCGCTGCCGCTGCCCGCCCGACAGTTCGTCGACGGGCCGCTCGGCGAGCGCCGTCACGTCCGTACGGGCCATGGCGTCCGTGACCGCGCGCTCGTCCTCCTCGGACCACTGCTGCCACCAGCGCTGGTGCGGCCGGCGGCCGCGCGCGACCAGGTCCGCGACCGTGATCGCCTCGGGTGCGACCGGCGACTGCGGCAGCAGCCCGACCGACTGGGCGATCTTGCGGGTCGGGATGCGGCCGAGCTCCCGGCCGTCGAGCAGCACGGAGCCGCGGCGCGGCTTGAGGAGGCGGCCCAGGGCGCACGCGGCGGCGCTAGGCGGTGGAGCGCGCCGCCTGGCGCGCCTGACGCCGCTGTGCCGCGACCGACCGCAGCACCCCGGCCGCTGCGATCGCGAACCCCGCCCCCATCAGCATGGACACGAAGTACGCGGCAGGCGGCAGCGGTTCGGCGCCGAGGAAGAGCGGGGCCACAGTCGCCAGCGTGGCCAACGCGCCGACGACGAAGACGATCACGCCGGCGCGGACGAGGCGGTCGCCGGGCCCGGCGGCCGGGCGCTTGGTTTCATTGGTCACCCGACCAGGGTAGGTCGGCTCCAGGAGCGTATCGGAACCACCCGGCGACGTCTTGTCACCAGGCACGGGACCATTAGCCTTGGAGGTGGCGGGTCTGGCGGCCCGCTGTACTGCTATCCAGAGCTTGTTTTGTGTTTGCTTTTCCCCGACGAGTACGAGGACGAGGACGGACGTGCCTACCGGCAAGGTCAAGTGGTTCAACAGCGAGAAGGGCTTCGGCTTTCTCTCCCGGGACGACGGCGGCGACGTCTTCGTGCACTCCTCCGTGCTGCCGGACGGAGTGGACACGCTCAAGCCGGGCCAGCGCGTGGAGTTCGGCGTCGTCGCCGGGCAGCGCGGCGACCAGGCGCTCTCGGTGACCCTCCTCGACCCGACGCCCTCGGTCGCGGCGGCGCAGCGCCGCAAGCCGGACGAGCTGGCCTCGATCGTCCAGGACCTCACGACGCTCCTGGAGAGCGTCGCTCAACAGCTCGAGCGCGGCCGCTACCCCGAGAAGACACACGGCCGCAAGATCGCGGGCATGCTCCGCGCGGTGGCCGACCAGCTGGACGTCTGACCGAAAGACAGCCGGGCCGGCCGCCGAAAGGCTGCCCGGCTAGCCGAAGCCGAGCGCATCGTGGCCGAGGGGCGGTACGAGCCCCTCGGCCGCGGCGCGCGTGAGCAGTGCGCGCACGGCGGCGTAGCCCTCGTCGCCGAGACCGGCCGTGAACTCGTTGACGTACAGCCCGATGTGCTGCTCTGCGACCGCCGGATCCATCTCCTGCGCGTGCTCCATGACGTACGCGCGCGAGGCGTCCGGGTCGGCCCACGCCATTCGCACCGAGCCCCGCGCGGCATCCGCGAGCTGCCGCAGCCGCTCCTCGCCGAGCTCGCGCTTCGCGACGATCGCGCCGAGCGGAATCGGCAGTCCGGTCGTGGCCTCCCAGTGCTCGCCCATGTCGGCGAGGCGGTGCAGGCCGTAGTCCTGGTACGTGAAGCGGGCCTCGTGGATCACGAGCCCGGCGTCGGCCTTGCCGTCCCGCACGGCGGGCATGATCTCGTGGAACGGCATCACGACCACCTCGCCGACGCCGCCGGGAACCTTGTCCGCGGCCCACAGCCGGAAGAGGAGATAGGCCGTCGACCGCTCGCTCGGCACGGCCACGGTCCTGCCCGCCAGGTCCCCGTCCCCGGAAGCGCCCGGCTCGCGGGTCAGCACCAGCGGCCCGCAGCCCCGGCCGAGCGCCCCGCCGCACGGCAGCAGCGCGTACCGGTCGAGGATCCAGGGCAGCACCGCGTACGACACCTTGAGCACGTCCAGCTCGCCGCGCTCCGCCATGCCGTTGGTGACGTCGATGTCCGCGAAGGTCACGTCGAGCGCGGGCGCGCCCGGGACATGGCCGTGGGCCCACGCGTGGAAGACGAACGTGTCGTTCGGGCACGGCGAGTACGCGATCTTGACTGTGCCGCCCTGCGCTTGGCTCATCGGGACTCCTCCTCGACGATCGGAGTGAGCAGGTGGAAGGCGCGCCGCAGCGCCTCCAGGGCCTCGCCGATCCGCCAGGCGCCGCGGTCGCGGGGGCCGACGGGATTGGAGACCGCCCGTACTTCGAGCACGGGCACGCCGTGCGCGGCGGCGGCCTCGGCGACGCCGAAACCTTCCATCGCCTCGGCGGCGGCGCGCGGATGACGCGCCAGGAGCTCGGCGGCGCGCCCGGCGGAACCGGTCGTGGTGGAGACGGTGAGGACGGGCGCGAGTACGGCGCGCAGGCCGCCCTGTTCCAGCGCCTTGGCGGCGCGCCGGGCCGACTCGGGCGGCGGGATGTGGAGGGAGCGGCCGAAGCCCAACTCCTCGACGGGCGCGAACCCGTCGGGCGTTTCGGCCCCCAGGTCGGCGGCGACGATCGCCTCGGCGACGACGACCGCCCCGACCGGGGCGAGGGGCGCGAAGCCGCCGCCGATGCCGGCGGAGAGGACGAGGCCGTACGGGGTGCCCGCGAGTTCGGCGGTGGTGAGCGCCGTGGAGGTTGCCGCGGCGGCAGCGGCGGGCCCGACCCCGGCGGCGATGACGTCGACCCCTGGCCACGCGCTCCGCGCGGGTGGGAAGCGGCGCCCCGAAGACCCGGCATCGCCCGCGGTATCGCCCGCGGCATCCGCCTGCGCGGCGAGCGCATCGCTCAGCCCGGCCTGCACCGCGTCGGCTTCCGCCGCCACCGCGGTGACGACGAGGACGCGTGCCCGCCGGGGCCCGCCGTCCGGAGACGATTCTCCGGACGGCTGTCCGTCGGGGCGCGCGCGCATCAGTGCGGGGCCGATCGCCGGGGGCGGCCGTACGTCAGGACGCCCGGCTCAGCGTGAACTGCCACACGCCCTTCGCCTCGCCCGACTTCGTCACCTCGATGATCGCGACCTGTGCGGTCTTCGGAACCGCCGCCGCGCCCCCCGTGCTCTGCTGCGGCGCGAAGATCTGGTCGAAGTCGAAGGTGCGGTACGTGTCCTCGCTCGCCTCGGCCATCGTGCCCTGGCCGTTCACGACCATGGCCCAGCCCGACTCGGCGACCTCCGGGTCGACACCGACGCGGATCCTCTCGCCGTCGTGCACGGTGAGCTTCTTGCCGGACTTCCCGCCGATGCAGTCCTGCAGCTCCTGCTGGGACAGCTTCTTGCCCTCGCTGTAGCAGGCGGCCTCGGAGGACACGGAGTTCGAGCCCACTGTGACGGTCGCCATCGGGGTCGGCTTCTCGCACCCGGACAGGGCGACGAGCCCGAGGGCGGCGGCACCGGCAGCGACAGCGGTGCGGCGGGTCTTGCTCCTAAACAGCGCAGGGGTCATGCGGGAAGGCTATCTGCCCGCTCTGCTCACGCCACGCGGGGGTGCGGCGTGCCGCGGCGCCCGGCGGTCAGCAGCCCTCGTACGGTCGTGGCCGCGCCCGCGCCGACCATCGCCGCGGCCACGGACATGCCAAGAATGCCGTTCAGCGGCAGCGAGATGCCGACCGCTCCGCCCACCACCCACGACATCTGCAGCAGCGTCTCGGAGCGGGCGAACGCGGAGTTCCGTACCTGCTCCGGTACGTCGCGCTGGATCAGCGCATCCAGCGACAGCTTCGCGAGTGCCTGGGTGAACCCGGCCACGGCGCCGAGTGCCGTGATCGTGAACTGGTTGAAGAACAGGGCGGCCAGGACCGAGGAGCCCAGCGCGAGCACCAGCACCGCCACGATGATCTTCTCCGGCGTACGGGACCTGACCCACGCGCCGACCGCCGTGCCGAGCGCGTTGCCGACACCCGCCGCGACGGCCACCATGCCGAGCGAGACGGCCGCGGTCCGGTCGCCCAGCGGATGCTCGCGCAGCAGGAACGCCAGGAAGAAGATGAGGAAGCCGGAGAGCGCGCGGTGCGTGGCGTTGGCCTGCAGCCCGCGGAACACGGACGGCCCGACGGTCCGCAGACCCGGCTTCCTCGACCGTGCCGCGCCGCCCCGCCGGGTCTTCGCGGCGGCGGCCGTCTGAGACTGAGCCCGGGTCTGCGCCCCGGGCTGACTCCGAGTCTGCGTCTGAGTCCGCGGCTCATGCGACCTGTGATGCGGATGGAACTCGTGGGAGATGAAGCGCGCCTTCGCCTCGCCCTTCGCCGAGTCCACCTTGTGCGGCAGCGTGAAGGCCAGGAAGGCGCCGACGCAGAACACGAAGAACGCGGCGTACAGCGGCCACCCGGACCCGATGACCTGCAGCCCTGCCCCCACGGGCGCCGCGACGCCCGTGGCCAGCAGACCGCCGAGCGTCACCCGGGAGTTCGCCTTGACCAGGGAGAAGCGCGGCGGCAGCAGCCGGGGTACGACGGCGCTGCGCACGACGCCGTACGCCTTGGAGGCCACCAGCACACAGAGCGCCGCCGGGTACAGCTCGATGCTGCCGGTCACCACGGCGCTCGACAGGATCAGCGCGAGCAGCGCGCGGGCCAGCATGGCGCCCGCCATCGCCGCGCGGCGGCCGTGCGGGAAGTGGTCGAGGGCCGGGCCGATGACGGGGGCGAGCAGGGTGAAGGGCGCCATCGTGATCGCGAGATAGAGCGCGACCCGGCCGCGGGCCTCGTCCGTGGGCACGGAGAAGAAGACGGTGGATGCGAGGGCGATAGTGATCAGCATGTCGCCCGCGCCGTTCACGGCGTGCAGCTCGATCAGCTTGCCGAGGCCGGATTCGCCGGCGCCGTGGGCGTGGGTGGCGCGGCGGATGCCGCGCGCGGTGGCCGTGAACGGCAGGTGCAGCGCCCGTCCGACCGCCGCGCCGACGCGGCGGAGCGGACTCGTGCGTGCGGACGACCAGTCTGCTGCCACTCCGTCATACTGCCCCAACTCGTACGGGGCGTGGGTGTTCGGTGCAGCCGGCGGCATGTCCGGTCCCTGTCGGGCCGGTGAAGCCGAGGGGGAGGGTGGGCCGGGCGCTCGCGAGAGGGGTAGCGTGCGTTACGCGCCACCGGCCGTCGTACTTGGCCGCGCACCCGCCGGCGATCCCGCAGAATGGGTTGTAGCAGGTGCGCCCGAGGCCGATCGGGCGCGGACGTCGACGCGGCCCTGCGGTCCGCTCCGCCGCCGCCCCTCCGGCCGCACGGCCGGTTCGGTCGGCGCACGCGTGATACGGCGTAGGAGAGAATCGATTCTTGTGAGTGCTGCGACGATGCGAAGCCGTACCCCTGACCGCATGTGCGCCGAGGCGGTCGAACTCGCCCTCGCCGCGGCAGTGGAAGCCGCGGGTGAGGACTCGGTCGGCGAGCACCTCGGGGCGGTCGCGGAAGGTGACCGGGTCGTCACGCACCTCTTCGCCTGCCGCGAGCCCGCTTATCGCGGCTGGCGCTGGGCCGTGACCGTCGCCCGCGCCTCCCGCGCCAAGGTCGTCACGCTCGACGAGACGGTGCTGCTGCCCGGACCCGAGGCGCTGCTCGCGCCGGAGTGGGTGCCGTGGAGCGAGCGCCTGCGGCCGGGCGACCTGGGCCCCGGCGACCTGCTGCCGACCGAGGCGGACGACCTCCGGCTGGAGCCGGGCTTCTCCGGCGAGGACGAGCCGCCGCCGAACTCGGCGGTGTCGGCGGAGGCCGAGTACGCGCGCAACGTGGCGGAGCTCGCGGAGGCGGAGGACGCGGAGGTGTCCGCGGTGCCGCCGTCCGCGCTGCCCGGCCCCCCGGCCAGGGGCAGCATTACGGCGGTCGCCGAGGAGCTGGGCATGCGCCGCGCGCGCGTCCTCTCCCGCTACGGGCTGCACACGGCGGCGGACCGCTGGGAGGAGGGCTACGGCCCGAAGACGCCGATCGCGCAGGCTGCGCCCGCGTCGTGTGTGACGTGTGGCTTCCTGGTACCGCTCGCGGGCTCGCTGCGGCAGGCGTTCGGGATCTGCGCGAACGAGTTCTCGCCGGCGGACGGGCGCGTTGTATCGCTGGCGTTCGGGTGCGGCGGCCACTCGGAGGCCGCGGTCATGCCGAAGCCGCCGCGACCGGCGCCGCCGGTGATCGACGAGACGAAGGTCGACCCCCTCCCGTTGCGGCCGGACCGGGCGGGCGGCTCGGTGGAGCCCACGGGCCCGGAGGAGGAGCTCGGCCACTCCTGACCTCGCCGGTCGGGCCGTTGCCACAGCGGGTGCGTTGGGCGGCTTCACGCCGACTGGGCGGCATTCGGTTTCGCCTTGCGCCGAAGGCGCGAGACGAAAGCGTCAGACGGCCGGGCCGAATGCCGCCCAAGGGCGCGAAGCCGCCCAAATACACCCCGCCCGGCCTGGCGAGCTCGCCCCCGCTCCCGCCGCGCGAGGCCGGAGCCCCGCCCCGTTCCCCGTCCTCGCGGTGGCCGCGCCCCGCCCCGCCCCCCGGCGCCGGGGCCGTTCTGCCCCGGGGCTGGGACGGCGGAGCGCGGGGGGCGTCGCAAGCGGTACGTTCGGCGCTGACAATCGGTGGTGTGGCACGAGGGAGACGACACGTGAGCGGCACGGCGATGGTGCGGGCGACGGCCGACGGGGCGGACCCGTTCGGGACGGCGCGGCTGCGGCGCGGCGTGCTGGACGCGTGGGCCGCGTCCCCCGCCCGCTTCCGGGAGGACGCCAATGCCGAGGAGGACCTCGCCCTCGGCGGCTACCGCGACCGGCTGGTCGTAGAGCTGGCCCAGAACGCCGCCGACGCGGCCGCTCGCGCGGCCGTCCCCGGCCGGCTCCGGCTCACCCTCCACCCCTCGGAAGGCCCCGAGGGCACCGCCCCCGCCGCCCCCGCGGCCCTCGTCGCCTCCAACACCGGCGCTCCGCTGGACGCCGCCGGCGTCGAGTCCCTGTCCACGCTCCGCGCGTCCGCGAAGCGCGACGAGGACGCGGCGTACGCCATCGGCCGCTTCGGCGTCGGCTTCGCGGCCGTCCTCGCCGTCAGCGACGAGCCCGCGATCGTCGGCCGCAGCGGCGGAGTCCGCTGGTCCCTCGCCGAGGCGCGCGAGCTCGCGCAGGAGGCGGCCGAAGCAAGCACCGGCCTCGCGGACGAACTGCGCCGCCGCGACGGCCACGTACCGCTGCTGCGGCTGCCGCTGCCCGCTCAAGGCACCGCGCCCGTCGGCTACGACACCGCCGTCGTGCTGCCGCTGCGCGACGGCGCGGCCGCGGACCTCGCCGCCCGCCTCCTCGACGGAGTCGACGACGCGCTGCTGCTCACGCTCCCCGGCCTCTCCGAGGTCGTCGTGGACACGCCCGAGGGCGTACGCACCCTGACGCGTCGTCAGGAAGGCCCGTACACCGTCATCGAGGACAGCGCGCACGGTACGACGCGCTGGCGCACCGCCACCGTCGGCGGGCAGCTGGAGGCGGCGCTGCTCGCCGACCGCCCGATCGAGGAACGGCTGCGCCCGGTCTGGTCCGTGACGTGGGCCGTCCCCGTGGACGACGCGCGCGGCGGCGCGCCCGCGCGGCCCGGCACCGCGCCGGTCGTCCACGCCCCGACCCCCACCGACGAGCCCCTCGACCTGCCCGCACTGCTGATCGCCTCGTTCCCGCTCGAGCCGACCCGCCGCCACGCGGCGCCCGGGCCGCTCACGGACTTCCTGGCGCAGCGGGCCGCGGAGGCGTACGCCGGGCTCGTACGGGACTGGCGCCCCATCGGCACTGGCACGATCGACCTCGTCCCGGGACCGCTCGGCAAGGGCGAACTGGACGGCCGCGTGCGCGCGGAGATCCTGCGCCTGCTCCCCCGCATCCCCTTCCTCCCCAGCGCGGCCTCGCCTACGGCGGCCTCCCCCGAGGACCGCGGGTCCGAACCCCGCGACCCCTGGGCTGCTCCGGCTCCCGATGCGGCCGGAGCCGCTTACACCGGAGCGGCCGCCGCCGACGCGGCGCGGAGCGAGCCCGGCGCGGCCGGGGGCCATGAGCGGGGCACGGCAGCTGGTGGGCACGGTGGCGCCGGCCCGCACGACCCGTGGGCCGAGGAGCTGAGGACGCCGACGTCCGACGACGCCGCGTCATGGCGCGAGCGCGACGCTGCCGGGGGAGCCGGAGGCGCCGACGCGGCGCCCGGCGTGGCCGGGTCCGCAGCCCGCGCCGCCGACGCAAACGCCGGCGCAGACGCCGCGGACGGTGCCCTTCGGCCCGTCGATGCCGAGATCGTCGAAGGCGCGGGAGCCGAGACCGTACGCGTGCTCGCCGAGCTGTTCCCCAGCCTGCTGCCCGCAGGACTCGAGCGGCGGTCCGAGCTGCGCGCGCTCGGCGTCGCACGCGTGCCGCTCGGAGAGGCCATCGACCGGCTCGCGGGCGTCGAGCGCGCCCCCGCCTGGTGGCGACGGCTCTACGACAGCCTCACCGGCATCGACCCCGACCGCCTCAGCGGCCTGCCCGTACCGCTCGCGGACGGCCGTACGACCATCGGCCCCCGCCAAGTCCTGCTGCCGCTCCCCGGCGCCGACGACACCGCGGAGGAGCGCCGCCACCCCGACGTCGCGGACGTCGTCGTCGGCGCGACCCGCATCCCCGCACCGGCCACCGAGCCGGCCCCCGCCCGGCCGACCAGCGCGGCCACCCTCGCCCGCCTCGGCCTCAAGGTCGCCCACCCCGACGCCGCCCACCCCCTCCTCGAGAAGCTCGGCGCGACCCCCGCCACCCCCCGCGCCGTCCTCACCACCCCCCAGGTGCGGGCCGCCGTCGCGAACTCCCTCGAGGCCGGCGAGATCTGGGACGAGGACGCGGACACCCTCGACGGCGACGAGCTGGCCGAGGCCGTCCTCGGACTCGTACGGGACGCCCAGCTCGCGCCCGGCGACGAGCCCTGGCTCGCCGCGCTCGCGCTCCCCGACGAGGACGGCGAGCTCGCCCCCGCCGGTGAACTCGTCTTCCCCGGCAGCCCGTTCGAGCGCGTCATCCGCGAGGGTGAACTCGCCGCCTGCGACCCCGAGCTCGCCGAGCGCTGGGGCGAGCAGCCGCTCACCGCGGTCGGCGTGCTGGCGAACTTTTCGCTCGTACGGGCCTCCGACGTCGTCCTCGATCCCGACGAACTCGAGCCGCGCGACAGCGACTTCGCGGAGCCGGACGACGTGGGGCTGTGCGACTCCGTCGACGTGTGGTGCGAGGACGTGCTCGACCGGCTGCCCGAGTTGCCCGTGCCGCCGGTCGCCACCGAGATCGTCGCCGTCCGCGACCTCGAGCTCGTCGATGACGACGCCTGGCCGCAGGCGCTCGCGCTGCTCGCCGAGCCCCCGCTGCGCGAAGCGCTGACCGAGCGCGTCCGGATCCTGCTGCCGGACGGCACGACCGAGACCGTCCGCCCGTACACGGCGTGGTGGCTGCGCGGCAACCCCGTGCTCGACGGGCGCCGCCCCGCCGGGCTGCGGGCCGCTGGCGGCGACCCCCTCCTTGCCGGCCTCTACGAGCCCGCGGATGCGCACGGCTTCGAGGACGAGCAGGTGCTGCGCGCGCTCGGCGTGCGCACGTCCGTCGCCGCGCTGCTCGACGAACCGGGCGGCGCCGCCGAGCTGCTGTCCCGCCTCGCCGACCCGGGCCGCCCGGTCGCCGCCACCCAACTGCACGCCATCTACAGCGCGCTGGCCGAGCTCGACCCGGAACAGGTGACGCTGCCCGACGAGCTGCGGGCGGTCGTCGACGGGGACGTACGGGTCGTGGACGCGTCCGAAGCCCTGGTCGCGGACACGCCCGACCTGCTGCCGCTCGCGACGGACCGGGCGCTGCTGCCCGTACGGCCCGGACGTGCGGTGGAACTCGCCGAGTTGCTGCAGGTGCCGCGGCTCAGCGAGGTCTACGAGGGACGGGTCACCTCTCCGGAGGGCGAAGGCGATGGCGCAGGCGCGGGCGAGACGCACGAGGTGCCGGAATCCGTACGCATCCTGCTCGGCCCCGCGACGCCCGCCTCGTACGTCGAGTACGAGGAGCTGCTGGTCGACGGCGTCGAGGCGGACTGGCGCCTGACCCCGGACGGCGTGCTGCACGCGGCGACTCTGGAGGGCGTGGCGGCGGGCCTGGCCTGGGCGGCGGGCCAGTGGCCGCGCCGCTTCGAGGTCGCGGCGCTTCTGGAGGACGCCTCCCGCACGGAGGAACTGGCCCGCGACCGCTGGTTCGACCAGTAGCCGGAGCCACGATCGCTGGTCGGGCTCACTCCCCGGCCGCTGGCTCCTCACCGGTGGCTTCGGCCTCGCGGGCACCGAAACCAGTGGTGTCCAGGTCGAAGTCGAAGGGCGCGGGGACGTGCAGCCGTTGGCCGAACGACACGGTGGTGCGCGAGCGGTAGCCGTGCGGTGACGGGTCCCCAGAAGGCGGTGATCTCCTCGGCCTGCATGTCGAGGACGAGGTACACCGTCCGAGCCGCCCAGGGGGCGGAGTTCGGACAGGTCCATGGCGCCCTGGGTGAGGATCCCGGTCTTGTCGAGGCAGACGACATCGACCCGCGCCAGCCCCAGATCGTGCTGATGCCGGTGCGCAGCTCGGAGCTGACGAGGGTGAAGCGGGAGGCCTCCTCGGCGAGTTGGGCGGCGTAGGCCTCGCGGCCGACCTGCCTCGCCGTCGAAGACCACCTTGTCGCCGGGGCCGAGCTCGACGAGGTCGATGAGGACGATCTCGGAGGTGGCGACCTCGGCGGACACGCCGTCGCGGCGGACGGTGGGGCGGGCCTCGCCGATGACGGCCAGGCCGTCCAGGGTCTTCTTGGCGCGCAGCTCCTGGATGATGCCGCTCGCGGTGTTGGCGACGATGACGTAGCCGCCCTGCTCCTGCTCCGCTGACGACGGCTCGGGAGCTCCGCTTTCGGTCCGCGGCCGCCGCGTCATGACTCCGACGCTACGGGCGGAAGGTGTCGTTCACCTACCGAAGAGAGCCGGGAGCGGGAAGCCGGGCGCCGGAGCCGGGAGCCGGAGCCGCGGGCTCGCGGCGGTCGCCCCTTACTCGGGCTCTCCCTGCTTCCCGGCGGCGGCGTCAGCCGCCCGCCGGAGAGCGGCGTCGCGCCGGCGTACGTACCAGATGCCGAGCAGTCCGAGGCCGCCCCCGGCGAGGCAGGTCCACAGCCACCACAGATGACCGTGGTCCTCGAACCACGCGTAGAAGGGGAGCTGCACGAGGAAGAGGACGAACCACAGGACGGTTCCCCCGGTGATCGTCCCGACGACGTTCCCCTCCAGGGGCTCCGGGGCTTCGTGCCGCGGTGTCCACTTCCCCATCGTCCGGGCGCCTTTCGGGTCGATCGTCATAGCCCCCAGCCTATGCCGTCCGGTTGTGGGCATTCGTTCCGCGGGGCTGGGGGCACCTCCCAGCGGTAGCTGGGGGAGGGTGGCCACACCGGACCCGTACCCGGCGACGGTGCGCACTCCCCACCGGAGGAGTCCGGCTTCTTCGACGCGATGGGCACCATCATCGGCGTCGGCGAGGAGGCGGGCCTGACCGACGAGGACGGCCAGTTGCCCGGCACGGGCCGGGCCTGATGGCGGGCAGGTTCCGTACGGTGCCGTGGCTGCTGAACGCCGTCGGCGTCTGCTTCCTCGTCTACTTCCTGCTCAGCCCGATCGAGCAGGCGCTCGGCGTCAGGTAACCCCGTAGAACTTCTCCGTCTCGTCGACCGCCGTCTTGAAGCGCTCGTCGAAGTCGTCGCGCATCAGCGTGCGGACCACGTAGTCCTGGACGCTCATGCCGCGCTTCGCCGCGTGCTGTCGGATCCGGTCGAGAAGGTCATGGTCTATCCGAAGACTGAGCACGTCCGATCCCATCGATCCCATATGGACACGGTCCCGGCCCAGGCAGGAGCCGTGCGTCACTTTCCGGAACCGTCTCACTCATATGGGTGACTGTGTGTTTGTGGGGCGCTGCGCTGTGCGGCTAGTCCTTAGGCGGAGTAATGAGGTACCCTAAGGAACATGCCGGAACTGACCAGTGCCGCCGACGCAGCCGCTGTGAACGCTCTGCGGTCCGCCGTGATGCGCCTGTCGCGCCGGCTCAAGCACCAGAGGGTCGACGAGTCGCTCAGCCCGACCGAGATGTCGGTGCTCGGCACGCTCGCGCGGTGCGGCTCCGCCACCCCCGGTGAGCTGGCCCGCAAGGAGCATGTGCAGCCGCCGTCGATGACCCGCATCGTGGCGATGCTCGAGGCCAAGGGGCTGGTGCGGCTCGAGCCGCACCCCGAGGACCGCCGCCAGAAGGTCGTCAGGCAGACCGAGCGGGCGGAGAGCATGCTCGAGGAGAGCCGGCGCAGGCGCAACGCCTGGCTCGCCGAGCTGGCCGGCGGTCTCGACGAAGAGGAATGGGCCGCGCTGCGCGCCGCCGCGCCCGTGCTGGAGAAGCTGGCGCAGCTGTAACCGCGGCCGGAAGACCCGTAGGGCGTACGAAGCCCGAAGACGTGAAGGAAGGCCGAACGACGCCACGACGCCACGACGAGGAGGCGAGCCCACTTTGAGTACGGGACCCGGAGCAGACTCCGCCCCCGCACCGAAGCCCGAATACGACGACACTCACGCCGACGCCCAACCCCAGGAGCCGCGCGGAGGGACCTTCCGCTCCCTGAAGGTACGGAACTACCGGCTCTTCGCCACCGGACAGGTGGTCTCCAACACCGGCACCTGGATGCAGCGCATCGCCCAGGACTGGCTGGTGCTCAGCCTCACCGGCTCCTCCGCAGCCGTCGGCATCACCACCGCGCTGCAGTTCCTCCCCATGCTGCTCCTTGGGCTGTACGGCGGCGTGATCGCCGACCGCTTCCCCAAGCGGCAGCTGCTCCTGATCACCCAGTCCGCGATGGGCCTCACCGGCCTCGCGCTCGCCGTGCTGACCCTGAGCGGCCACGTCGAGGTCTGGCACGTCTACCTGATGGCGTTCCTGCTCGGCGTCGTCACCGTCGTCGACAACCCGACGCGGCAGGCCTTCGTCGCCGAGATGGTCGGGCCGCAGGAGCTGCGCAACGCCGTCAGCCTCAACTCCGCCAACTTCCAGTCCGCCCGGCTGGTCGGCCCGGCCGTCGCCGGTGTGCTGATCACGGCCGTCGGCAGCGGCTGGGCGTTCCTGCTCAACGGCCTGTCCTTTCTCGCGCCGCTGGCCGCCCTGCTGATGATGCGGACGGGCGAGCTGCACAAGGTCGAGCGCGCGCCGCGCGGCAAGGGCCAGCTGCGCGAGGGCCTGCGGTACGTCGCCGGGCGGCCCGACCTGGTCTGGCCGATCGTCCTGGTCGGCTTCATCGGCACCTTCGGCTTCAACTTCCCGATCTGGCTGACCGCGTTCGTGGACGACGTCTTCCACGCGGGCGCCGGTACGTACGGCCTGCTCAACACGCTGATGGCGGCCGGTTCGCTGGCCGGGGCCCTGCTCGCCGCCCGCCGCGGCACCTCGCGCTTCCGGCTGCTGGTCGGCGCGGCGCTGCTCTTCGGCGTCCTGGAGATCGCGGCGGCCCTCGCCCCCGCCTTCTGGGTCTTCGCCGCGCTGCTGGTGCCGATCGGCATGTTCGGCCTGACGATCAACGTCACCGCCAACTCGGGGGTGCAGCTGGCGACGGATCCAGCGATGCGGGGCCGGGTGATGAGCCTGTTCATGATGGTCTTCGTGGGCGGTACGCCGCTGGGCGCGCCGATCGTCGGCTGGATCACGGACGCCTTCGGGGCCCGCATCGGCTTCCTCGCGGGAGGTCTGATCTCGGCAGGTGCGGCGGCCGGAGTCGGCCTGATGCTGGCGCGCGTCGGCGGCCTCCGCCTGAAGCTGGACCTGCGGCGCGGCCACCGGCACGTGGAGTTCGTACCGCGGGTGGCCGCGCCCGACTCCGCGGAGCCGGGCGGCCGGGCGGCGGAGGGGCCGGCCGAGGAGGGGCGGCTTTCCGCAGCGGCGTAGCGCCGGTGGTGGTGACGTTCCGGGGCCCTGGGCGACATCCATCGCCGGGGCCTCAGCCGTCGGCCACGAGGCACGAGGTACGAGGTACGAGGTACGAGGCATGAGGCATGAGGCATGAGGCCCGAGGTACCGGGAACGGCCATCTGCGCGAAACTGGCCGCATGAGACTCTTCGCCGCCGTGGTGCCGCCGGAGGCTGCCATCGCCGAGCTCGCCGTGGAGGTCGCCCGGCTGCGGGAGCTGCCGGGCGCCGACCGGCTGCGCTGGACCGGCCGCGCCGGGTGGCACTTCACGCTCGCGTTCTACGGGGAAGTGCCCGAGGAGGTGGTACCGGAGCTGGCCGTCCGGCTGGGGCGGGCCGCGCACCGTCACCACCCCTTCGAGATCCGGCTCGCCCGGGGCGGCCGGTTCTCCCGCGCGGTGGTCTGGGTCGGCGCGGACGGCGACGCCGAGGCCATGGCGCGGCTCGCGGATTCCGCCGCGGCGGGCGCCCGGCGAGCGGGCGTACCGATGGAGGAGCACCGCCCCTACGCCCCGCATCTGACGATCGCCCGCAACCGTAGCCAGATGAACCTCAGGCCGTACGTCGAGGCGCTCGCGGAATTCGAGGGCAGCCCGTGGACGGTGGAGCAGCTGTGTCTCGTACGCAGCAATCTGCCGACGGGCGGGGTGAGCGGGGAGCAGCCGCGCTACGAGACGATCGAGGCCTGGCCGCTGGGCGCCTGACCGGCGTGGGTCGGGCGCCGGGCCGGGCGTACGGGCCGGGCGTATGGGCCGGGCGCCGGGCGTACGGGCCGGGCCCGCGGTCAGGGCCGCCGGCCGCCCGGCTAACCTCGAAGCGTGGACGCGAAGACCAGAAGCCGGATCGTGAGCGGTGCTCTCGTCGTGATACTCGTCGTGGTCATCCTGGCGGCCGTGCTCGGCTGAGCGGCAGGCACGACCGGCGCGGCCGCCCGGACGACGACAGCCCCTGAGCGGATCGAATCCGCCGCCGCTACCAGGCGAAGGCCTCCGGCGAGGGCCCGGGCCCCGGGAAGATCTCGTCGAGCGATGCCAGCAGCTCGTCCGAAAGCTCCAGCTCGACCGCGCGCAGCGCGGATTCGAGCTGTGCGGCCGTGCGCGGCCCGACGATGGGGCCGGTCACGCCGGGCCGGGTGAGCAGCCAGGCGAGCGCGACGTCGCCGGGCTCCAGACCGTGCTTGTCGAGCAGGTCCTCGTACGACTGGATCTGCTCGCGCTGCTTGGCGTTCCGCAGTGCGTCGGCCGACCGGCCGGACGCGGTACGCCCCGTCCCGCCCTCGCGCGCCTTGCGGATCGCCCCGCCGAGCAGGCCGCCGTGCAGCGGCGACCAGGGGATGACGCCGAGGCCGTACTCCCGGGCGGCCGGAATGACCTCCATCTCGGCGCGGCGCTCGGCGAGGTTGTAGAGGCACTGCTCGCTGACCAGGCCGTACGTCGTGAGGCGGCGGCGGGCGGCCTCGTTGGCCCGCGCGATGTGCCAGCCCGCGAAGTTGCTCGACCCGGCGTAGAGGATCTTGCCCTGCTGGATCAGGACGTCGATGGCCTGCCAGATCTCGTCCCAGGGGGTGGCGCGGTCGACGTGGTGGAACTGGTAGAGGTCGATGTAGTCGGTGCCCAGCCGCTTGAGGCTGGCCTCGACGGCGCGGCGGATGTTGAGCGCGGAGAGCTTGTCCTGGTTGGGCCAGGGAGCGTCCGCGGTGCCCATGTTCGCGTACACCTTGGTGGCGAGCACGACCTTCTCGCGGCGCTCGCCTCCCTTGGCGAACCACGACCCGAGGATCTCCTCGGTGCGGCCCTTGTTCTCGCCCCAGCCGTAGACGTTGGCGGTGTCGAAGAAGTTGACGCCCGCGGCGAGCGCGGCGTCCATGATCGCGTGGCTGTCGGCCTCGTCGGTGACGGGCCCGAAGTTCATGGTGCCGAGGACCAGTCGGCTGACCTTCAGTCCGGTGCGTCCGAGCTGCGTGTACTCCATGAAGCACAGCCAACGCCTTCGAGCGCACTCGAGGCAAGCGCTGCCCGCCGGTGGCGGGCAGCGCGGCGTGCGGCAGGGCGCGTGTGCTTGTCGGGCATCGTGAAGTCGGCGGTCAGGCGGCCGTACTGGCGCTTGACGGTCGAGGTGCGCGGGGTCTCAACTGCCGGGCCGGTACGGGGCGCCCAGGCCCCAGGCCTGGTGCAGTGCGTTGGCGAAGGCCGCCGCGAGCTTGTGTTCGCCCGAGGGGCTCGGGTGGGTGCCGTCGTACGTGTCGTGGTGTATCGACCAGTCCGCCGGGCGGGAGGCCAGGAGCAGGGGGGAGTGCGGCGCGTCCAGGTTCACGATCGCCTTCTCCAGACGCTCGTTGAAGCGCTCGCACTCCGCCGCGAACGGCGGGTCCGTGTGGGCGCGGACGTTGGGGACGACGGGCAGGGCCACGATCCGGATCCGCGGGTTCGCCTCGCGCGCCTCCGCGACGAAGCGGCGGACGTTGGCCGCGGTCTGGTCGGCGTCGGTGTAGAAGCCGAGGTCGATCAGGCCGAGCGAGACGAGCAGAAGGCCGGCGCGGTGCGTGGCGACCGCCTCGCGGATGAGCGGCGCCATGTGGAGCCACCCCTCGCCCCAGCCCGCGAGATGGCGCCGGGCGGCGACGGGGAAGGCCGGGTCGGCGTAGTCGTGGGAGACGGGGCCGCCGGCGACGCAGTCGTGGAGGGCGGTGCGCGGGCCGACGAACTCGTACGGCCCGCCGGGCGCAGCGCTGAGGTGCTGCCACATCCGGTAGCGCCAGGTGTGCTCACCGGCGCCACCGATCGTCATCGAGTCGCCGACGAACATCATCCGCATCCGGTCATCATCGCGGATGGCCGCCCGGCCTGCGACGTGACACTGGACACCTCACGGACACCTCGGTGACACCTCAGCCGCATGGGTCAACAGGGCCCCGGCGGCGTCCGGCTGCCGGGGACGCGCGCGGCTGCCCGGGACGCGGCCCGCGCCGCCCTTGGCGTCCTGCCGGGGGATGCGCGCAGATGGCAATCTTGGGGCATGCGTTCGCTTGCCCGCGGCCTCGGCGCCGCCGCCCTGGCCTCTGCCGTCCTGGCCGTGCCCGCCGCCGTGCCGGCCGCCGCGGACGGCGGGTCGCCGGAGTCGTTCACCATCGAGGACTCGCGCATAACGGAGTCGAGCGGTCTCGCCGCGAGCCGGGCGCACTCCGGGGTGTTCTGGACGCACAACGACAGCGACGACGGCCCGTACGTCTACGCCGTGGACAGCGCCACCGGCCGTACGGTCGCGACCGTCACCCTCGCCGGGATCGACCCCCGCGACGTCGAGGCGGTGTCGGTCGGCCCCGACGGACAGGTCTACGTCGGGGATATCGGGGACAACTTGGGCGGCAGCTGGCCCGAGGTGTGGATCTACCGCTTCCCGGAGCCGAAGAAGTTGCGCGACACGACGGTCACGCCGGTGCGCCACACCGTCCGTTACGACGGCGGGCCGCGCGACGCCGAGTCGCTGATGGTCCATCCGAAGACCGGCCGGGTCTACATCGTCAGCAAGCGGGAGGAGGGCGGCGGGCTGTACGAGGGCCCGGCCGAGCTCTCGGCGTCCGGCGTGAACACCTTCCGGCGCATCGCCGACATCGGACTCTGGGCCACGGACGGGGCCTTCTCACCCGACGGAACCCGGCTGGTGGTGCGCAGCTACTTCGAGGCGCGCGCCTACCGCTGGGCGGCGCGCGGCGCGAGCGGCGCCGGCAGCGCCGGCGCCAGGATCGAACCGATCGGGCAGCCGAGCCTGCCGATGCAGCGGCAGGGCGAGTCCGTGTCATTCACCCGGGACGGCCGCGCGCTGATGTACGGGACGGAGGGCGTGCAGAGCCGGGTGACGCGTGTGGCGCTGCAGGGCGAGCTGCTGCCGGACTCGGCCGCCAAGGCGGCCCAGACGGCCAAGGGTGAGCAGGGCGGCTCCGGCCGGGAGAGCGGCGACCGGAGCGGGGCGGCGTCACAGGACGAGGACCGCGACCTCCTGGTCGGCGGGCTGACCGTCGCCGGGGCGGTGGTGCTGGTGCTCGGCCTGCGGAGGCTCGTACGACGCCGGTGACGAGGCCGGTGACGGCGCCGGTGACGATGCCGCTGACGGTGAGATGCAGTCGGTCCCTCGCCCCGGGGGGCAGGCGCCGCTACGAGGGCGAGTCCTCGTCGACCAGCCGCAGTTCGTAGTGCAGCGTCTTGTCGCGCTGCAGCCGGTGCGCCGCCGGGACCAGGTAGCGCTGCACCACCGGGTACTTGCGGCCGATCAGCTCCGCCGCGTGCGCATTCTCCTCGCTGCCCTGCTCGAGCAGCCGTACGTGCGCCTTGCGGGTGGCGCCCGTCGGCTTGCCGCGGCGCGTGGAGGGGGCGATCTCCACGTCGGGGAAGTTGTGCATCCGTTTCGCCTTGCCCGACTTGCCGAAGGTCCTGATGTACGCGTGGTCGCCCTCGACGGCGATGTGGACGGGCGTTCCTACGGTCGAGCCGTCCCGTTTCTGCGTGGTGAGCAGGATGCAGCCCTGCTTCACAAAGGGTGCGAGTCCTGGAGTGGCCATGCCTCCATAGATGCACAGGGCGGGGCCGCCGTCATCCCGAGCGGCGCTCCACGAATGCCTCCAGACCGTCCAGCAGCCTCTGCAGCCCGAACTCGAAGATCTCCTCGCCGCTCCCGGTGAAGGTGTCGTCCGCCAGTGCCGCCATCAGCGGGTAGCGCCCGGTGGCCATCGCCTTCTCCAGGATCGGCGCCTGGGTGTTCCAGAACTCATCGTCCGTGATGCCGGTGCGCTGCTCCGCCCGTACGGAGTTGAGGTGGCTGCGGGCGCAGCCGCTGACGTAGCCGTCGAGGGCGACGAGGACGCCCATCTTCTCCTTGTCGGAGAGGGCGGCCTCCCGCATGCCGCCGAGGGCGAGTTCGAGGCCGGCCAGGGCGTTGGGGCCCAGGACGGGCCGGGCCTGGTCGACGAGGAGCAGCCAGGGGTGCCGGGTGTAGAGCCTCCAGCTGCCGTGCGCGACCTTCTCCAGCGCCGCCCGCCAGCCCGCGCCCGGTGCGATCTCGGTCGCGTCGCCTACGTCGTTGACCTTGTCGAGCATCAGGTCGAGCAGCTCGGCCTTGCCCGGGACGTAGCGGTAGAGCGACATCGTGCCGACGCCCAGCTCGGCGGCGACGCGGCGCATGGAGACCGCGTCGAGCCCTTCCGCGTCGGCGACGGCGACCGCGGCCGTGACGATCCGGTCGAGGCTGAGCCCGGGCTTCGGGCCGCGGGCGGGCTTGGCGCCGAAGTCCCAGAGGAGCTCGAGACTGCGGTTGAGGTCGCCGCTGCCGCTGTGTTCTGTCGTCGTCATGGTGCCCCCATCCTAAAGCGGCCGGGGGAAAAACTGAGTACGGCGTACTCGCAATAGAGTACGCTGTACTCAGTTTATGGGAGGGAGTGAGGGGAGCCCATGCCGGTAAGGGAGTTCGCGGTCCTCGCAGAGGGCCTGGAGAAGCGGTACGGGGAGAAGCGCGCGCTCGATGGCTTCGACCTCGCCGTGCGCTGCGGCACCGTCCACGGCCTGCTCGGACCGAACGGGGCGGGCAAGACCACGGCCGTCCGGATCCTGTCCACGCTCGTCCGGCTCGACGGGGGGCGGGCTCGGGTCGCGGGCCTGGACGTGACGCGGCAGCCGCGGCAGGTGCGCCGCCGAATCGGGCTGACCGGGCAGTACGCGGCGGTTGACGAGATCGTGACTGGGCGGCAGAACCTGGCCATGTTCGGCCGCCTGTTCCACATGGACAGGAAGCGGGCGGCCCGGCGGGCGGACGAGCTGCTGGAGCAGTTCGGTCTCACCGAGGCCGCGGAGAAGGGCGTCAAGGAGTACAGCGGTGGGATGCGGCGGCGGCTCGACCTGGCCGCGAGCATGATCCTCGCCCCGGAGGTGCTCTTCCTCGACGAGCCGACGACAGGTCTCGACCCCCGCGGCCGCAACGAGGTGTGGGAGGCGGTGCGCTCGCTGGTCGCGGGCGGCACGACCGTACTGCTCACGACGCAGTACCTGGACGAGGCCGACAAGCTCGCGGACCGTATCGCCGTCATCGACCGCGGGCGGACGATCGCCGACGACACCCCGGCCGAGCTCAAGCGTGAGATCGGCGGGGACCAGGTGGAGGTCGTGGTGCGGGAGGCCGCCGATCTGCCGGCGGCGGCCAAGGCGGTGGCGCGGGTGGCGGCCGCGGGGGCCGAGCCGGAGGCCGACCGGGAGGACCTGCGGGTGACGGCGCCGGTGACCGACCGGGTGGCCGCGCTGACCGAGGTCGCGCGGACGCTGCAGGACGAGGGGATCGCCGTCGAGGACCTCGGGGTGCGGCGGCCGACCCTGGACGAGGTGTTCCTGCGGATGACGGGACGCCGTACGGAGGAGAGGGAGGGGGCGGCGGCATGAGCACCGCACTGGATGCCGGCCTGGACGGACCCGAGCGGCGGCTGTACTGGGCCGTCGCGGACTGCCTGACCATCGTCCGCAACGAGCTCACCCATCTCGTACGGCAGCCCGCCAACATCGCCTGGCAGCTGGGCTTTCCGATCGTCTCGGTGCTGCTGTTCGTCTACGTCTTCGGCAGCGCGATGGACGTGGGCGGCGGGGCGGACTACAAGGACTACGCCCTGCCCGGCATGTTCGCCATGACGATGGCCTTCGGGTTCATGAACACCGCGATGATGGTCGCCATCGGCAAGGAGAAGGGCGTCATGGACCGCTTCCGCTCCATGCCGATGGCGCCCTCGGCGGTGGTGAGCGGGCGCGGCGTCTCCGACGTCATCGGCGCCTGCCTGGACCTGGTGGTGCTGGCCGTGATCGCCCTGGCGGTCGGCTGGCGCCCCGACGGCAGCCTCCTCGAGGCCCTCTCCGCCTTCGCGCTGCTGATCCTGCTGCGGTTCGCGCTGATCTGGATCGGCGTCTTCCTCGGCCTGCTGGTCCCCAGCCAGGAGGCGGCCGGGAACCTCTTCGCCGTCGCCTTCCCGTTCGGGATGATCTCGAGCGTCTTCACGCCGCCGTCGATGATGCCGGACTGGCTGGGCGCCATCGCGATGTGGAGTCCGGTCTCGTCCACGGCCAACGCGATCCGGGACCTCTTCGGCAACCCGGTGCCGGGCGGCGGCAGCTGGATCGAGGGGCACGCGCTGCTGATGGCGGTCGTCTGGCCGGTTGTCATCACGCTGGTGTTCCTGCCGCTGGCGGTGCGGAAGTACCAGAACCTGAGCCGCTGATAACGGGTACGGGCCCTGGGCGCGGTGTGCGCCGAGGGCCCGTATGCGTATGCCGGTGTGCGTTCTGGCTACAGCTTGTCGACCACGTAGTCGACGCAGGCCGTCAGCGCCTCCACGTCCGCCGGGTCGACGGCCGGGAACATCGCGATCCGCAGCTGGTTGCGGCCCAGCTTGCGGTACGGCTCGGTGTCCACGATCCTGTTCGCGCGCAGCGTCTTGGCGATCGCGGCGGCGTCGATGTCGTCGTTGAAGTCGATCGTCCCGACGACCTGCGAGCGCTGGGCCGGGTCGGTGACGAACGGCGTGGCGTACGAGACCTTCTCCGCCCACCCGTAGAGCCGCGCGGAGGAGTCCGCGGTCCGCTCGACGGCCCAGCTCAGGCCGCCGTGCCCGTTCAGCCAGTCCAGCTGGTCGGCGAGCAGGAAGAGGGTCGCGAGGGCGGGGGTGTTGTACGTCTGGTTCTTGCGGGAGTTGTCGATCGCGGTCGGCAGCGAGAAGAACTCCGGGACGTGCCGGCCCGAGGCGTGGACGCGGGCGGCGCGTTCCAGGGCTGCGGGCGAGAAGACCGCCAGCCACAGGCCGCCGTCCGCGGCGAAGGACTTCTGCGGGGCGAAGTAGTAGACGTCGGTCTCGCGGATGTCGACGGGCAGGCCGCCGGCGCCGGAGGTCGCGTCCACCAGCACGAGCGAGCCCTCGTCGGCGCCCGGGACACGCTTGATGGGGGTGGCGACGCCGGTGGAGGTCTCGTTGTGGGTGAGGGCGTACGCGTCGACGCCCGCCTCGGCGCGCGGCGCCGGGTGCGTGCCGGGGTCGGAGGAGATGACGGTCGGCTCGTCCAGCCAGGGTGCGAGCTTGGCGGCCTTGGCGAACTTCGAGGAGAACTCGCCGAAGGAGAGGTGCTGCGACTTGCGCTCGATCAGGCCGTGGGTGGCGATGTCCCAGAAGGCGGTGGAGCCGCCGTTGCCGAGGACCACCTCGTAGCCGTCGGGCAGCGAGAACAGTGCGCGCACGCCGTCCCGCACCCGGCCGACCAGGTTCTTGACCGGGGCCTGGCGGTGGGACGTGCCGAGCACGGAGGTACCGGTGGCAGCCAGGGCGCTGAGCGCCTCGGTACGCACCTTGGACGGGCCCGAGCCGAAGCGTCCGTCGGCGGGCTTGATATCAGCGGGAATCTGGATCTCGGCCACGTCCCGAAGCCTAATCCGTCGGGGCAGGATGCCCAGACGGATGTCCACCGGATGAGACACGGATGTCGGCATCCGGCCCTGCCGCCCCGCGGAACGAATGCCCACAACGGGGTGGGAACGAATGCCCACACCCGGTGGGAACGCGTGCCCACACCCGGGTGTAGGGGGCACGCTAGTGACCATGAGTGAGCTACGGGAGCTGGAGGCCGCGCTGCGGGCGACCGTACGCGGCGAGGTCGCCCGCGACGCGGCGAGCCGCGCGCTGATGACCATGGACGCCTCGAACTACCGCCGCGTGCCCGACGCCGTCGTCACCCCGCTCGACGCCGCCGACGTCGCCGCCGCCCTCGCCGTCTGCCGCGAGTCCGGCGTCCCCGTCGTGCCGCGCGGCGGCGGGACCTCGATCGCCGGGCAAGCGACCGGCACCGGCGTCGTACTCGACTTCACCCGGCACATGAACCAGATCGTGGAGATCGACCCGGAGGCCCGTACCGCCGTCGTCCAGCCGGGCGTGATCCTCGACGATCTGCGCCGCGCGGCCGGGGCGTACGGCCTGACCTTCGGCCCCGACCCGTCCACCCACAGCCGCTGCACCCTCGGCGGCATGATCGGCAACAACTCCTGCGGCTCGCACTCGGTCGCCTGGGGGACCACGGCCGACAGCGTGCACGAGCTGGACGTGCTGACGTACGGCGGGGAGCGGGCCCGGCTCGGGCGCCGTACGGAAGGGCTCCCCGCCGCCCTGCGCGAGGGCGCCGAAGCGCTCGTCTCCCGCCGCCTCGCCCTCCTCCGCACCGGCTATCCCGACCTCCCCCGCCGTATCTCCGGCTACGCCCTCGACGCGCTCCTCCCCGAGAAGGGCGCGGACTGGGCGCGGGCCTTCACCGGCAGCGAGGGCACGCTCGGCGTGCTGACCGAGGCGACCGTACGGCTCGTGCCCGCGCCCCGTGCCCGGGTGCTGGCCGTGCTGGCGTACCAGGACGAGGGCGCGGCCGCGGACGCCGCGCACACCCTCCTCCCGTACGCCCCGCTGACGGTCGAGGGCATGGCCTCCGACCTCGTGCCGGGCGCCGCGGCGGCCGGGCTGCCGAAGGGCGGGGCCTGGCTGTTCGCCGAGGTCGGCGGCGATACGGCGGCGGAGGCGCGGGCGCGCGCCGAGGAGCTGTGCCGCGCGGCGGCGGACGCCACCACCGACCACGCGCTCGTCACCGACCCGAGCGAGCAGCGCGCCCTGTGGCGCATCCGCGAGGACGCCTCGGGCACGGCGACCCGCATGCCGGACGGCAGCGAGGCGTGGCCGGGCTGGGAGGACTGCGCGGTGCCGCCGCCCCGGCTGGGGGACTACCTCCGCGACTTCCGCGCGCTGATGTCCCAGCACGGGCTGCGCGGCACCCCCTACGGGCACTTCGGCGACGGCTGCATCCACGTCCGTATCGACTTCGACCTGCTGAGCGGGGAGGGCGTACGGCGCTTCCGCGACTTCTCGTCCGACCTGGCGGACCTGGTCGTCGCGCACGGCGGCTCGCTGTCGGGCGAGCACGGGGACGGGCAGGCGCGGGCGGAGCTGCTGCCGCGGATGTACGGGCCGGAACTGGTGCGGGCCTTCGAGGAGTTCAAGGACCTCTGGGACCCGGCGGGGGGCCTGAACCCCGGCATGCTCGTACGGCCCGCGCGGCTGGACGAGAACCTCCGCTTCGAGGTGCTGCCGCGGGAACCGGTGGACGTCGCGTTCGGGTACCCGCACGACGGCGGGGACTTCTCGGCGGCGGTGCGGCGGTGTGTGGGCGTCGCCAAGTGCCGGGCGCCGTCGGTCGCGGGGTCGGGCGTGATGTGCCCGTCGTACCGGGTCACGGGGGAGGAGCAGCACTCCACGCGCGGGCGCGCGCGGCTGTTGCACGAGATGCTGGCGGGCGAGGTGGTGACGGACGGCTGGCGCTCGGAGGAGGTCCGGGAGGCGCTGGACCTGTGCCTGTCGTGCAAGGGGTGCCGTACGGACTGCCCGGTGGGGGTGGACATGGCCACGTACAAGGCGGAGTTCCTGCACCACCACTACGAGGGGCGGGTGCGGCCCGCGGCGCACTACGCGATGGGGTGGCTGCCGGTGTGGCTCCGCGCGGTGGCGGCCCTCCGCCTGGGCCGCGCGGCGGGCGCGGCGGCCCGCGTCGCGCCACTGGCGGCGGTGGTGAAGCGGCTGGGCGGCATCGCCCCGGAGCGCACGATTCCGGAGCCGGCCCCGGAGCCGCTGGTGCGGTGGTGGCAGGCACGAACGGCGGCTTCGGCCGCCGCCGAACGGGCCGCGGGCCGTGAGCGCGGGGCCGCCGGCTCCGACGGCGGGACGGGGCGGGCCGGTTCCGGCCATAGGCCGACGGCGGACCCGCGGCCGAGTCCCGGGCGCGAAGCCGGGCCGGAGAGCGCATCCTCGGCGACGCCGCCTGCCGGGGCGGCCCCGGCTGAGCCGCGCAGCGGCCGTACGCCGGGCCCCTCCGCGATTTCCGCGCGGGAGCGCACCGTCGTGCTGTGGCCCGACACCTTCACCAACTACCTCTCCCCCTCCGTCGGCCAGGCCGCTGTCGCCGTACTCGAAGCCGCCGGGCTGCGCGTGGTCCTGCCCCCCAAGGGCGTGTGCTGCGGGCTGACGTGGGTCTCGACGGGTCAGCTCGGGCGGGCCCGCAAGGTCATGCGGCGCACGCTGGACGCCATGGCCCCCGCGCTCGACGCGGGGCTCCCCGTCGTCGGGCTCGAACCGAGCTGCACGGCCGCGCTGCGGACCGACCTCCCTGAGCTGGTGGGCCGGGACGACCCGAGAGCGGCGCGGCTCGCCGGATCCGTCCTGACCTTCGCGCAGGCGCTCGACCAGCTCACCCCGGACTGGGCACCGCCCCGCATCGGCCGCCCGGTCGCCGGCCAGACCCACTGCCACCAGCACGCGGTCCTCGGCGACGCGGCCGAGCGCAAGCTCCGCGAACGCTCCGGGCTGACCGGCGACTTGAGCGGCGGCTGCTGCGGCCTCGCGGGGAACTTCGGCTTCGAGCGCGGCCACTACGAGGTGTCGCGGGCCTGTGCGGAGGAGCAGCTCATCCCCGCCGTACGGTCCGCCCCGCCGGAGGCGGAGATCCTGGCCGACGGCTTCTCCTGCCGTACGCAGCTCGCCCAGCTCGGCGCCAGGCCGGGCCGCCACCTCGCGGAGGTGCTTGCGGAGGGGCTGGCGAGGGTGCCCGCGGACGTGCCGCCGGATGCACCGGAGGACGCTCCGACGGACGTACGGGCGGACGCACCAACGGGCGTACGGGCGGACGCACCGGCGGACGCGCCGGCGGATGACGGCACAAATTCCGGGAACGAGTGAACCCCGCGGCCCGTTTTCGCGTCTAACGAATTGGCGAGAGGAATACCCCGTCAATTCTTCAGTCCTGCTCAACTGCATTTCTGCAGGACTTCTGCAGAATTCTTTGACGGGGCCGCTGATGGGGTCCTAACGTTTCTCAACGTCGCTACTCCTCAGGCCGGTTGGGGCTTGTCGGACACGCGTGCCCCGAGCCCTTTCACGCCTGCCGGAGTTCAGTCCCGCAGAAGTGGAGACAACCCCCCATGCGTCTTTCTCTCTCCCGCCGCCGCGCCAAGCGAATAGCCGCCGCCGGTCTGGCGTCCACCGCCGCCGTGGCCCTCGTAGCGGCCGCCGCCCCGCTGGCACAGGCCGCGGACAAGGCCGGGTCGGCGGCGCCGTCCGGCGACCGCTCGAAGCCCAGCGCCCGCATCATCGGCGGCACCGACGTGTCCAACGACGCGTACCCCTTCATGACGGCCCTGCTCAGCAAGGGCCCCGGGAGCGCACAGAAGCGCCAGTTCTGCGGCGGCAGTCTGATCAGCCAGGACGTCGTCATGACCGCCGCGCACTGCGTCGAGGGCATGGAGGCGAAGGACCTCCAGGTCGCGGTCGGCCGCACCGTACTGTCCAACTCCCAGCAGGGCCAGATCCGCAACGCCCGCCCGTCCGAGGGCGAGGGCGACCCGGGCGGCATCGTCGTGCACCCCCGCTACACCAAGGGCAACGCGGCCTACGACATGGCCTTCGTCGAACTCGCCAAGCCGGTCAGAGGCATCGCCCCCATCAAGCTCCCGACCCCCGGCACGGACGCGCTGATCCGGCCCGGTGCCAAGGCGATCGTCACCGGCTGGGGCAACACCGACACCGAGATGCCGCACTTCCCGGACCGGCTGCGCGAGGTGAAGGTGCCGCTGCTCACGCACGACGAGTGCAAGGTGAGCTACGACAGCTACGACGCGAAGGTCAACATCTGTGCCGGCCTCGAGGGCAAGGACTCCTGCCAGGGCGACAGCGGCGGCCCGCTGTTCCGTAACGTCCCCGGCCGCCAGCAGCCGATCCAGATCGGCATCGTCTCGTACGGGGACGGCTGCGCGGCCCAGGGTGCCCCCGGGGTCTACACCTCGGTCAGCTCGGCCAAGCTCTGGGACACGCTGTCCGAGTCGGCCGAGGGCAAGAGCCTGAAGGAGAAGCTCGGCCGCGGCCGCTGAACCGGCCGCTGACCAGCCGTACCGGCTGAACCGGCCGTACCACCACGTGGCTTGAACCGGCTTTTCGGCACAGCGCATCCCGAGGACGGCGATGCGCTGTGCCGACTGCCGCCCCGGACAGCCGACGCCGTCCAGATCAGCGCGGAGGCCGGCTGCGGCTTCCCCGACAGCGCGGACCACACCAAGGTCTCCTGCACGGTCGTCACCGTGAGCAGCCAGTCCCCGTACGCCATCCTGAGATGGACCTCGCGGACGGCGATGACATCGTTGCTGTCAACAACACCACCGGCCAGGCGTAGTACTCCAACACGATCTACCTGGGCACCGGACTGACGGTTCTCTCCGCCGGGGAACTGCCCGGTTAACCGCCGCAGTTCCCTGGGCGCGGACCACCACCGGGAGGAGGCCACCCGCCTGTCCGGCGAATGCCCGCCCCGGTCCAAGGAGCAACCGTACGTTTAGGCTCCTACGCATGTTGCTGGAGCATCGCGGCAGGAGACCGGTGGTTCCCGAGTCCGCGTACGTCGCGCCGTCCGCCGTGTTGTGCGGGGCCGTCGTGCTGGGGGAGCGGGCCCGGGTGCTGCACGGGGCCGTGCTGTCCGCCGAGGACGGGGAGGTGCGGACGGGCGCGGACGTGGTGGTCATGGAGAACGCGCTGGTGCGGGGGCGGGCCGTGCACCCCGCCACGCTGGGCGACGCCGTCCTGATCGGCCCGCACGCGCACGTGAACGGCGCGACGGTCGAGGACGAGGTCTTCGTCGCGACCGGTGCGTCGCTGTTTCCCGGGGCGGTGGCGGGAGCCGGCTCCGAGCTGCGGATCCACAGTGTTCTGCACGTCAACTCGCGCCTCGCGCCCGGCGCTGTGGTCCCGATCGGGTGGATCGCCGCCGGCGATCCGGCAGAGCTCTTCTCGCCGGACCGGCACGATGAGCTGTGGGAGGTACAGCGCGAACTCGACTTTCCCGGGACCGTTTACGGGGTTCCGCGCGGTACGTCGATGCGCGAGATCATGGCTCGGCAGGCCGATTTCTACGGAGCGCATCGCGACGATCTGCAGCTTGGCGAGTGATTCGTACGCGTCGGCGTGGCGCCGCGGGGCGGCATTCGGCCCGGACGTCTTGCGTTTCGGTGCGCCGGCGGGCCGTCCGGTTCAACTGGACGCGATCGGGTCCGGCGTATCCGGCTGTCCTCGGCGGCGGGACCAATGCGTTGGGCGGGTCAGGGTAGGGGGCAACTTCGTGCTGCCGTCGCCCTTTGCCGCATTCAGTTGGGGCTGGGTGAGGAAGATGCTGTCGGTGAGGTCGGCGCCCGTGAGGTTGGCATCTCTGAGGTCGGCTCCGATGAGGTCGGCCCATCTCAGGTCCGCGTCGGTGAGGTCGGCGGCGATGAGGTAGGCCCCTCGGAGGTTGGCGCCTTTGAGATCTGCGCCCTTGAGGTTGGCCCCGATGAGGTCGGCACCTCGGCGGTCCTTGTTCTTGCGACGGGCTTTGGCTCGTATGAGCTCGCTCGTGCGGAGCAGCAGGGCATTGACGTCCTGCCGGTGTGCGGCCACGTCCAGCTCGCTGAGGGAGTCGGGATCGAGGTGCGTGAGGCGTTCGGTTTCGTCGAGCGCCCGGCCGATCTCGATGTGGAGGGCCGGTTGCAGCGCCAGCGCCTCGGTCAGGTACCAGAGCAGCTCATGGAGCTGCCGCATGATCGGGAACACCTCGAACATCTGCTGTGCGGTCTCCGGGGCCTGCCGCCAGTCCTGCCCGCCGAAGGTGAACTGGGAGACCTTCTGTCCCGCGCCGTAACAGTCATACACCGTGCAGCCCGGAAAGCCTTGCTGCCTGAGGCGGGTGTGAATGCCGCAGCGGAACTCCGAAGTCAGATGGGTGCAGGGCTGCCCCGCGTCTTTGTCGACCGCGAAGTCAGCGGAGGCCGAGAAGGGCAGTGCGACACAGCACAGCCCGAAGCAGTTCCCGCAGTCGCCCTGGAGGCTCAGGTGACCTCTGTCGGGCGCTGCGTCTTCGCGTTTCTCGGGCACTATGTGTGGTTCCTCTTGCAGGCGAGCAGTCTGCTCGTAGGCTACCCCTTTCGGAATTAATTGATCAGGCAAGTATTTCGCAACTAATTCGCAGAGGGCGTACCCCTTCCAATGCCGCCCTGCATGAGGGGATGCGAAAGCCACCCACAGGCCCGCCAAACCGCGAACCGGCCCAGACCCTCCCATAGCCCGCCGCCTTGCGCCGGAGGCGCGAGACGAAAGCGCAGGACGGCCGAGCCGGATGCCCCCCGCGGCGCGAAGCCGCAAGCCGCCCCTCCCCGGGGCCCGCCCCACCCCCCAACGCCCGCACAAAATAATCATGCAAGCACGCTTGCTTGTTTCTTCGGCTGCTGCCACGCTGCTGCCCATCGACGGCGTCAGTCGGCATCGCCTCGCTCTGCCGACGCCGACTGACGCAACGTCAATGTGCCATTCCCGTAGGACAGCAGAAGCTGAAGAGGGGGGAGCGCACCGTGGCCGATCCCGGAGCCGTGATCGACGATCTGTACGCCGAAGGCGAGGAGCTCGACCGGCTCGTCGCCGGGCTGGAACCCGGGGCGTGGGTGACGCCCACCCCGGCCCCCGGCTGGACCATCGCCCACCAGATCGCGCACCTCGCCTGGACGGACGAGCAGGCGGTGAGCTCCGCCACCGACCCCGAGGGCTTCGCCATCCAGGCGGAGAAGGCGCTGGCCTCCCCTGACACCTTCGTCGACGAGGCCGCCCGGCGCGGTGCCGAACAGCCGCCCGCCGAGCTGCTGGAGCGCTGGCGGGACAGCCGCCTGGCGGTGCAGTGGGCGCTGTCCGAGCACCCGTGGGAGGTACGGATGCCCTGGTTCGCGACGTCCATGAGCGTCGCATCCATGGCGACCGGGCGGCTGATGGAGACCTGGGCGCACGGCCAGGACATCGCCGACGCGCTCGGCGTCCACCGGGCTCCCACCCCGCGGCTGCGCCACGTCGCCCGGATCGGGGTACGGGCCCGGGACTACGCGTATCTCGTACGCGGTCTGACCCCGCCCACCGACCAGTTCCGGATCGAACTGAACGCACCCGACGGCTCGTCGTGGACTTACGGCCCGGCCGACGCCTCGCAGCGTGTCACCGGGCCTGCTCTCGACTTCTGCCTGCTCGTCACGCAGCGCGGCCACCGCGCCGACCTGGCCGTACGTGCCGATGGGCCGGACGCCGACCGCTGGCTCGACATCGCCCAGGCCTTCGCAGGACCGCCCGGCCAAGGCCGCAAGCCGGGCGACAGCCGTAGGCCAGGCAACCCCGGTGACCCCACTGGGTCTGGCAACCCCGGTAACCCCGCCGGGTCCGGTAGCCCCGGTAACCTCGCCGGGTCCGGCAACCCCGGCAACTCCGCCGAGCGCGGCAACCCCGGCAATCCCGCCAACCCCGACCACGGCTCCACGGCCGAGGCCGGCGCATGACCCCCGCCCGGACCACCGCGCACCACGCCCCCCTCCGCATCGGCAACGCCTCCGGCTTCTACGGCGACCGCTTCGACGCCGTACGCGAGATGCTCACCGGCGGGCCGCTCGACGTCCTCACCGGGGACTACCTCGCCGAGCTGACCATGCTCATCCTCGGCCGCGACCGCGCGAAGGACCCCAGGCTCGGCTACGCCAAGACCTTCCTCCGCCAGCTCGAGGACGGTCTCGGTCTGGCCGTCGACCGGGGCGTCAAGATCGTCACCAATGCGGGCGGGCTCAACCCGGCCGGACTGGCCGACGCCATCCGGGATTTGGCGGACCGCGTCGGCGTTCCCGTACGCGTCGCCCACGTCGAGGGCGACGACCTGCTACGCGACCCGGACCCGGGCCGGTACCCGGATCCGGCCCGGGACCCGCACACGGGCCGGGACCCGCACCCGCGCCCGTACCGCGACTGGGGCCCCGGCGTCCTCACCGCCAACGCCTACCTCGGCGGCGCCGGGATCGCCGCCTGCCTGCGCGCCGGCGCGGACGTCGTCGTCACCGGCAGGGTCACCGACGCCGCCCTCGTCACCGGTCCCGCGGCCGCGCACTTCGGCTGGGCGGCCGACGACTGGGACGCGCTCGCCGGAGCCGTCGTCGCCGGGCACGTCCTGGAGTGCGGAACCCAGGCCACCGGCGGCAACTACGCTTTCTTCACCGACCACGACGTGCGCCGCCCCGGCTTCCCGCTCGCCGAGCTGCACCCCGACGGCTCCTCCGTCATCACCAAGCACCCGGACACCGGCGGCGCCGTGACCGTCGGCACCGTCACCGCGCAGCTGCTCTACGAGACGTCGGGCGCCCGGTACGCCGGGCCCGACGTGACCGCGCGCCTCGACTCCGTACGGCTGACCCAGGACGGCCCGGACCGGGTCCGCATAGGCCGGGTACGGGGCGAGGCGCCGCCCCCGACCCTCAAGGCCGGCCTCACCCGCATCGGCGGCTGGCGCAACGAGATCGTCTTCGTCCTCACCGGCCTCGGCATCGAGGCCAAAGCCGCGCTCGTACGGGATCAGATGGAGTCGGCGCTGGCCAAACGCCGCCCGGCCGAGGTGCGGTGGACGCTGGCCCGTACGGACCGGGCCGACGCGCCGGCCGAGGAGGAGGCGAGCGCGCTGCTGCGCCTCGTCGTCCGCGACTCCGACCCGGAGGCGGTCGGCAGGGCGGTGAGCAGCGCGGCCGTCGAGCTGGGCCTGGCCAGCTACCCCGGCTTCCACCTCACGGCCCCACCCGGCAAGGGCGCCCCGTACGGCGTCTTCGAGGCGACGTACGTGGATGCGGCGGCCGTCTCCCATACGGCGGTGCTGCCGGACGGCAGCCGGGTCTCCGTACCGCCGCCCCAGGCCACGCGCGAGCTCGCCGGGCCCGAACAGCCGCCGCTGCCCGAGCCGTTGCCGTCGGGCCCGGCCCGCCGCGCGCCGCTCGGCCTCGTCGCGGGCGCCCGCAGCGGCGACAAGGGCGGCAGCGCGAACGTCGGAGTGTGGGCCCGGTCGGACGACGCCTGGCGCTGGCTGGCCCACGCCCTGACCGCCGACACCTTCCGCGAACTCATCCCGGAAGCCATGGACTTGCCGGTCACCCGTCACGTCCTGCCGAACCTGCGCGCGCTGAACTTCGTGGTCGAAGGGCTGCTCGGCGAGGGGGTGGCGGCCCAGCACCGCTTCGACCCGCAGGCCAAGGGCCTGGCCGAGTGGCTGCGCGGCCGACACCTCCCCATTCCGGAAGCCCTTTTGGCGGCAGCAGGAGAGGGCGGCAGCCGCGGACTCCCACTCGACGAAGGGACGATCTCGTGAAGCACGGACACATGACGAAGGTGTCGGCAGGGGGGCGGGCGTGTGTCCACTGCTCTTCCTCCCCGGAGGGGACGCGGTGACCGTGCTCGGGTCCGCCGTGGACACGACCGGCGCCGACTACGCCGCCCACCGCGAGGCGATGCTCGCCAAGCTCGCCGAGCTGGAGGCCGAGCACGCCAAGGCCATCGCGGGCGGCGGCGAGAAGTACGTCGCCCGCCACCGCAAGCGCGGCAAACTCCTCGCCCGCGAGCGCATCGAGCTGCTGCTCGACCCCGACACGCCCTTCCTGGAGCTGTCGCCGCTCGCCGCCTGGGGGAGCGACTACCGGGTCGGGGCCTCCATCGTCACCGGCATCGGCGTCATCGAGGGCGTCGAGTGCCTGATCACGGCCAGCGACCCGACCGTACGCGGTGGGGCCAGCAACCCGTGGACGCTGAAGAAGGCGCTCCGCGCGAACGAGATCGCGTACGCCAACCGCCTCCCGGTGGTCAGCCTGGTCGAGTCCGGCGGGGCCGATCTGCCGAGCCAGAAGGAGATCTTCATCCCGGGCGGGGCGCTGTTCAAGGACCTCACCCGGCTCTCCGCCGCCGGGATCCCCACCATCGCCGTCGTCTTCGGCAACTCCACGGCCGGCGGGGCATACATACCCGGCATGTCCGACCACGTGATCATGGTCAAGGAGCGTTCGAAGGTCTTTCTCGGCGGCCCGCCGCTGGTCAAGATGGCCACCGGCGAGGAGAGCGACGACGAGTCCCTCGGCGGAGCCGAGATGCACGCCCGCACCTCCGGGCTCGCCGACTACTTCGCGCTCGACGAGCCCGACGCGCTGCGGCAGGCGCGGCGGGTGGTCGCCCGGCTCAACTGGCGCAAGGCACACCCCGATCCGGGCCCGGCCGAGCCGCCCAAGTACGACGAGGACGAGCTCCTCGGCATCGTTCCAGGCGACCTGAAGATCCCCTTCGACCCGCGCGAGGTCATCGCCCGGATCGCGGACGCCTCGGACTTCGACGAGTTCAAGCCGCTGTACGGGCCGAGCCTGGTGACGGGATGGGCGACGCTGCACGGCTACTTGGTCGGGATCCTCGCCAACGCGCAGGGCGTCCTCTTCAGCGCGGAGTCGCAGAAGGCCGCCCAGTTCATCCAGCTCGCCAACCAGCGCGACATCCCCCTGGTCTTCCTGCACAACACCACCGGCTACATGGTCGGCAGGGAGTACGAGCAGGGCGGCATCATCAAGCACGGCGCGATGATGATCAACGCGGTGTCGAACTCGCGCGTGCCCCATCTGTCCGTGCTGATGGGCGCGTCGTACGGGGCCGGGCACTACGGCATGTGCGGGCGCGCGTACGACCCCCGCTTCCTCTTCGCCTGGCCCAGCGCCAAGTCGGCGGTGATGGGGCCGCAGCAGCTCGCGGGCGTGCTGTCGATCGTCGCCAGGGAGTCGGCGGTGGCCAAGGGGCAGCCGTACGACGAGGAGGCGGACGCGGCACTGCGCGCCATGGTGGAGCAGCAGATCGAGTCCGAGTCGCTGCCCATGTTCCTGTCCGGGCGGCTGTACGACGACGGGGTCATCGACCCGCGCGACACCCGCACCGTGCTCGGCCTGTGCCTGTCCGCGATCCACAGCGCGCCGGTCGAGGGTGCGCGTGGCGGCTTCGGCGTCTTCCGGATGTGAGGGTTCTTCCCGTGACAGTGATCCAGTCCGTGATCCAGCCCGTGATCCAGTCCGTCCTTGTCGCCAACCGGGGCGAGATCGCCTGCCGGGTCTTCCGCACCTGCCGCGAGCTGGGGGTCGGGACGGTCGCGGTGTACTCGGACGCGGACGCCGGGGCGCTGCATGTACGGGAGGCGGACGCGGCCGTACGCCTTCCCGGCAGCGCGCCCGCCGACACGTATCTGCGCGGCGACCTGATCGTCAAGGCCGCCCTCGCGGCGGGTGCGGACGCCGTCCACCCCGGCTACGGGTTCCTCTCCGAGAACGCGGAGTTCGCGCGTGCCGTCCTCGACGCGGGCCTGCTGTGGATCGGCCCGCCGCCCGCGGCGATCGAGGCGATGGCCTCCAAGACGCGGGCGAAGACGCTGATGAGGGAGGCAGGGGTGCCGCTCCTCACCCCCGTCGACCCGGCACGGGTCACCGAGGCGGACCTGCCGCTGCTGGTGAAGGCGGCGGCGGGGGGTGGCGGGCGCGGCATGCGGGTGGTGCGGGAACTCACCGCTCTGGACGGCGAGTTGCGCGCCGCGTCCGCGGAGGCGGCCTCGGCGTTCGGCGACGGCGAGGTCTTCGCCGAGCCGTACGTCGAGCGGGGCCGCCATGTCGAGGTGCAGATCCTGGCCGACACGCACGGGACGGTGTGGGCACTCGGCACCCGCGACTGCTCCCTGCAGCGCCGCCACCAGAAGGTCGTCGAGGAGGCCCCGGCGCCGGGCCTCGCCGACGATCTGCGGCGCACGCTGCACGAGTCGGCCGCGGGTGCCGCTCGCGCGATCGGCTATACGGGCGCGGGCACGGTCGAGTTCCTGGTCTCGGAGGACGGGCGCCCGTACTTCCTCGAGATGAACACCCGGCTGCAGGTCGAACACCCGGTGACGGAGGCGGTGTCCGGGCTCGACCTGGTTGCGCTGCAGCTGCGTGTGGCAGAGGGCGGGAAGCTCCCCGCCGAGCCGCCGGAGCCGGCCGGCCACGCCGTGGAGGCCCGCCTCTACGCCGAGGACCCGGCCCGGGGCTGGCAGCCGCAGACGGGGGTGCTGCACCGCTTCGCCGTGGCGGGTGCGTCGTGGGTCCGGCGCCGGGGCCTCCGGGGCAGGGCTCCTGGAACGTATAGCGGCCCACAAATACTCCCCTTGCCTTCGTCAGGGGGGACCCCAAGCTTCCAGGACCCCTACCCCTCCGACCCCGCCGCCTCCCGTGCGCACCCGGCGGGCGTGGACGCCGGACTGCGGGTCGACTCGGGTTACGCGGACGGGGACGAGATCGGCGTCCACTACGACCCGATGCTCGCGAAGTTCATCGCCTGGGCCCCGACCCGGGCGGAGGCGGTACGCAAGCTCGCCCACGCCCTGGAGCGCGCCCGTATCCACGGCCCGGTGACCAACCGCGACCTGCTGGTACGCGTGCTCCGGCACCCGGAGTTCGTGGATGGCCAGGTCGATACGGGGTGGCTGGAGAGCCGTCTGGGTGAGCTGACGGTGAGCTCGGACGGGGCCGCCGCTGTCGCGCGACTCGCGGCGCTGGCCGCCGCCTTTGCGGACGCCGTGGGGGCAAGGGTTGTGGGCAGTCGTTCCGCCAGGGCGATGGGGGTACCCCCATGCCGTTCAGGCTATGGGGGAGGGTGGGCACACCCCGACCACCGGCCCGCACGCGCGAACGAAACGGAAGTCCACACCGGGGCTGGCGCATCGTCGCCGGGCGCAAGCGGCACTCGTAGCACGTTGGCTTCGCGGCTGGGCGGCTGGCGCAACGTCCCGTCCCAGCCGCAGTCCAAGACCTACCGCTCAGAGCCGGACGGCACCGCGTACGAGATCCGCTACCGCCTCACCCGGGACGGCCTGGCGGCCGACGGCTTCCCGGGCGTGCGGCTGGTCGCCGCCGAGCCCGAGCGCGTCGTCCTGGAAGTGGAGGGAGTGCTGCGGGACTTCGACGTTGCCGCCTACGGGACCCGTATCCACGTCGACTCCCCGCTCGGCGCGGTCACTCTGACCGCCCTCCCCCGCTTTCCCGATCCCACCGCCCACACCGAGCCCGGCTCGCTGCTCGCGCCCATGCCCGGGACGGTCGTCCGGGTCGCGGAAGTCTCGGTAGGCGACACGATCGCCGCTGGTCAACCCCTGCTCTGGCTGGAGGCGATGAAGATGGAGCACCGCATCTCCGCGCCCGCCTCCGGCACCCTCACCGCGCTCCACGCCGCCCCAGGCCGCCAGGTCGAAGTCGGCGCCCTGCTCGCCGTCGTACAGGCCGTACAGGAGGACCCGTCATGAGCACTGGCACCCCCGTCGTCGAGACCGAAGAGCACACGGCGCTGCGCGCCGCCGTGGCCGCGCTCGGCGCGCGCTACGGCCGCGAGTACTTCGCGGCCGTCACCCGCGAGGGCAGGCACACCAACGAGCTGTGGGCCGAGGCCGCGAAGCTCGGCTACCTCGGGGTGAATCTCCCCGAGGAGTACGGCGGCGGGGGCGGCGGAATAGCCGAGCTCGCCATCGTGCTCGAGGAGCTCGGCGCCGCCGGCTGTCCGCTGCTCATGATGGTCGTCTCGCCCGCCATCTGCGGGACCGTCATCGCCCGATTCGGCACGGAGGAGCAGAAGCGGCAGTGGCTGCCGGGATTCGCCGACGGCAGCCGCAGGATGGCCTTCGGTATCACCGAGCCCGACGCCGGATCCAACTCCCACCGCATCACCACCACCGCCCGCCGCGACGGCACCGGCGACGACGCCGACTGGCTGCTCACCGGCCGCAAGGTCTTCATCTCCGGCGTGGACATCGCCGACGCGACGCTGATCGTCGGCCGCACCGAGGATGCCCGTACCGGCAGGCTCAAGCCGTGTCTGTTCATCGTGGACCGCGGAGCACCCGGATTCGGGTTCCGCCCGATCGACATGGAAGTCTCCGCGCCGGAGAAGCAGTTCGAGCTCGTACTCGACGACGTACGGCTTCCCGCCGACGCTCTCGTCGGGGACGAGGACGCCGGGCTCCTCCAGCTCTTCGCCGGGCTCAACCCCGAGCGCATCATGACCGCCGCCTTCGCCCTCGGGATGGGCCGCCACGCGCTGGCCCAGGCGGTCGACTACGCCCGCACCCGCACCGTGTGGAAGGACCCGATCGGCGCCCACCAGGCCATCGCCCACCCCCTCGCGCAGGCGCACATCGAGCTCGAGCTGGCCGGCCTGATGACGCAGAAGGCAGCCCATCTCTACGACGCGGGCGACGACATGGGCGCGGGCGAGGCCGCGAACATGGCCAAGTACGCGGCGGCGGAGGCCGCGGTCAGGGCCGTTGACCAGGCGGTGCACACGCTCGGCGGCAACGGCCTCACCCGCGAGTACGGCCTCGCCACGATGATCACCGCCTCGCGCGTGGCCCGTATCGCGCCCGTCAGCCGCGAGATGATCCTCAACTTCGTGTCCCACCAGTCCCTGGGACTCCCCAAGTCGTACTAGAACAGGGATTCTGGTGCGTCCACCGGCTCCGCGTCGAAAGGGATCGCCATGGTGCTGCGCAGCGAGTACGCCGATGTCCCCGCCGTCGACCTCCCCGTCCACGACGCCGTACTCGGCCGGGCCGCCGAGTACGGCGAGCTGCCCGCCCTGATCGACGGCCTCGACGGCACCACCCTGAGCCACGCCCGGCTCGACGGCTTCACCCGCCGGATCGCGGCCGCGCTCGCCGAGACCGGCGTCCGTAAGGGAGACGTGCTCGCCCTGCACAGCCCCAACACGATCCTTTACCCGGCGGTCTTCTACGGGGCCACGCGCGCGGGGGCCGTCGTGACCACCGTCCACCCGCTCGCCACAGCCGAGGAGTTCGCCAAGCAGCTCCGCGACTGCGCGGCGCGCTGGATCGTCACCGTCTCCGCACTGCTCGACACGGCCCGCAAGGCGGCGGAACAGGCGGGCGGCGTCCGGGAGATCTTCGTCTGCGACAGGGCCGAGGGACACCGCTCCGTGGAGGAGATGCTCGCCTCGACGGCGCCGGAGCCGGAGGTCGCCATCGACCCCGGTGAGGACCTGGCCGCCCTCCCGTACTCCTCCGGCACCACCGGCACCCCCAAGGGCGTGATGCTCACCCACCGCAGCATCGCCACCAATCTCGCTCAGCTCTACAGCCTGATTCCCAGCGGCCCGGGCGACCGCACCCTCGCCGTCCTGCCGTTCTTCCACATCTACGGCATCGCGGCTCTGATGAACGCCCCGCTGCGCAACGGCTCCACCGTCGTCGTGCTGCCTCGCTTCGACCTCGGACAGTTCCTGGCCGCCATCGAGAAGCACCGGGTCAACGCCCTCTACGTGGCGCCGCCCATCGTGCTGGCGCTCGCCAAGCACCCGGCCGTCGACGGCCACGACCTGTCCTCGCTCGAGTACATCGTCAGCGCGGCCGCACCGCTGGACGCGGAGCTCGCCGAGGCGTGCTCGCGCCGCCTCGGGCTGCCGCCGGTCATGCAGGCGTACGGGATGACCGAACTCTCCCCGGGCACGCACGCGGTCCCGCGCGGCGCGCAGAACCCGCCTCCGGGGACGGTCGGCAAGCTGGTCCCGAACACCGAGATGCGGATCACCGGCCTGGACGACCCGGCGCGGGACCTCGGCCCGGGCGAGAAGGGCGAGATCCTCATCCGCGGCCCGCAGGTCATGAAGGGCTACCTGGGCCGCCCGGACGCCACCGACGCGATGATCGACGCGGACGGCTGGCTGCACACCGGGGACGTGGGGCGGGTCGACGCCGACGGCTGGCTGTTCGTGGTCGACCGGGTCAAGGAGCTCATCAAATACAAGGGTTACCAGGTCGCGCCAGCCGACCTGGAGGCCGTCCTCCTCACCCACGAGCGGATCGCCGACGCGGCCGTCATCGGGGTCGTGGACGGCGACGGCAACGAGGTGCCCAAGGCGTACGTCGTCCCGCAGCAGGGGGCGGCGCTCACGGACGCTGAGGTCATGGCGTACGTTGCCGAGCGGGTCGCGCCGTACAAGAAGGTGCGCCGGGTCGAGTTCCTGGACGCGGTGCCGCGCGCCGCGAGCGGCAAGATACTCCGGCGCGAACTGCGGGACCGGGAAAGGAGTTCAGCGCCCTCATGACGAACGGCACCGTGACGGAGGCGGGCACGGACGCGGCGGGGCCGCCGCTGGTGCGCCGCCACCGCGAGCGCGGCATCACCACGCTCACCCTCGACTCGCCGCACAACCGCAACGCGCTGTCGGCCCGCCTCCTGGCCGAGTTGTACGAGGGCCTGGAGGCGGCGGCGAAGGACGAGGCGACGCGGGCGGTGGTGCTGACCCACACCGGCGGAACGTTCTGCGCGGGCGCGGACCTGAGCGAGGCGAGCGGTCGGAGCGGGGTGAGCGGCGGGAGCGAGGCGAGCGGCGGGAACGAGGCGAGCGGTCAGGGTCCCTCCGCGAACGGGCCGATGGGGCTCGCGCGCCTCCTCCGCAGCATCATCGAGCTGCCGAAGCCCGTCGTCGCACGGGTGACCGGCCATGTACGGGCCGGTGGTCTCGGCCTGTTGGGGGCCTGCGACATCGCGGCGGCCGGGCCCGGGGCGAGCTTCGCCTTCACCGAGGCGCGGCTCGGCCTCGCGCCCGCGGTGATCTCGCTGCCGCTGCTGCCCCGCCTCGACCCGCGCGCCGTCGGCCGCTACTACCTCACGGGGGAGCGCTTCGACGCGGCGGAGGCGGCCCGTATCGGGCTCATCACGCTCGCCGCGGACGACGTGAAGGACGTGGACGCGGTCCTGGAACCCGTACTCGACGGCCTGCGCCGGGCCTCCCCTCAGGGCCTGGCGGAGTCCAAGCGGCTCACCACCGCGCGCGTGCTGCGCTCCTTCGACCGGGACACGGAGGCGCTGGCCGAGCTCTCCGCCCGCCTCTTCGCCTCCGGCGAGGCACGCGAGGGCATGACGGCCTTCCTGGAACGGCGGGATCCGGCATGGGCACGGTGACCGGCCGGGCGGCCGTACGCGACCCCAAGCAGGACCGCAGCAGGGCCACCCGGCAGCGGCTGCTGGAGGCGGCGGTGGCCTGCCTGGCCGAGTACGGCTGGGCGGGCTCCACGGTGTCCGTCGTCGCCGAGCGGGCCGGGGTCTCCCGCGGCGCGGCCCAGCACCATTTCCCCACGCGCGAGGACCTGTTCACGGCGGCGGTCGAGTACGTGGCGGAGAAGCGGTCGGGCGCGCTGCGGGCGTTCACCCGCGACCTGCCGCCGCCCGGCTCCGTCGCTCGCACCTGGATGATCGTCGAGGAGCTCGTCGACCTCTACACGGGCCCGCTCTTCCGGGCGGCGCTCCAGCTGTGGGTCGCGGCCTCGAACGCGCCGGAGGAGGAGGGGCTGCGGGAGCGGGTGACCGCGCTGGAGGCCAGGGTCGGACGCGAGACGCACCGGCTGGCGGTGCAGCTGCTCGGCGCGGACGAGGCCCGGCCGGGCGTACGCGAGACCGTCCAGGGCCTGCTGGACATGGCCCGCGGCCTGGGCCTCGCCAACCTCCTGACGGACGACGCGCCCCGCCGCGCCCGCGTAGTCGAGCAATGGGCCCGCATCCTCGACGCGGCCCTGAACCCCGCTCCGTGATCTCCCGCCGCCCGCCGGACTGACGGCTCGCGCCCGGCGCCCGGCGCGTGACGACTTGGACCCGGGCGGCCGACCGCCTGCACCCAACGCCCGGACAACCTGGCCCCCGCCCGTCGACGACCTGGACCTGTCGCCCGGCGCCCCGTGTTCATCGCCCGGGGGCCCGGCGCCCGGGGTCGATGGCCTGGGCCTGGCGCCCGGCTGACGACTTGGGCCTGTCGCCCGGCGGCACGCGTTCCAGCGCCCCGGCGGCCCGGCCCCCGCCGGGCGACGCCTTGGGCCTGGCGTTCAGCTGATGACTTGGGCCTGGCGCCCGGCGCCTCGTATCCAGTGCCCTGGCGGCCCGGCCCGCCGGTCGATGGCCTGGGCCTGGCGCCTGGCGGCACGCGTTCCAGCGCCCTGGCGGCCCGGCCCCTGCCGGGCGACGCCCTGGGCCTGGCGCTCGGCTGATGGCCTGCGCTCGGCGCCCGGCGGTCCGTATCCAGCGCCTGGCGGCCCGGGGTCCCGCGCCCGCGGCCCATGGCGGGGCCCCAGGGCCCTCCGCCCCGGGGTCTGGGGCGGAGCCCCAGGTAATCCCCTCACTCCGGAGGCCGGGGAACGACTGCAGTCGTTCCCCGGCCTCCGGAGTGGAAATCCGGCCCGCGCCCCGGGAAGGGGCTCAGCGGGCGATGTCCGCGTACCCCTCGATCTCGCGCGGATCGCGGGCCGCAGGCCCCACGTAGCGGGCCGACGGCCGCACCAGCCGCCCCGTTCGCTTCTGCTCCAGGATGTGCGCACTCCACCCCGCCGTCCTGGCGCAGGTGAACATCGACGTGAACATGTGCGCCGGGACCTCCGCGAAGTCCAGCACGATCGCCGCCCAGAACTCCACGTTCGTGGCCAGCACGCGGTCGGGCCGCCGGCTGTGCAGCTCCTCGAGTGCGGCGCGCTCCAGCGCCTCCGCGATCTCGAAGCGCGGCGCGCCCAGCTCCTTGGCCGTACGGCGCAGCACGCGCGCCCGCGGGTCCTCCGCGCGGTACACGCGGTGGCCGAAGCCCATGAGCCGCTCGCCCTTGTCCAGGGCCTGCTTCACGTACGCGGTCGCGTCGCCGGTCCGCTCGATCTCCTCGATCATGCCGAGGACGCGGGACGGCGCCCCGCCGTGCAGCGGCCCGGACATGGCGCCGACGGCGCCCGACAGCGCCGCCGCGACATCCGCGCCGGTCGAGGCGATGACCCGGGCCGTGAAGGTGGACGCGTTCATGCCGTGCTCGGCGGCGGAGGTCCAGTACGCGTCGACGGCCTGCACATGCTTCGGGTCCGGCTCGCCCCGCCACCGCTTCATGAAGCGCTCGACGACGGTCCCGGCCTTGTCGATCTCCCTCTGCGGGACCATGGGCAGGCCCTGGCCACGCGCGGACTGGGCGACGTAGGACAGGGCCATGACGGCGGCGCGGGCGAGGTCGTCGCGGGCCTGCGCCTCGTCGATGTCGAGCAGCGGTTTGAGGCCCCACACGGGCGCGAGCATCGCGAGCGCGGACTGCACGTCGACGCGGATGTCGCCGGAGTGGACGGGGATGGGGAAGGGCTCAGCGGGCGGCAGGCCGGGGTTGAAGCTGCCGTCGACCAGCAGGCCCCACACGTTCCCGAAGGAGACGTGACCCACCAGATCCTCGATGTCCACGCCTCGGTAGCGGAGCGCGCCGCCTTCCTTGTCGGGTTCGGCGATCTCCGTTTCGAACGCGACGACTCCCTCGAGTCCGGGTACGAAGTCGGACATCAGCGGCTCCTCATGATGTGGTCGACACGCGGCTTTTGGCTTGTGGCTTGCGGCTCGTGCCTAACGGCTCGTGCTTGCGTTGTGACCAAGCTGTCTGGGTTGTCGGTGCCGGTACGGGTACGCGGCCGGCGGATGCGGCTGGCGGTCCCTATCGGTCACCCCGGTGATGCCCCGCGGAGGTCGTGCTCACCCTGGCCCGGGTCGGGTGGTTCGGTGGGGCGATGGGTTGGGCGGTTCGTCACCGGTCGATGCAGAGTCCCTACAGATCAGTACACGTCAGTACAGCCCGGACACGCCATCGCGCGGTGCCCGGAGGCCACAGTGGCCCAGCCCACGATTTTGGCGGGTTCCGTAGATGCGGGGAAGCGTGAGAAGCGGCACACTGTGCCACCACTGTGGGGATGGGTTTACGAATACCCAGGCCGGGCAGAATTGGCGCCCTGCACTCAGTGCCGCGAGGCCGACCGCGTACCGGCGCGTACCGCACTGGCGTACGGGTCCGTCGCACGGCCGCCGTACGGGCCGGAGGCGCTGGATGCCCGCTCCGCACGATGCTGCAAGATAAAGCGCGTGGCACACGTTGACCCGGAACACCCCATCAGGCTGGACCCGGAACATCCCACCCGGCGCGCGCTCGACCCGGCCGTCATGCGCGAGCACTACCGGGCGGAGGGGCTGGCGGAGGCGGATCTGGCCGCGGGGCCGATGGAGCAGTTCACCCGCTGGTTCGAGGAGGCGGCGGCGAGCGGGATCTTCGAGCCGAACGCGATGATCGTCTCCACCGCGGACCCCGCCACCGAACGGCCGAGCTCCCGCACGGTGCTGCTGAAGCAGTTCGACGAGCGCGGCTTCGTCTTCTACACGAACTACGGCTCGCGCAAGGGTCGCGAGCTGACCGCCAACCCGCAGATCTCGCTGCTCTTCCCCTGGCACCCGATCGCCCGCCAGGTAGTCGTCAGCGGCGTGGCGGAACGGACGGGGCGCGACGAGACGGCCGCGTACTTCCGTACCCGGCCGCACGGGTCGCAGCTCGGCGCGTGGGCGAGCGAGCAGTCCTCGATGCTCGCCTCCCGCGAGGAACTCGACCGCCTCTACGGCGAACTCGCCGACCGCTACCCGCCGGACACCCAGGTTCCGGTCCCCCCGGAATGGGGCGGCTACCGTGTCCGTCCGGACTCGGTCGAATTCTGGCAAGGCCGCGAAAACCGCCTTCACGACCGCCTTCGTTACGCCCTGACGGACGGGGGGACATGGCGCGTGGAGCGCCTGTGCCCGTAGCCTCGCCGGCCGGCCGCTCCGCGCGGGAGCGGGAGGGAGCCACGGGCTCCGCCCCGTCTTCCCGCGCCCCGTGCCGTGGGCTCCTTGGCGCTACAAACGTCCGGGGGCCGGAGCTTCGCTTGTCCTCCGGTGCCGGAGGCGCGGTGGGGCGGCCCCTTTCCCGGCGGCATGATTTACGGGCCGGCACGGCAGTTCGTCGTCTGCGGCCCGTCGGCGAGCCGGCCCACAAATCACGCTTCAGTGCCGTGAAGGGGGCCGACCCACCCCACCCCCTCCCGCCGGTGGCCCAGCGCGGGTCGGAGCAGGTCGGCGGAGGGCGGAAAGCCGCGCCGCCAACACGAAACCCCGGCCTCCGGCCGGGGCGCACGGGGGCGCGAACGCAGACGACCCGCGAGCCTGTCCCCGGCGCCGAGAGGCGCAAGGGGGCCGGTCGGACGTACCGGCAGCTCGCGGGTCGGGTGACTGCTTGGGATTGGCCGGCTGCGCGGATCTCTCCCGCGCTGGTCCGGCGATGCGCTTGAGCGCGACGACGGACCGCTAGCCCGCAGCCACCTCACGCGTCCGGATTTCATACATCTGCCGAACCACCTCCCTTCTCGTGTGCCCCACACGCTAGGCACCCGTCCCTCCCGCCCACAACCCCATTTCCGGAGCACGAGCCACTCCCACGATCGCCCTCGGCAACGAGCTCCTCAGAGGAACCCGGTAGCGGACGCCGACACCGCGTCCGGCTGCGCGTGGTGGGGGCCCGGATGATCTTGTGGAGGATTCGAGCAGGCCGGGGTCGGCGCCCGGTGGATCGCGCTGCGCGAGAGGGGTTGATCACCGCGACCGCTACGAAGAAGGGACAAGCGCGGCTGTCCTGAACGTGCCCTGCGCCTGGGCGTGATCGTGGGGAAGGCTTGTCGTAGAGCCAATTTCCGGGAACACGGTGTGGGCTGCGTCACGTTCCACTTGAATGATCTGACGTGCAGCACACGCAGCCACGTCCAGCAGGAGGTGCCAGGTGACTGCTTCCCGGCCTCCCGGCCCCACCCAACCGGCCGGCGGCGCGGGCTCGCCGGGGCGACCGGGCCCGGATGGCCCGGCCGGATCCGCCGATGCCGCCGACGACGCTGCGGGCTCAGCGGACTCCCGCGACGCGGCGGACACCGGCGCCGCCACCCCAGAAGGCTCCGGCGCCGAGGGCCCCGCGCAACCCTCGCCGCCCCCGCCCGACTGCGAGGACTCCGACCTGCTCGCCGCGCTGCTGGACGGCATGGACGCCGCCCTGTGCGCGTTCGACGCCGACGGCGTCGTCACCCACTGGAACCGCGAGGCCGAGCGCATCCTCGGCTGGACCGCCGAGGAGGCCGTCGGCCGCCGCGGTCTCGGCGGCTGGGCGGTGCGCACTGCGGACGCCGAGGAAGTGGAGAGCCGGCTGCTGGGCGCCATGAAGGCCCCGGGCCGCCAGGTCCACGACTTCGCGCTGGTCACCAAGGACGGCGGCCGGGTGCTCGTACGCACCCAGACCGCGGGCGTACGCGGCGCCGACGGCCGCCCGGCGGGCGTCTACTGCGCCTTCAGCGAGGTGCACGCCCAGATCGACCTGGAGCGCTCGATCGCGCTGAGCGAGGCGCTGTTCAACGACGCGCCCTGGGGCGCGGTCCTCGTCGACGCCGACCTGCGCCCCGCGGTCGCCAACGCCTACGCGGCGCGCGCCCTGCGCGCCGGGCGTACGGCGGTCCTCGGCCGCCCCTTGGGGGAACTGCTGTCGCAGGGCCTGGAGGAGCTGGAGACCGCGTTCCAGCACGTACTGGCCGAAGGCCCGCCCTCCGTGCCCACCGACGTATGGGTGACGCTGCGCGCCCCCGACGCCGCCCAGGGCGAGGGCGAGCGTCGCTGCTGGCGCAGCGGCTTCCTGCGGCTCGCGTCGCCGCTGGCGGAGGAGCCGGTGCCACTGGGCGTCGGCTGGTTCTTCCAGGACGTCACCGAGGCCAAGCAGCTCGAGCAGGAGAGCTCGGTGGTGCGGTTCCGCGCCAACCAGCTGCACCGCGCGGGCCGCACCGCCGCCGACTGCGAGGACCCGATGGAGGCGGCGACCGTCTTCATCGACTTCGCGCTCGCGGGCTTCGCCGACCACGCGCTGCTCGACATCGCCAAGGACGGCGAGCCGGTCCGTCTCGTACGGGCTGCGGCCACGCCCGCGGGCACCGGCGGCGGGCCGTGCTCGCCGATCGTGCCCGGCGGCATCCCCGTGCGGTACGCCGAGGGGCACCCGGCGCTGCAGGCGGTCGAGCGCACGGGCGCGGTGAGGGCCAGCGCGGGCCCGGCGTACAGCCCGTTCGGATCCGGCCCGGGCGGCCGTACGGAAGGCCGTGAAGGCCGTACGGAGGGTCGTACGGGAGGGCGGACGGGCGGTCGTACGGGCGGCCGAGCCGACGCCGGTGCTGGGGCCGGTGCTCGTACGGACGCGGGCTCGGCGGCGGAACAGGCCCGCCAGTGGGCACGCGCGCGTCATTGGCCGGAGGACTCGGTGCACGCCCTGTGCGTGGTGCTGCGCAGCCGGGCGCGCACGCTGGGCGTGGCGACCTTCCTGCGGTCCGCGGGACGCCGCCCCTTCGAGCGCGCGGATGCGGCGTACGCGGAGGAGGTCGCGGGCCGCGTGGCAGCCGCGCTCGACCTGGCCCGCCAACTGCGCCGAGAGCGCTGACCTCGCCGGCCGCGCTCAAGCGCTGACTGACCGCGTGGCGGCTGTGCGCCGCCCGCGCCGTCACTGATGCCGGAAGAAGATCCTGTCGGCGTACTCCGCGAACACGCGCGCGTTCCACTCGTGCCCGCCGTCCACGTTCCCCGAGCGGAGCAGCGGCGGCGTGGTCCCGCGGGCGGCAAGTTCGCCGGCGGCCGCGGCCATGACGGACTGCATGACGGCGCTGGTGACCACGGTCGAGGCGGGCGCGAAAGGCGCGTCGACGCCCTCGGCGGTCAGCTCCGCGTCGCCGATCGCGATCTTGCTGTCGAGGACCAGGTCGCAGTGGTCCTTGAGGTACGAGCCCGAGGAGTGCCGGGAGCGGGTGCCGTCCGCGTACGCCACCGAGGTCACGCCGATGACCTTCAGCCCGAGCGCCCGGGCGCTCAGGGCCATCTCCACGGGCAGCTGGTTGCGCCCGGACAGCGAGATGATCACCAGCAGGTCGCCGGATCGCGCCGGGCTGGTCTCCAGTACGGCCCCCGCGAGGCCGTCGACCCGCTCCAGCGCGCTTCCGAGCGTGGCGGGCACGACGTCGACGCCGACGGTTCCGGGTACGGCGAGCAGGTTCATCAAGCCGAGGCCGCCGGCGCGGTAGACGACGTCCTGGGCGGGGAGCGAGGAGTGCCCGGCGCCGAAGGCGAAGAGCCGCCCGCCGCCGGCCACGGTGTCGGCGATCAGCGATCCGGCCGCGGCGATGTTCTCCGCCTCCTCGTCGCGGACCCGCCGCAGCAGCTCGATGGCGGCGTCGAAGAACTGCCCGGCCAGCTTGTTCTCACTCATCGCCGCTGGGGCCCTTTCGTTCGGTCGGCAGGGTGCGTGCAGGGGGTGCGGGCCCGGCGCGCGCAGGGGTGCGCGCCAAGGTGTTGCGCAAAGGTACGTACCTGGTGGCGCGGATCACGTTGGGACCAGGACCCGTCCCGTGTCAATACCGCAATCGACCGGAGTGGTGCGGACCAGGCCCGATTGTCGGTGGGATGCGTCAGAATTGGGTTCAGGGCCACCGCACGACACATTCGAGGGGCACGCATGTCCGGACTGATCGACACCACGGAGATGTATCTCCGCACCATCCTGGAGCTCGAGGAGGAAGGTGTGGTCCCCATGCGCGCGCGGATCGCGGAGCGGCTCGACCAGAGCGGCCCGACGGTCAGCCAGACGGTGGCGCGGATGGAGCGCGACGGCCTGGTCACCGTAGCCGGGGACCGGCACTTGGAGCTCACCGAGGAGGGCCGTCGGCTGGCCACGCGCGTGATGCGCAAGCACCGGCTCGCCGAGTGCCTGCTCGTCGACGTGATCGGCCTGGAGTGGGAGCAGGTGCACGCCGAGGCGTGCCGCTGGGAACACGTGATGAGCGAGGCGGTGGAGCGCCGCGTGCTGGAGCTGCTGCGGCACCCGACCGAGTCGCCGTACGGGAACCCGATTCCGGGCCTGGAGGAGCTGGGCGAGAAGGCCGAGGCGGACCCGTTCCTGGACGAGGGCATGGTGAGCCTGGCGGACCTCGACCCGGGCGCCGAGGGCAAGACGGCGGTGGTGCGGCGGATCGGCGAGCCGATTCAGACAGACGCGCAGCTGATGTACACGCTGCGGCGGGCCGGGGTGCAGCCGGGCGCCGTGGTGAGCGTGACGGAGTCGGCGGGCGGGGTGCTGGTCGGCAGCAGCGGTGAGGCGGCGGAGCTGGCGGCGGACATCGCGTCGCATGTGTTCGTGGCCAAGCGCTGACCGTCCCTCACTTTCCCCTAGCCCCTTGTCGTTCCTTTGCCGTTCCTCTTTCTCTTCCCCGGGGGCTTGTGCGTTCCTTGAACTCCCCTGAGGCTTCCTGGGGCTACTGAACTCCCTTGCGTGGCCCGGGGGGTTGCCGACGGGCGTGCGCGCGCGCTCGTACGCGCTTCCTCGAGCCGGGCCGGAATCCTCCGGTTTACCGTGAAAAGGCGGCGGAATGGCAGCGGCCGGGCCCCGCGCGTGCAACGCTGTGGCGAGGCATGCGGCGTGCGGGCTCTCGAGGGTTTCGCTCGTCGGGGTTGGGGAGGGAGCGTGGATGAATGGGTGCTGGTCCACCCGTAGTGCCCGTCATGTCCGCAGCACCGGCGAGGGCCCCGGTGCGATCGGTGCGATCGGCATCCGGGGCCCCGCCTCCCCTGGTTCCCCCGCGACGACCCGGAGCCCCGAGCGCTCAGGGTCGTTCCCCGCGGGCCCCCTTCCCCTTAGGGCCCGCCTCCCGGTAGCTGTCTCCCCTCGGCGCCGGTTGTCAATCCTGGAGCGTGGTCACTCGAACGAGGGGTGTTGCGCGCCAGAAGCCTCCGTTCGAATAGGGGTTCGATAATGTGTAGGTGTTCCACCCCGTACGCGACGAGCATGTACGGAAGCACGTGCGCAAGGACCCTGGAGCTAACGACGCGGAGCGGCCGGAAGGATTGGGGGTGCCAGGACACATGGTGCGGCGCATCGACGTGACCGGAGCCGATGGCGTGCGACTCGCCGCCTGGGAGTTCGCCGACCCGCCGAAGGGCGGCCGGGAGGACGAGAAGGCGCCCGGCGTGCTTCTGCTGCACGGGCTGATGGGCCGTGCCTCCCACTGGGCCGGCACCGCCCGCTGGCTATCCGCCCGCCACCGGGCCGTCGCGCTGGACCAGCGCGGTCACGGCCGGAGCGAGAAGCCGGCCGACGGCCCGTACACCCGGGAGGCTTACGTGGCCGACGCCGAGGCCGCGATCGGACAGCTCGACCTCGCCCCGGTCATCCTCATCGGCCACTCCATGGGCGCCCTCACCGCCTGGCAGCTCGCCGCCCGCCGACCCGACCTCGTACGGGCCCTGGTCATCTGCGACATGCGCGCCTCGGCGCTGGGCGCGCAGTCGCAGCGCGAATGGGAGGAGTGGTTCAAGACCTGGCCACTGCCTTTCGCGACGCTCGCGGACGTCCGTAAGTGGTTCGGCGAGGACGACCCCTGGCTGGAGCGCCCGCGCCCGTCCCGTGGGGAGTTCTACGCGGAGGTGATGGCGGAGCGCGCGGACGGCTGGCGGCCGGTCTTCTCCCGCCGCCAGATGCTGTTGTCGCGTGAGACATGGGTGCACGACGCGCACTGGGAGGAACTGGCCCTGGTCCAGTGCCCGGCCCTCGTCGTCCGCGGCGTCGACGGCGAACTGGGTCGCGCAGAGGCCCAGGAGATGGTCCGCGTCCTCCCCCGCGGCGAATACGCCGAAATCCCGGACGCGAGCCACCTGGTCCACTACGACCAGCCAAAGCCATGGCGAGCGGCCCTGGAGCCATTCCTCCAGGCAGCGCTCCTGACGTCATAACGGCGGGGCGCGGGCGAGTGCTTGGCCGCGTCCGGCTGGGTGCGCCTGGCCGCGCGGCCGAGGTGCGTGGCCGCCGCGGGCCCGCGGGGCCAGGCAGGTGGCCGGGTGCGGCTGGGAGCGGAGCGCCTGTCAACCGGCCCCGCGCCGCGCCGCGCGGGGGGCCGCGAGGGCGCGGGCGCCTGACGCCAGCCGCTCGGCCGTGCCCGGCCCTCGGCTGCGCGAGCGCCGCGGCGGCGTGTACGTCCGGGCACGGGTTGGTGCTTGCATCGTGGGGGGCGTACGTCCGGGCACGGGCTGGCACTCGCCTCGCGGGGCCGCACCTGCCAGGGCCTGTCGGTGTGCGTTGGCCCTGCGGCCGCGAGTGGGGGGAGCCCCGCCCGCCTCGGCCCGACAGCGGGACCCGGGGCCGGCCATCTGGCGCGGCTGAGGCGCTGTTCCAAGGGATGCTCCCTGTGGGGTGCCCTTGGCTGCGCGAGCTTCTCGGCGCGCAGCCCGTCGCCCCGCGGGCAATCACCGACCCGGCGGAGGGATTCCACGGAACGGCCGGGTCGGTGGTGGGGAGCCGTCCTCGTGCCGAAGGCCCGGCCACTGCGCGCCGCACATGGGTCCGTCAGGTCGAGCCGGGTCCGTCGGCGCGGCGCTTGGCGGGAGCCCGACCGCCTCGGACCGATGGCCGTATGGGCTGGCGTAACCAGCGCGTTTTGGGGCCGCTGATCCGAGGAGCGCGTGGAGCGGGTATGTCGCGCGCGTGGTTGGATGCTGCCGGGCTGGGCCGGGCTGGGCCGGGCTGCGGACTGTACCCCGGCGCGCAGCCCGCCGCCTCGCGGGCAATCTTCGACCTGGCGGAGGGCGTTCCGCAGCAACTGGCGGGTGGTGGGGGACCGCGATCCTCGGCTTGAGGCCGGGTTCATCGCGCGGGGTGCGGGCAGGCAGGAGGCCGCACGGCTGCGCGGGCGCGGCGGCGGATGCCCTAGGCTCCGGTGGCATTCCGACGACGTGGAGGCCCCGGCGGCCGGACCCCGACATCCGCCGCCGCTGCCTCCCCCGCAGGGGGACCCCCGACGATGCCGCTGCTGCTGCCGCCGCAGGCGCTACCGCAGGCCGCCGCCGGCGCCACCACCACCGAGACCGCAGCGAGCGCGGCCGCAACCGCCGCGACCCATGTCGCCTCCGCGGCCCCCGACGCCGTAACCACCGTAACCACCGTGGCCACCGCGACCGTCTCCGCCGCCAACGCCATTGATCACGCCGCCCACTATCTCCTCACCACCCTCGCCGTCCTCCTCACCGTCGCCATCTTCTTCACGGGCATCTCGGCCGGCGCCCGACGCCTCCTCGGCATCCGTATCGGCTTCCTGCGCACGCTCATCGCCTGCGCCGCCGGCATGACCGCCTTTCAGCTGTTCAACCAGTCCCTCCACGACACCGACAGCCGCGCCGCCCTCTTCACCGTCTCGCTCACCGTCTCCCTCCTCGCCGCGATGGCGGTGCTCGTCCTCGTCGAGATCCTGGTGCCGTCCGGCAGTTGGCCGCGCCCGGTGCAGTGGGCGCGTGCCGTACGCGGCAGGCTCACCCGGGCCCGCCGCTACTCCCAGATCAGCCGGATCTTCATGCGCCACGGCCTCGGCCGTTACGTCCGCGGCCGCGCCGGCCTCGACCGGGCCGCCGTCGCCGATGAGGCGGGCCGCGAGGCCGCCCGCTCACTGCGCCTCGCCCTCGAAGAGTGCGGCGGTACCTTCATCAAGCTCGGCCAGGTCCTGTCCACGCGCCGCGACGTGCTGCCCCCGCACATCGTCGAGGAGCTGAGCCGCCTGCAGAGCGACGTACCGCCCGCGCCCTGGAGCGAAGTCGAGGCCGTACTGCGCGAAGAGCTCCGCGCCCCCCTCGCCGACGTCTTCGCGGACTTCGACCACGAGCCGCTCGCCGCCGCCTCCATCGCACAGGTCCACCGCGCGACCCTGCGCGACGGCTCGACGGTCGTCGTCAAGGTCCAACGCCCCGGAATCCGCGAGTCCGTCGAGCGCGACCTCGACATCGTCCTGGCGATGGCCCAGGGCCTGCACGTCCGCGCCCGCTCCGTACAGGGCCTGGGGCTACGGGACTTGGCGGACGGCTTCGCGATCGCCGTCCGCGAGGAGCTGGACTTCCGTATCGAGGCGCGCAACGCGGACGCGGTCGCGGCGGCCGGGGACGGGCGTGCGCAGGACGCGCCCGTACGCGTACCGGCCGTGCACCACGAGCTCTCGTCGGCGCGGGTGATGGTCCAGGAGTGGCTGGACGGCGTGACGCTGGAGCGCGCGGGCGCCGACGCCGACGCCCGCGGCCTGGACCGGGACGCGCTCGCCCGTACGGTGCTGGGCGCGATGCTCCGTCAGATCATGCGCGACGGCGTCTTCCACGCCGACCCGCATCCCGGCAACATCCTGCTGCTCGCGGCCGACGGGAAGCGGCACGGCGATGACGATCAGTACGGCGACGGGCATTACGGCGACGGGCATTACGGTGGCGGGCAGTACGGAGACGGGCAGTACGGAGACGGGCAGTACGGAGACGGGCAGGCCCCCCGTATCGGCCTGCTGGACTTCGGCTCGGTGGGCCGCATCGACGCGACCGTGCGGGACGCCATCCAGTACCTGCTCCTGGCCGTCGACCGCGGCGACCCGGCGGGCATGTGCGATGCGGTGCTCGAACTCCTGGGCCCGCGGCCGGACGGCCGCGGCGCCGGCGCTGGTGTCGGCGCTGGCGACGGTGACGCCGCCGACGACGGGCCGGCGCTCGACGCCCTGCTGCTGGAGCGCGAACTGGGCCGCTTCATGGCCCGCCACCTGGGCCCGTCGAGCCGCCCCGACGCGCAGACCTTCACGGCCCTCTTCCGGCTGCTCACCCGCTTCGGGCTCACCGTCCCACCGGAGGTCGCCGCCGTCTTCCGCGCCCTGGCGACCCTGGAGGGCACGCTGACGCGCATCTCACCGCGCTTCGACCTGGTGGCGGAGGCGCGCCGGGAGGCGACGGCACTCGTGACGGAGCGCCTGGCCGCCGCCCCGGCGGCCCGTCTGGCATCGCGGGCCACCCGGACGTACGCGACGTGGACCGGGACTCCGTACGCCGACGAGGCGTACGAGGACCCCGCGTGGAACGCACAGCCCCTGGACGGTGCCGCCCTGACCCGCGCGGTCGCCCAGGAACTCCTTCCCCTGCTCCCGATGCTGCGCCGCATGCCGCGCCGCGCGGAACGCATCACGACGTCCCTGGAGCAGGGCCGCCTGACCGCCCGCGTCCGCCTGCTGGCGGACGACCGCGACCGCCGCTTCATCGCGGGCCTGGTCCACCAACTCCTGGTGACCCTCCTGGCCGCGGGCACGGGCCTGATGGCCGTCTTCCTCCTGGCCCTCGGCACGGGCCGGGGCCCGCACGTCACCTCGAACCTGGAGCTCTTCCCACTGCTCGGCTACAACCTGCTGGCGGTGAGCGCGATCCTGACGCTGCGGGTGATTTACGCGGCGATCCGGCGGGGGCCGTAGGGCCGGCTCAGGGCGCAACCCCTGCCGCCCCGCGCCGCCCGTGCCGGTGCATCCACGCTCGCGTCCCTGTCTCTCTACGCGTAGGGGTTTGTCGAGAACCCCGGGTGACTGCTCGGGAAGTCGTAAGGAAAGAACCGGATGCGCAGTGCTCCGGCGAGCAGATCGAGCACGACCCCCGTCGAGCTTCTCGGCGAGATGGCGAAATCAAGCAGACCGGCCTGCAGCGCAAGGGTTGGCCATCTGTCAGGATCTCCGATGGGAATCCACGTCAGCAAGTCGCCGTTATCGGTCACTCCCCACTGCACAAGGTCATCGGGGGCGGCATTGTATTCGTTCAGGATCTCGCGAAGCCTGGGAGCCTGCTTGCCCCGAAGAATTGATTGCGTCTCATTGGTGCAGGCGCTGATGTCAAGGTGTCTGTTCTCGGCGCCATCCGCGAAGACCCACAAGAATTCATCGAAGCAGCCAGTGCCGTATGTGCGGATCAGGCTGCTGTGACTGGCGGGAATCGCCCGCGCCGCTTTCTCCCGTTGGATGGGGGTTGGTGGTTCGGCATCCACGGGTGGTGGGCAGAGGGCGGTGAGGCTTCGCAGATCGTCCAAGTGGTTCTCGTCGGCCGTGTCGTTCACGACTCTTGCGCCTTTCTATAGGTTGGGAATCCTGTCTCTGAACGACCAGCCGAAGTCATCTACGGCTTCGATGAGAATATGGCTGGGTACGTTGCCTCCAGCTGAGCCCCGCAAAGGTCTCGTTGTCCCACTCGGCCGTGAGGAGATTGAGCCCGAACGGCCACTGGGCCGTGACCGGGTCCGGTGGCCACCCGTGGGTCCCCACACCGTCGAACTCGGAGAGGAACCGTGCCGCTTCGTGGATCTCGAAGCCGCCGCGCTCACGCAGGATGCTTTCCCCCGTCACAGTGGGTACTGAACAGCCGGGATAACACCCGGCCTTCCGCAAGACGCGGTCGGTCAACGTGGACCAGTCCGGAGGGAGTTTCTCACCCAACTTCTGGTATCACCCCCGTCGCCCTTGACATCCAGCCCGCCTCACGCGTCCTCGGGAGCCGTGATCCGGTCAGCCATCGTCCTCTTCCTTGAGGGTCCAGACGGGGGAGTCCTTCGGCGGAGCCGGCCGGATTTGCAAGGTGGAGAGGTCGAAGTCCTCGTCCTCTTCGCCGGACGGGAGCTGTCCTTCGTCGTTGGGGTAGTAGTAGACGCCGTAAGCCCAGAATTCCGGGAACTCGTGGCACATGAGGTCTGGGTAAGGAGAGATCTTCGAGTTGCGGTACCTCTCGTTGATCCTCGCCACCGCCTCCGCGCGGGGGATCTCGAAGCGCTCGACCATTTCGTTGGTCATATCGCGAAAGTATTCAAGCATGCCCTCGTCGAGGCGCATCAGGAATTCTGCGGTCATGATGTCGGGGGTCCTACTCGCCTATGGATGGAATTGGAGAACAGTTCGGCTGCTCTGTCCCCGAATATAGCAATTTGGTGGCCTACGAGGTCGGCGGGTTCGCCGCGCTTCAGGAAGCCCTTGAGATTGGTCAGCATCGGGCCCTCCACCATGTCGTAGTTGTGCATTGCGCCGCCATTCCGGTGGTGGCGGATGAATTCGGCCACGTCATCGCCTGGGCCATTGAATATCCTGCTGCTCAGGTTGTCCAGCTCGGCCTTGGGGACACGGAAGTGGATCACCGCCGGTACGCCGCCCTTCCGTTCCACGAGCTTGTTGGCCCAATCGATGGCTTGCCTCGGGTCATTGGTGACGTAGAAGCCGCCCCTTCCGAAGTCCATGTTGCGCGTGGAGGAATTCATGTCGATTCCGTTCTTCATGATGTTGTCCGCATGGTGGCCGAGCGTCCCGTGGTAGAGATCCACCATGCAGGGCGCCTTGAGCCCCAGCGGGTCCTTCCACTGCAGCGGATTCTTTACATACGCGTAATGATTCGGCGCGGGCGTCCGCCCCAAGGGGTCGGGGCTCAGATAGCGCGCCGTACCGGGCTCGTAGTAGCGGTGGTGGTTGTAGTGCAGCCCGGTTTCCGCGTCGAAGTACTGGCCCGGAAAACGCAGCGGGCAGTCGACGCGATCACCGGCAGCACGGTCGTCGCCGACCAACCCGGTGGGAACGCCCCACAGCGTCGACGACTGCGCCCACACGACATGGCCATCCGCGTCGACCAGTTCTGTCGGCGTCCCGATGAGATCGGTGACGATCGCGTAGAAACGCTCGTCGAACTCGTCCTGTGAAGCATCCGTACGGAGCGTGCGGACGCGCTGGCCGACCGGTACGTGCCCGTCGTTCCAGTCCCACGACGTGCTGACGAACCCGTCCGTCTGCTCGACGAGCTGATCGCCGTCCCAGAAGAAGGACACCTGCTCAAGCACGGTCGCGCCATCGTCCCCGAGTAACTGCTTCGCCACGCGCCGCCCCAACGGGTCGTACACGTAATGCCAGTGACGACCGTCCGGAGTGAGGACATCCGTGAGTTGGTCCTCGGCGTTCCATGTGTAGCGCCACTCGCGCCGACCGCCGGACAGCAGCTTCGTAACCCGCCTGACCACCCGGCCCTGCCCGTCGTGGCGGTAGAAGGTGCGGCCCGCCCGTTGGAGGAGAGTGCCGGAGTACGCGCGGTCGCCGGGGCCGGTCTCCTCGTCGCGCACCGGCGCCGACGTGGCGAAGCCCGTGAGGTTGCCGAGGTCGTCGTACTGATACGTCTCATCCCAGCCGGGACCACCCCGCGCGGCGGTCACCCGCCCGGCCCGGTCGAATTCGAAGGACCGCTCACCGTGGCGCAGGTCGGATATCCCGGTGAGCGCGCCGTCGGCGCGGTGGACGAAGGTGCGTTCCCGTACGTCGCCGCCGCTGCCCCCGGCTGTCAGCCGCTGTGTCGTGCGCAGCCGGTCCGCGTCCCACTCGTGGGTCAGGCGCGTAGCCTCGCTGAGCACGCGCTCGATCTCGCGGCCCGCGACGTCGTACTGGAAGGTGACGTCGTGCTGCCCTATTCGCTGCACCAGCGAACGCCGCGCGGGCTCGTACGTCCAGCGGGTGACTGCCCCGCTCGGCGTTCTGCGCGCGGTCCGGCGCCCGGTGATGTCGTACTCGGAACGGACCTCCTGCCCGTTCCACCGCTCCCCGACGACACGCCCCATGCCGTCGTGCTCGATACCGAGTTCGACATCGGCGTTGCGTGCGTGGACAAGCCTGCCGAGCAGGTCGTAGTCGTATGTCGTCGTGGCGCCGTCGGCGTCCATGGCGATGATGTTGCCGAGTGCGTCGTGGCCGAAGGCCGTGACCTGGCCCGCGCCATTGGTTCGCTCGATCAGCTGGCCCGCTGCGTCGTAGCGGTACGTCAGCGCACGGCCGTTGAAGTCCGTCTCGGCGACCAGGCGGCCCACGGGGTCGTATTCGTAACTCCAGGTCTGACCCGACCCGTTGGTGACACTGCGCAGTCGCAGCTCGGTGTCGTAGACGAAGCGCTCCAGCGTCCCGTCCTCGTTCTCGCGCACGGAGCAGAGATCGAATTGGGTGTTCTCGTACGTGATATGGCGGCCGTTGGACGACCGGTACTCGAGCGGGTTGCCCTCGACGTCGTACGACCAGCGCTCGACGGTCCCGTTCGGCAGCTCCCGCCACGAGACCTGACCCTCCAAGGTCCACCCGACGCGCGTGACCGCCCCGAAGGGATCCGTGAGTTCGGTTATACGGCCGAAGGCGTCACGTACGAAAGAACTGCGCGCGCTCAGCGCGTCCGAGGTGCCGATGACCAGTCCGGCGTCGTCGTTGACGACGGTCTGCTGCAGGTTTCCGAGGGCATCGGTGATGCTGGTGAGGCCGCCGCGCTCGTCGAAGGTGTAGGACGTCGTACCACCGAGCGGATCGATCACGGCCACACGGTTGCCCCGGTCGTCATAGACCGACTCCCAGGAACTGCCGTCCGGCTGCGTCACCTTGGTGACCAGGTCCAGCTCGTTGTACTCCTTGACGACAACACCGCCGTCGGGACGGACGATCTCCGTGACATTGCCCGCCGCGTCATGGCTGAAGCGGGTGGTACGGCCCAGCGGATCGGTGAGGGTCACCAGGTGGCCGCCGTCGTCCCAGGTGCGCGCGGTGGTGTGGCCGAGGGGGTCGGTCTCGGTGACGGGGCGGTAGGCCTCGTCGAAGCGGTACGTGATGGTGTGGCCGAGGGAGTCGGTCGCGACGGTGGTGCGCGTCTCGTCGTCGTACGTGTAGGAGTAGGCGAGGACGCCGTCCACGCCGCCTGTCCGGACACATCGGTCGACGTCGTCGTACGCGTAGCGGTACCAGTCGCCGTTCCTGCTCTGCCAGCCGGTGAGCCGCTGTCGATCGTCGTAGCCGTAGCGCTGGGATACCGAGGACGAGTCGGTGACGCCGACAAGGCGGCCCTGCTCGTCGTACTCGTACGCCACTAGGCGGGGCTGCTCAGGGGCGTTGAGCAGAGTGAGGGCGGTGACGCGGCCCGATGCCGTGGTGATACCCAGTCGGTACCCGCCGTGGTGGACCAGCTCCGACGGGGAGCCGTCGGCGGCGTACTGGATATCGATGGTGTTGCCATTGCGGTCTTCGACGCCGACCAGCGGCAGCTCCGCGGTGCGCCCACTCGGCACCCTCTGGAACCGCAGGGTTGTGCCGTTCTCCGGCTGCCGGACCGTGATTTCACCGTCCGGGGTGCCATCCCAGCTCAGAGGCCAGTTGGGGCCGACGATCGGCCTCATCGGCTCGTCGGCTTCCGGAATGGCGTAGTACAGCACGGTGCCGTCGTCGCCGACGAACCGGATACCCTCGCCGTCGATCAGAAGCCGCTGGTCGAGGGTGGATGTCCAGCTCGCCCCGAACCAGCGCCCCGCCTTTACGCCAGTGCGATGGCTGCGTTCAACGACAAGGGGCAGGACGCCCGGCAGTGAGATGTCCGGGACGGACATCACCATCTGGCCAGTGGCCATGTCGATCGGGTCGCCGCAGGTGAAGAGGTTCTTCATCTGCCGGCCCAGACCCTGCATGCGCGTGCCCAGGCCCTTGACGCCCATGGCCATGCCCTTCAGACCGACCTTGCCGAGGCTCTTGAGGCCCTTGGCGAGTCCTCCGAGGGTGGTCAGGCCCTTCATGCCGGGGATGCAGTCCAGCGCCGCGAAGGCCACGTCCCACAGCGTGGCCTCGCCGTTGGCGTATTTGTGGAGGGTGTCGGCGAGGACGACGAGGGCGGCGATCAGGACGATCGCGCCGAGGATCGGGCCGCCGATGATCATGGCGATGATGCCGACGATCGCGACGACGACCTTGCAGACCGCGACAATGGTGTCCCAGTTGTCCGAGACCCAGTCGACCGCCTCCTCCCACCAACTACGGTTCTGAATACCCGCGTCGGAGGCCTCTTCCAGCTTCTTCTTCGCCTTCGTCGCCGCGTCCTCACGCAGCTTCTTGGCATCCGCGGCCATCTTCTTCGCCGCGTCCAGAGCCGACTGGGCGTTGTCGACCGCGGTCTGCGCGTCGCGCTGGGACTCCTGGGCCTGGGTGTGGTTACGGGTAGCCGCCCGGACCTCCTTCTCATCCGGCGGCGGGACATCCTTCTTCTTGCCCGAGTCCTCGTACTCCTTGGCCTTCTTCCCCGCCCGATCCACCCAGTCGTTCACCGACTCCAGCCGGGTGTTGGCCGTCGACAGATCCCGCCGCGCCTCCCGCCCCTTCTCCAGCGCCCGCTTCGAATCGTCCTGCGCCTTCTCCAACTCCGGCCAGTACGCCGCCAGCGCATCCCCGGCCAAGTCGTAGGACTTCTTCAGCTTCCGCAGGTTCTTCGGAACATCCTCGAACTCGGACGTGAACGCGTCAGCCGACTTCCCCGCCCACTTCAGCAGCGCGTCATCCTCGGCCATGCCCTTGATCTGCCGCAGCGCGTCCCCGACATCGTCGGCGAACGCATGCAGCCTCCGCGCCAGACCCTTGACCCGCTCCGGATCCCCCGGAACCGGATCCGACTCCAGGTCAAGGACATGCCAATCCGTCGGCCGATACCCCACCCCGAACAACCCCCGTCATGCCAACAGCCAGTCACGGTGCACGAGCAACGCTCGCACGCATGAAACGATCCGCCGCGTAGCGTGAGGATACAGACGGCCTTCCTGCCGCAGGCCGTAACCCATGGATGTCATACGCCACTTGACCGTGGCGCACAACATCGTGGCCACCTCAGCGGCCGCCCCCTCAGCGGTTGATCGCCTGCACCTCCTGGACAACGACGTCCTGAGTGGTGCCGAAGGTTCCGTCCGGCAGGTCGCCGCCGGCTCCGCCCGTGCCGGTCCAGTTGATCTCCCAGGTGACCGTCGCCTTGAACTGGTACGGCTCGCCATTCGTGGCGCGCAAGTACGTCAGGCCGCACGGCGGCGTCTTGTCGCCCGAGCCCTTCTCGTAAGGAGCGCCGATCCTGCCGTCCTTGCCGATCTCGCACTCTCCGGAAGCAGGGAGCAACTCGGCGTCCTTCGTACCCGGCTCGAGCTTCAACGAGACGGGTGTGGCGGTTGTCGTTGCCGCGATATTCAGCTCGGGAAGGGACGCCGTGACGGATACCGGCTTGAAATCCGCCTTGTCCAGCCAGGCCCACGTGGGCAGGTTGACCTTCTGTTCGGCCTTCGGGGAAAGCTCGACTTCGGTGTCGGGGACCCGGATCTTGGAGTAGGCGAGCTCAGCGAGCACCTTGGGCGTGACGGCGTTCTTCACCTTCGGTGGCTGGCCGTTGTCCACCCAGAAGATCGGATCCATGCAGGCGAAGATGTCGCCGCCTTCCTCATAAGGAAGGGCGGCACGATCCCACCACATGCCCTTGCCCTTCTTGGCGAGGTTGTAGTTCGTGTACGGGTGCCCTTCGACGTAACGCCTCTCGAACATCTGGATCGCTTCGCCCAGGCCGCTCGCGTGGGGGAGGTTCTTGGTCTCCTCGTGCTGCTTCTTGAGCTGCTCAGGCGTTGCGGACCTTGGAGACGAGTTCATTGCCCTGCTTCTTGCCTGACTGCTGGGTGCTCCCCTCGTCCTTGTCCCCGCCAGGCCGCTTTGCATACGCGTCAGCGGGAGCGAGCGCCAGAAGCGCGACGGCTATGACAGTCAGGCCGTTTCGCGTCGATCGCACTACGGCCGGCACTCGTCCGCCCCCCTCTTGGAAGTGACTCCGCTGGTCTGCCACACGCCCTGCTTGTTGCGATCGAGCCGGGTGTCGTAGAAGACGTAGGAGTCCTTGTCGGCTTCCGTCTTGAGGACCTTGCCGGTCTTGCGCTCCTTTGCGAATCCCTTGGTCTCGTCGCTGCAGTAGGTCAGCCGGGCTGAACCGTCTCCGCGGAAGGCCACCTCGCGGTCGAAGAAGCGAACGATGCCCGTCACTGAAAGGCCGTCGTCCAGGTAGCTCTGGATTGACTTGGTTGCTGTGGTAGCAGCATCGCCTGTCGAGTAGAACTGCACCGGCTCGAAGTCCGGATCACCCTTGATGATGGCGGCGTCGATGGCGCGCAGACGCTGCTCGTTGTCGGCGAGAACCGCATCCTTCTTGGCGTCGCCTGTCTTGCCGCCTTCGAAGACCAGAACGTCGTCCTTCGGGAGCGTGATCTTCGGGCGCTCGGCGCCGTCCGAGGTGGAGGCGGATGGTGAGGCGGACCCCTCCCTCTGTGCCCCGGCGATCTCGTCGCCGTCCTTGGTCTTGCCGTCGTCGCTGCCGCCGCAGCCGCTGAGAAGGATGGCCGCACAGGCGGCAAGCGCCGCTGCGGCCGTCAGATGGCGGGGAGTCACGTCTGCTGCTCCTGAGTCCGTGGGGGTACGTAACGCATCACGGTATGAGGTCGGTCAGGGCACGGGCAGTGTTTGTGATCGCATTGAGAGCAACCGTTCCTCATCAGTGAGCAGGAGTAAGTCCTTGCTCGCTGCGCACGCCCCGAACGGTGTTGGGCGTACTCGGTCCCCGCTTTCTCTTCCTGTTCGGCGTCGACCCTCCGGGGGCGCGGTCCGTGGCAGGTGGGCGGTTTCCGTCACGCCCTTGGGTGTCTGGTCCGGCCTGGACGGTCCGATGCCCTGCACGATCGCTCCGGTCGTGTAGGGGCGGTGCCGTCCGTCGCCGGATCGGATGCCCGAGGGCGCGTCGCCCGATCGCGATGCTCGCGGCATCGTGACGGGTGGTCTTACGTGTGGGGGTAGCGAGCGGCTTCTGCCAATGCTGGCCGCCCCACATGCTGGTGTAGGCGGGATCGACCGCGACGACCGCGATGTTCTGCTCGGCGGCCATCGAGATGAGCCGGTCCTTGAGCTTGGCGGTGGGGAAACGGGAGATCAAATGCCGGAACCTCTTGCGTCGGCCGTGTTTCTCTCGGGTCTTCTCGGCGTCGAAGTCCAGGTCCTCAACCGCGATGGCCTTGACTCCGACCTGTTCAGTCCAGTGGAGCAAACGAGTGAGGGCGTGGCGGATCTGCGCGTCGCGGCGCTTAGCCGCTCCGGACAGGTCGTAGAAGAAGCGGTGCGGCTCGCCCATCGGGTTGCCGTGGATATCCAAGCGCCAGGCGGCGAGGTGATCGTCGTTGGTGTCCACGCCGATGCAGCCGGAGGCCAGGGCGGCGTCCAGGGGAATCGTCTGCACGGTGGTGCGCTGCCAAGAGGCGGTTGCATACCAGCGGTCACGTTCTGCGTCGTAGTGGATGCGGTAGGCCACGGCCCGGTTCGCTTCGATCCGGTCGGCCCATTCCTCGCCCCGGTGCGCGAACGTGATGGGGGAGGCGAGGACGTACCGGCCGTGCTTGGCGTTGGCCAGGTGCGCGAGCGGTGCGGGCAGCTTGATGCTGACCTCTCCGTTGGGGGTCACGCGGATCGTCTCGTTCCCGAACCGCTTCCCGGACTCGCCGTCAGCAGCAAGGAAGAACCGCTCGGCTTCCCACCGAGCACGCCAATGCTCCTCGGTGAGCTGGGCTTCGGCGAGGTGGTGTCGGGTGTTGAGCAGGCGCCGCCCGCCCCGCACCACGCGGACACGTCCGGCCTCCCAGTCGGCCACGGCGGCAGCGTGCCTGGCCTCCAGCGTCGCGAGTCGGCGGGACTTGTGGAACCACTCGCTCTTGGACCGGTAGCCGCCCGGTACGCGCCTGCTGCCGCGCTCTCCGACGGGGAGGGACAGGCGGTGCCGCAGCGTCTTGATGCCGGCTTCAAGATTTGCGATGTAGGCGGCCAGGCAACGCCGGGCGAGGGCCCACTGATCGTGGGTCGCTTTGGTGATCGCACCGGCCTGCCGAGAGGACGACTCCTTGGTCAGCGCCCGTTTCCGCGCGGCCCACTTGTCGTTGTCGTGGCCCAGGCCATCAGCACAACGGGCCTTGAGATCGCGCGAGGCGAGCATTCCCAGATGCTGACCGACCAGGGTAAGGACCCTCTCATCCTCGACGGTCAGGCCCTTGAGTCGACCGCGTACCGCCACACCCGACGGCCCCGGAGCAACAAAGGAAGCAATGATGGACCGCAACTGCCGTTGCATGCTCGCCTTTTGCGGCATCCGCCCGCCTCCCTTCATCGTGACGACCTCGAACCTACCGGCCACCACCGACAACCACCTCGATCACGCTCATGCACACGGCAATCCGTGATCAAAGACTCGCTGATGCGTACTCGCGCTGGCTAAAACACACTCGTCCCACACCAGTTCACAACCCCTCACTCAGGGCGCCTACATCGGCGTCGTCACCGTGAACGCCTCGCCGCTTCCGAGGTGCAGGAGCCCCTTGCCGGGGGCGACCGGGTCGCCCACCATCTGGCGGGTGGTCCGGATGCCGATCAGGTCACCGCTCGAGGAGTCCTGTGGCGAGAGCAGCACCCCGCGCCGCGCCTTCTTCGCCTCGACCTGCCAGCCGCGGAATCCCGAGCAGACCTCCTCCTCGTCGCCCGCGAGCACCAGTCCCAGGCCGCTGTCGCCGCCCCGCGTGAGGATCCTCTTCAACTCGTCGCCGGCGTCGCAGTCGTCCAGCATCTCCCCGTCGTCGATCAGCACCACCACCGGCGTCTCACGGCTGGCCGAACTCAGCACCTCGGCCATCTCGTCCTCCTCGATGTCCTCACCCGTGAACACCTTCAGTACGCCGTCACGGCCCTCGAGTTCGCGCAGCGGCGACGGCCGCGGGGCGGCCAGCACCACGCGTGTCCCCTGCTCGAGGTAGGAGCGGGCGAGGTTCAGCAGGACGGTGCTGCGGCCCGACTTCGCGGGTCCAGCGATGACGAAGGCCGGAATTCCCTGGGCGAGATCGGGCCCGAAGGCGGTGAGTTCGTCGCCGCCGACACCGACCAGGCCCCACAGCGGGGACCGCGCCGTCTCGACGTCGCGCAGTTCCCACGCGTCCTGGAACGAGATCCGGCTGGGCAGTACGTCGACCCGGAACGGCCGCCGGGAGCGCGGCAGTCCGGCGTCGCGCGCGGTCGCCGTCTCGCCGATGGCGGCCAGCGCGGCGGCCTGCCCCTGCCCCGAGTCGTCCGGGGCGAGGAGCGCGAACTGCGTCTCGATGCCGGACTCGTTCTTGAAGGCCCTGCCCGGCGGGATCTCCTCGGGCACCTTCCGCGCGTTGACGCCGATCATCGAGAAGTCCGAGCGGTCCGCGAGCCGCAGCGCGTACTTCTCCTCGGTCAGCGTGGCGATGCGGCCCAGGAGCAGCTGGCGGTCACCCGTGATCACCGCGTGGATGCCGACGCTCGCGCCCTCCCGCATGATGGCCATCAGCTCGTCCGTCAGCTCCCCGTGGCCGAGTTCGCCCAGCGTCGGCAGCCAGCCCTCCCAGCGGTCGAGGAACAGCACGATGTGCGGCAGCCGCTGCTCTTCTGCGACCGCGGCGCGCTGCTCGCCGATGTCGGCGAAGCCGTCCGCGGCGAGCAGCTCCTGACGGCGTGTGAGTTCACCGGACAGCCGGCTGATCAGCCGGGTGGCCCGCTCGGTCTGCGCGCGCCCCACGACCGCGCCGCAGTGCGGCAGCCGGGTCAGCGCGTTGAGGGCGCCGTTGCCGCAGTCGATGCCGTAGATGTGGACGTCCGCGACCGAGTGCGTACGGGCCAGCGAGCCGGCGATGGTCCGCAGCACCTGGGAGCGGCCGCTGCGCGGGGCGCCGCCGATCATCAGGTGGCCGAACGTCGCGAAGTCGAGTGCGACGGGGCGGCGTGCCTGGTCGGCGGGCAGGTCCTCGATGCCGTACGGGGCCGGGGCCAGCGTGCCCGCGCCCCGTACCGCCGGGATGTCCTCCAGCAGCAGGGTGGTGTCGAGGGCCGGAAGCCACGGGCTGTGCTGCGCCGGGATGGCGAGGCGCTCGTTGGCCTCCCGGACGGCGTCGACCAGGACCTTGAGGTCGGTGATCTCTTCTTCCTCGCGGGCGGCCGCCTTGGGGCGCTTGAGCGCGGCACGCCCCAGGTCCTGCCAGTCGAGACGGCCGGACCACGGCGCCTCGGTCTGCGGGTCCGCCGCGCCAGGGCGGCGGCCGCCGACGCGGCCGGACTGGAAGGGCACGAGCGAGGCGTGGCCGAGGCGTACGTACGCCCGGCCCGGCGTGGACTTGGAGATGTGGCCGGCGTCGGGCGCGTCGATGACGTCGGTCGACTCGCTGCCGTCGGTCACGCGGAGCGCGATGCGCAGGTTGGTGTTGGCCCGGATCTCGGGGGAGACCACACCGCTCGGCCGCTGGGTCGCGAGCAGCAGGTGAATGCCCAGCGAACGGCCTCGCTGCGCGATGTTGACCAGGCCGGTGACGAAGTCGGGCAGGTCGCGGACCATGGACGCGAATTCGTCGATGACGATGAGGAGCCGGGGGAGCGGCTGGTTCGACGGGTCGCGGCGCACCAGGTCCTGGTAGTCCTCGATGTCCTTGGCCCCGACGTCGGCGAGGATGTGCTCGCGCCGCTTGAGCTCGGCGCCCAGGGATTCCAGGGCCCGCTCGACGAGGTGCGCGTCGAGGTCGGTCACCATGCCGACGGTGTGCGGCAGTTGGACACAGTCCTTGAAGGCGGAGCCGCCCTTGTAGTCGACGAGGACGAAGGTCATCGACTCGGGGGTGTTGGCGACCGCGAGCGAGGCGACGATGGTCTGCAGCAGCTCGGACTTACCGGAGCCGGTGGTACCGGCGATGAGGCCGTGCGGGCCGTCCCTGCGGATGTCGATGCCGAAGGGGCCGTCGTACGACTCGCCGATCACGGCCATCGTCGACTGGCCGCCGAGTCGCCAGCGGGCCGCGACCGCGTCACCGGTCGGCGGCTCCATCTCGATGACGTCCAGCAGGCGGCTGGCGCCGGGCAGTCCAGCGTCCTCGCTCTCCCCGCTGATGTCGCGCAGCGGGGACAGCGAGCGGGCGAGCCGCGAGCACCAGGCGGGGGAGACGAAGTCCGGCCGCACGCTCTTCACGGTCTCGGCGCCGGTCTGCTCGACACGCAGCCGGAGCAGGGGGGCGGCGAGCACGGCGTCGGTGTGCCCGGAGGCGCCGGGCGCGCCGGGGTGCCAGGCCTGGAAGGACGGGAAGCCGCCCGCCTGCACGGCCTGGCCGGCCTGGGCCGGTTCGGTACGGGCGTCGGGGCGGGACAGGTCTTCGGGCTTGGGCTCGGCGATCACGAAGGCCTGGCACTCACCCGGCAGGAACCGCTCCTCGTCGTCGAGGCACACCGCGTACATCGCCACGGCCGGGCCCTCGCGGAGCAGCCGTACGACACCGGGCATCGAGCGGAGCCGCCGCGAGCCGTCCCAGACGACCACGATGTCGGGGTCGGAGAAGCCGGCGTTGCGCCCGCCCGACTCCTTCGCCGCCTTCTGGCGGGCGTCCAGGAGCTGGGTCAGCTCGCCGACGCGGGCCGCGACGGTTTCGGCATCCGTACCGATCAGGGCGTTGGCGTCCTGCCCGCTGGAGGGGCGGGCGTGCGGCAGCCAGCGCATCCAGTCCCAACTGTCCCGGGCCGAGCCCTCCGTGAGCACGTAGAACTGCACATCCACCGGGCTGTGCAGGGCCGCGATCTGGGCCACGGCCCAGCGGCCGAGGGCGCGAGCGGAGTCACCGGGGCCGGCGAGGCCGACGACGCCGAGCTTGCGCAGGGGCAGCGCGACCGGGGCGTCCTCGATCTTCCAGGTGACCTCGCGGCGGTGGTCGTCCTGCTCGGGGTCGTCGAGCACGACCTCCGAGGGCAGCTGCCCGGTGCCCACGCGGAGCAGCAGGTGGTCCAGGTCGGTGCGGCGCCGCTCCCACAGCCGGGTGCGGGGGCCGGTGCCGAGGGTCAGGACGGTGGCGGGGTCCGGCATGGCGGCCCGGCGGTCGAGCCGCTCGGCCACGAGTGCGTCCTGGGCGTCCTTCTCGATGCGCGCCTTGTGTTCCTTGTACTCCGCGACCTGTTTGGCATGCGACTTGCGCCCGTGCTTCTTGTCCATGAAGTAGTTGGCGAAGAGCATGATCGGGCTCATCACGGCCATGATCAGGTAGTACCAGCGGTCCATGAGCATGGCCATGGTCACCGCGGCGACCAGGGGCATGAACGCCATCAGCCAGGGCAGCGGGCGCGCTTCGTGCTCGCGGGGCGGGCTGGGCAGCCGGAACCTCGTCGTACGGTCCGGGGGCCGCAGCCGCGGCGGGCGGTTGTAGTCCAGGCCCGCGCCGTCTTCGGACCACTTCAGCGCGGCGTTCGGGGGTGCGTAGCGGACGATTTCGAGGAGGGTGTTGCCGACGCCTATCTGCCCGCCCAGTGGCCAGTCGGCCTTGTCGCCCTCCAGCTCCTTGCCGTCGAGGGTCAGCTTCTGGGAGGCCTGGGTCCCTTGGGATCCGCGGGCACCCTGGGATGCTCGGGTGCCTTGGGACGCTCGCGTCCCGGCCCCGGCTCCGGTGGGCTGGGCGACCTGGCAGGTGCCGTCGGCGGCGACGGACAGGACCAGCGCGCGGTCGGGCAGTTCGGGGTCGTCGATCCGGATGTAGGCCGCGGTGCCCCGGCCTATCTCGTACCGGCCGATGCCGAGCCGGTGGACGGAACCGGCCTCGGGGCCGCTCACGACGCGCAGCTCGACCAGGCCCGCGGGCTCGCCGGGCAGGCACCCGGCCGGGTCGTTGAGGCTGATCACCGCGCCTTCGCGCAGCGGGGAACCGGCGACGCTGAGGGAGGGGTCGAGCGCGTACCCGTCGACGTACACCAGCGGCGCTACGGAGGCGCCGCCTCGGCCGCCCGTGCCACCACCTGGGCCGCCGGGGCCGCTTGGGCCGCCGGCCACGCCGCGCTGGCTCTGGAGCGGGATGATCTGGGCGCCACCCGCCTGGCCGCCGGCGCCCGCCGCGCCCACCTGCTGCGCCAGTTCGCGCGCCACGTCGCCGATCTGCGCTTCGGGGTCGGCATCGAGCACGACATCGGCGCCGGCACCGCCGAGCGGATCCACGACGGTCAGAGTCAGGCGCACGATCGACCTCCTCGAGTCGTACGAGGCTCCCCCGGTACGCGAACCTCACTGCACAAGGGACGATATCCGGCCTGCGGGCCCGATGGACAACGGGCCCGACGGACAACGGGGCCTATCGGACTTGTCGGCTCCCGGGGACGGCTGAGGATGCCAAGCCCCGGGAACCGCGGCTGCGTTGGCGGTGTCCTCACCCGTAAGCTGCCTTACCGAGCGGACCATCACACGAATCCGCATCACGAGAAGCACGGTAGCCACGGGGGTCTGCCCTGCGGCACATCTGACAAGAAGGGGAGCCTTATGGGCAAGGGCGATGTGAATCTCACTTACCAGGACATGGAGGACGCGGCCGACAAGATTCGGAAGCACCGGGAAGCCATCGACAAGGACCTGAAGGCTGCCGAGAAGTACGTGAAGAAGCTCATCAACGACGGCTTCGTCACGGAAAAGGCGTCGAAGCAGTTCGACCAGTCCTACGAAGAGTTCACCAAGGGCGCCACGGACACCATCGAGGGCATGGACGGCATGGCCCAGTTCCTGGACAAGGCCGCCGAGGCCTTCCGGAACCTCGACTCGGAACTCGAGCGCGGCCTCAAGAAGTAGCTCTTCCGGCCTTTCTGGCCGTCACGGCCCGCTCGGCCGACTTGGCCGTCTCGGCCTCATGTGTTGTACGGGCCCGGCGCCGCGGCAATCTGCAAAAACCTGCCGCGGGGCCGGGCCCGCGGCCGTTCTCGGGAGGACGTCACGGGGGAAGGGAGAGACGCGACCGGGCGGATCGAGTTGCCGCGGGAGACGGGCTCAGGCGTCGCCGCGGGGCGCGGGACTTCCTGCGTACGACGCGCCGGCGGATGGTGGCGACGCCCGGCCTGGCGGGACGTGCCGCGGCGCGGGCAGCGAGGTGCTCCCGCCAGGCCTGATGCATTTCGGGCAGGCGAACGGCCAACAGACGGCGAGGGTTCTCATGAAGCAGGAGTGCCCTACTTCTCGCTTTTGCCGCCGCCGTCCTTGCCGCCGTCCCCGTCCCCGCCTACCTTGACCGTCCCGCCGCCCTTGCCACTGCCGATCTGTTTCTCGTTCTTCTTGGTGTTCTTCTTGAGCTCTTTCTCCAGGTCGTGGTCGACCTTGCGGACCTCGCGGACGACCGCGTCGGCCATGTCGGCCAGGCCCCCCAACTGTTGGCCGATGTCCTCGCGGCCGTCTTCCCAACCGGACTCGAATTCCTCGAGCTTGTCGACGACTCCGCCGTCCCCGATGTCCTCGCGGTAGTCCTCGAACATCTTCTTCGTCCCGTTCATCCGGGACTTGATCGACCTCAGCCGCCCGCCGAAGCCCTCCAGCTCGCTCAGCGGAATCGCGAAATCGGGTTTTTTGCCACCCATGTCGATTACCTCCCCCTGCGGTAGCCCGGTAGTAGCCCACCTACGGTCTCAAACCCTATGACGCTACGCCTGGCGTACCGGCTCCGCAGTGACAGCCGTTACGCGAAGCGGAAGGTGGAGGTCACGGCGTCGAAGATGTCGAAGAAGGAGTCCGCGAGATCGAGGACCTGGCTGCTTCCGGCCACCAGGGCGACCTTCCCCTCCTCACCGGGGAGGGGGATGAAGGTCTGCATCAGCACAGCGCGTACGGTCCGGTTGTCCGGAGGAATCTCGATGTCCTCGATCCCGTGCGTGCGGGCGGCGATGCCGACCTCGGGGATGTCGACCGTCGTGACCTTCCGCCAGGCGTCGCCCTCCCGCTTGGCGATCCTGGGCTTCAGCTGCCCGACGATGGCGGCCGGGTCGGTGGGCAGGACGGTCCCGTCGGACGTACGGGCGCCGACCAGGGACACGGTGACCGAAGCCGTGATCGGTACCTCGCCGCCGAAACTCTCCGCCATGCAACCGCAGTAGACGGCCCCGGACTCCCACGCCTCGCGCGCGGACCGCTGGAGGAAGGAGGTCAGGACATCGCGGTGCGGGGCCATATCCGGTACGGCGCGGATGCGCTCGTTGACCATCTGCCGGATGCTGTCGTCCCGCGACTCGGGCCGCACGTCGAACTCCCACCACGACTCCGGCACGTTAATCCGGAATCCCCCGCGCTCAACCGTCTGCGCCTCGACCCACCGGCTCATGCTCCCGCTCCCCGTCCGCTCGTCATCGGCCCGACCGTCCCAACCCTACGGTCCGCGGCAATCGGCCAGGGCGCCAGTACGACGCTCGTGGGCCATCCCGACGCGACCGGGCCTGGGGAGCCCAGTTGCCGCAGGGTTGGCAAACTGCTCACCGAAGTAACCGAGAACAAGGGCTGGTTCACCCGCCTTCCTCCTGGCCTCTCCGCTCTTGTCCAAAGGTTCGAGCTGGCGAAACCATGTGCCCCATGGATAGCGTCAGTTCGCTGAGGACAACACTCGCCCAACCGGGAGCGCCAGTGAACCGCCGAGCCCGAAGGCCGAGCCCGAAGCCTCGCTGAAGGTGCACGACCCAGGAGACTGAAACAACCCATGGCAGACGACTCGGACCTCATCGTCAACGTTGATCTCCTCGTGGCCTCGGAGTCACGACTCAAGGGCATACAGAAGGAGCTCAAGAACCTGGGCAACCGCAAGGATGACATGCGCCAGTACTGGGGCAGTGGTGAAATAACGGAAGCCATGGATGAGTTCGTGGACAACTGGGACGACTATCGGGGGAAGATGCTGGAAAGCGTCGACTCGGTCGGAAAGCTGATTACGGCGACCATCGACGGATTTACCGGCCAGGATGCCCAACTGGCCAAGGAGCTGCGGAAGGGCAAGAAGAGGAAGTGACCGCATCCTCCAGGCACCGCCCCCGCGACTGGCAGCCACTCGCCGACTCCGATCCCATACCGGGCGATCCGGAGGAAATCCGCTCCGAAGTGAAGCACATGAAGGGCGTGGCGCAATCCCTCCGGGAGCAAGCCCGACTGCTCCGTGACGTCGGCGACGACAATGAGCTCAGGGGCAAGTACGCCGGCAAACTTCGCGAAGAATCCGAGGTACTGGAGAAGCACTTGCGCGAGGTGGCCGGCCGCTACGAGCGGGTGCACGGCCATCTGACCAACTGGGCGAACGATCTCGAGGACTTCCAGGGCGAGGCCGACAGGGTCCTGGCCAACGCCAAGAAGAAGCAGGACGAAGTCGACGCGGACAGAGCCAAGAAGGCGTCCGGCGACGGAAAGACGCCCAATCCTTCGGAAAGCGGCACGGAACACGATCCGCTGCAGGAGTATCGCGATCAGCTTGATCGCATCAAGGGAGACCGCGACGAACGGGCCCGCCACCACGCGGGCAAGATCCGCGACCAGCTTGACGACGTCATCGAAGACAGCTGGTGGGACGACGTCAAGGGCTGGGTCCACGAGAACGCCGACTGGATCAAGGTCGTGATCGATGTTCTGGGTTGGGTCGCCACGATCGTGGGCGTGATCGCCATGTTCATCCCAGGGCTCAATATCGCCGTCTTCCTCCTGGTTGCCGGATTGATCGTTTTCGGCACAAGACTCCTGCTCGTGGCGTCGGGTGACGCCAGCTGGATGGATGTCGCCATGGATTCCATCGGCCTGGTCACGATGGGCATGGGGCGTCTGGGTGTCGCCATGCTGAAGGGCGCGAATGCGACGACCAAGGGCGCGGCGGCGCTGTCCCGGGTCGCCAAGCTCAAGGACGGTATCCGCGCTCACTCGCGCGTCATGGACGAGCTCGGCAGGACCATCGCCACGACGTCGGACGACGCGACCAAGGTGTTCGCCAAGGAGCTTCGGCACTTCATCCGTAAGAAGATCCTTGACGACGCGGGTAGGGTCTCGATGGATCCGCCGCAGATCAGCAAGCTCGCCAAGGTCGCCAACCTGGGTGATGACGAGGCCGCGGGCCTCTACGCCAACATTGCCAAGAACTCGGATGCGTTCCCTGACGCGGCTTCCGCGGCTACTCGCCTGACGGCTGGGGGCGGTTACGGACTGTCCCTCGGTGCTGCGTACGTCGGAACCGGCGCCGACGTGATCGACAAGACGTTCGGTCAGAGCGACGCCATCGCTGCCGCGCACGAGGAGTTCGGCACTCCGGACAAACCGTTCAGCGAGACTTACAACGACTGGAAGGGGAACACATGGAAGCCTCCGGTCGATACCCACTGGTAAAGCTGCTCCACTCGCACGCCCGAATGAAGGTCAAGAACTGATGCCTCCCAACCGGTCCCTGGTCGCTTCGGTGGTGAACCGCCTCGGTGGCGGAGTTGTGGCAGCGGCACGGCTCTGCGTCATCGTGCCGGCGGTGTTCATCATTGTGTATTTCCTGTTGGCCATCGTGAGCCCGAGATCCCTCGTTCCTGTCTGGGTCTGGCTGGAGCGCGCCGTGGTGTCCGCCGGAATTCTCGGTGTGCTGTGGATCTTCGTGCAGCACCCGTGGCACGGTCGTCGGCCCGAGGGTCTCACCCATGCTCTGGCCGTCTCCTTTCTGCTCGTGCTGCCTGCAGTGGTGACGGGTTTCTGGCCGGGCGTCGTCGGCGCGTTCATCACTCCACTGCTGGTTGCGGGCTTCGCGATCGTGGAAAGGAACCGGAGTGCCTGACGTTTTCGAGGATGTACGGTCGCCTCCCGTCGGCTACACCCTCATCCCTCCGCCGGGATGGGATCTGATTCCCCTGCGAAACGGCGCGGACGAAGCGGTCAAGCGCATCGTCGATGGGGCGGTGGCCCAACTGCCGGAGGACATACCGAAGGACGACGTCATCAAGGCCCGCCTGGAGCTGATCAAGCAGCTCGGCAAGGCCGTGAAGCAGGCGCGCAAGGCGGACGGATTGACGCTCTACCTGCCGGTGGAGCGTATCCACGGCACGCACATCGCGGCTTCCTTCGTCGTGTCCGAGGTGCTCTCGGGCCCCGGAGGCAGTGTCGGCACCGATGAGATCGTGTCCCAACTTCTGGCAGACGCGACGAACAGTGAGCCGATCACCGTCGACGGTTCCGATGGCATCCGCGTGGACAAAATCACGCCGCCTGACCCGGATCGAGACGTGGAGTTCCCCTCACGGCGCATCGAATACGTTCTCCCCGTTCCGCGGAGCGGTGCTCCACAGTGGGTGACGGTCTGTTTCAGCACTATCGCTGACGGTGATCCGAAGAGCGAGTTCGCCGAAGTTCTCGTGGAACTCTTCGACGCTGTGATGACCACATTCCGATGGAGCTACGCATGATCTTCGTGGAGACGGATTCGGATCCCTCGCAGTGGCTGTTGATGCCGCTGGTATGGGACCGCCCTGGGGACCTTGAAGAATGGGCCCACCAGCAGGCAGAGCTTCTCTGGAAGCTTCACGTGAAGCGGCCGAAACGGCGCGATGTCAAGGCCCTCGCCGTGCGGCTCTCCATGCTCGCCGAAGGCATCCCCGGCAAGATCCCCGCGCACCAGGTGTTTCTGTACGCGCCCGACCCCCGCCGGATCCCCTTGCCCTTCTTCGCGCTCAAAGTCCCCATCGAGGGAGACCGCACAGCACGTCTGCGTGAGGCGGTTCAAGCCGACGAGGAGAGCCCGGTCCGTCCGGTCGAGGTGGAGCCCTTCACCACCGAACGCATGGGAGAGGGCCTTCGATCACTGCGTTACTTCGGATCGCGCGAAGGTGCGTTGATGATGTCCGTCAACTTTGGCTGGCGGTCGGAGGAGTTCGGGGTGGACCTGCAGCTGCGAACAGTCTCCGACGACCCTGGCTGGCTGGCAGCGCACATCGAGGAATGCGATGAATTCGCCCGCAGTATCTGGCTGAACGACGCGAGTTCTTCGACGTCGTCTTGACGACTTCACAGGGGGCCGATTCACGCGAGCTGGCCACGCTGCCGAGCAGCATCGTGGGCCTGGCGGTCGGGCCGACTGCCGTCCTCTGGCTGCGCGCGCGGGATCGGTTCCTCGTACCGACAGTGTTGGGCACCGCCCTCGCCGGGATCGACGGGGTGTTACACCATTCGTGACGGTCTGTTGGCCGACGGTCGCCTTCACCTCGCGGCTGTGGCACTGCGAGAGCGCGGTCTGGGCCCGTCCAGGAGTGGCGGCCCTCCGCGGCCACGGCGAGGAGCCGGGGCGAGGTCGCGGAGGCGGCCGTGGAGGCTGCGGACGGTCTCAAGGACGGTGCCCGCGGCCCGCACCCCATCGAGCCGAACCAAGCCGTCGCCGACCCCGGCAGAGCGAGGCAACAGCGCGGCTGCGTGGCCGAAAACATTCCCGTAGAGTGACTCGCCCAGCGGCCGGGTGACGCTCGGCCCTGGCCCCCAGCAGGCGTATGGACGGGCCGCCCATCGGACGGCGCGGAGGCGACGCATGACACATCAGCCGGGATCCGACGGGGATCCCGCGCGCCCGCGCAGGGGCAGCGGCTTCGGTCTGCTCACCCCTGAGGACTGGTACCGCATCCCGCTGCAGCCGCCGGAGCGGCGCGAGGCGTCCGTACGAGCTCTGATCGACCGGCAGTTCAAGGGCGTCGACGATCAGCCCATCCTGCGCCGCGAGTCCGAAGAGCTGCTGCGCGGAGCCGCGGAAGCGGGGGCCGACAAGGGCGGGGTGGTCCTCTACCTCTCCTTCATGGACGTGAGAGGAGTGCCGCTTTCGGCCTCTCTCCTGGTGTCCGTCGTGAAGGAGCGCTTCCGTGCGCTCGACACCGTCGCCGCGCTGGCCAGAGAAGGCCAGGGCGAGGTGGAGCCCGTGAAGCTGCCGGCTGCTGGGGCCGCGGCGCGGCGGCGGCGCACGGAGCGAAGCAGGGAATCGAAGCGTCTGGGAACGGAGTTCGCGGACACTGTCGTCGAATACTTCGTACCCGTGCCGCGGCGTGACGAGACGCTGATGCTGACCTTCAGTACTCCGCTGGAGCCGATCGCCGACGCGATGGCCGAGCTGTTCGATGCCGTGGCGGGCACGCTCCGCTGGCCGAACCATGACCACGACGACAACGACAACGACAACAACAACGACGACAACAACAACGACGACAACAACAACGAGAACGAGAACGGGGAATCGGCGTGGGCGAGAAGCTGAAAGTGTCCACCGAGGACCTGCGGACCGCTGGCAGCGGGCTGCGGACCGTTGCCACCGAGTTCGAGGGGCTCGACAAGCTGATGGACGTCTACGACCGCCGCACCGTCGGGCACCAGCTGCTCCAGGAGCGGTTGCAGGACTTCTCCGACGGCTGGAACGACAACCGCACCAAAATGATCGAGGAGATCAAGGGCCTCGGCGAGGTCGCCGAGAAGGCCGGTGAGGCGTACGAGCAGATCGACACCGAGCTGATGAAGGCCCTTCTCGGCAAGGGCAAGGACGGCAAGGACGGCGGAAAGGGCGGGAAGAAGTGAGCAGGCCCGCCGACTGGAAGTGGGAGCCGCTGGGCGAGGACTCCGACCCCGTACCCGGAGACGTCCACGACCTCAAGTCGCTGTCCACCCGCTTCACCAAGACCGCGGAGACGATCTCGAAGACCGCCGCCGCGCTGCGCCGCCTCGGCGACCTCAAGAGCTGGGACTCCGATGCGGGCAAGGAGTTCGCCGAGAAGGCGAAGGAGACCGCGGACACCGTCAGCAAGGCCCACAAGCGGTACGACGAGGCCGGCAAGGCCCTCAAGGACTACTACACCGATCTCGAGGAGATCCAGCGCGAGGCCGACCGGCTGCTCGAGCAGGCCGAGACGGCGGCGGGCGAGGTCACGGCCGCCCGGCGGAAGGCGGACAACCCCCCGAAGGGGACGGACCAAAAGGGCCAGAAGGACCTCGACGACAAGGCCGATACAGCGCAGGGAGCGCTGGACGACTTGCGGGCGAAGCTCGGGAAGCTGAAGACGCGGCACAAGGAGTCGGGAGATGCCGCGGCGAAGCTGATCCATGACGTCACGGAGGGGGACGACCTCAACGACTCCTGGCTGGACGAGCTTCGGGATGCGCTGAATGTCATTGCGAATGTTGCGGGAGTGATCGCTGCATTCTGCGGCATCGTCTCGCTCCTGGTCGGCTGGATACCCGTGATCGGCCAGGCCATCGCGGGCGTCCTGGGGACCATCGCCCTCGTCGCCACGGCCATCTCCCTCGTCTGCCACCTGCTGCTCTTCATCAATGGTGATGCCGAGTGGACGGATGTGGCGATGGACGTCCTGGGACTGGCCACGTTCGGTATCGGGCGGGTCTTCTCCAGCGCCTCCAAGCTCGCCGCGACTCTGGGGCGCAGCAAGGTGTGGGACGCGGCCAACCGTTTCGTACGGACAACCGCGCCGCAGCTGAACTCGGCGCAGCGCCGGATGCGTGTGGTCGAGATGGTGGGCAGGCGGGCCGGTGCGCGAAGCTGGGACGCCGCGCCGCCGAACGTGTCGTTCGGCGCCGCTTTCCGAGGCCTGCGAGGGGGATTCACGGATGATCTCGCCACGATCCGTGGAAACCTTCGTGTTCTGGGCGATGTCAGAGGCAACTTCGGTGCGCTCAAAGACGCGTGGCAAGCAGGCGGCCTGCGAGGCGTCGGCAACATGTACGCCGGTCCCGGAATGGTGGACGAGTTCGGCAGGATCAAGGCCATCAGCCCCGCGACGCTGGCCGAGATCGGAACTCCGAACGCCTTCCGCCAGACAGCGGTATTCAGCGGGCTGTCAATGGGAGCCATGACCGTCGGGGGCACCTCGGATACGGTCAGCGCTGTGAACGCCGCCCAGGACGTCTCAGGGTCGGTCGTCAACGAATTCTTGCTGGGCCGGTCCGGCCTCGACGTCACCGGCGCTGACAGTTCACTGGCAGGGAGGTGAGCGGTGGCGCACACGACGGACGTATCGGGCTGGGAGACGTGCACCGTGTCGTTGCCCGAGCCGGACAATTGGCTGGTCCTCGACCTGAACTCCGAGGCTCCCCAGGAATGGGCGCAAGATACGGCACGTCGACACCTGGGCGAGGACGCCGAGCGCCGGTTCCACTACGCCTTCGCCCAGGACCTGATGCGTTTGGCGGAGGTCGCTCGGGCCAGACGGGCGCTGTCGGCGGGTGTCTTGGCACCCGCCCGAGGCCCCTCCATCGCCCTCCTCCACGTCCGTGAACTCAGGATTCCCATCGAGTCCTGCCGCCTGGAGGTGCTGCGGGCCGAGGCAGAACAGATCGAAGGCCCTTTTTTCCTGCTGCCACGCCTCACCGAAGTCGCGTTGCCCCTCGGACCGGCTCTACGCGTGCACAGGATGGAACCGACCGATCCGGAGAGCGACTCCACGAAGGTGCTGGAAGGCGTCGCGCATTATGTCCTGCCCAGCCAGTTCCCTGGGACCGCCCTTGAACTTGTGATGACCTGGGACACCCCTGAGCTCGGTGAGGCGCTCACGGCGATGGCCGACGAGATCGCGGCTTCAGCCCGTCTTGCGTGACTTCGGCAGCAGACGTCCCAGACCGGATGCCTTGAAACGGTCCGATGAGGCGAGGACGGCGGCCGGAAGCCAGCTGAGACCAATCAGCGGGACGGCCAGGGCAGTCGTCACATTCTCGGGAAGCAGCCAACCCAGCTGTGCAACGAGCACCGACACCGCAGCCAGGTAGATCGTGATGCACGCGACGCCCAGGAGTCGCCAGGTCCCCTGCTGAAGGGAGACACGGTCACCGTGGGCATCCGGCTTGACGACGGACAGCAGAATCACGGGCACGAGCATCCCTGCCAGTGCCCCGAACGCCAGGCCTCCGACCACCGTGGCCCCGCGGCCGTCCTCCGGTAGGACAGCGGACAGAAGTCCGGTATTCGCGACGACCATGACCCGCATTCCACCGATCGCGGCCGCGGTCATGATCGCCAGAACGAGCAAGAGGCTCAGGGTGAATCCGAGCTTTCCCAGCGATGACTTCTGCGTCCGTTGCTGCTGTGCCTGCTGCGCGCGCGAGGCCGGGGGCGGATTGGCCATAATCGTTCGGTGTCCTCTGCATGAGGGGCCGCGGGCTCGCTGAGGATAGCCGCAGCTGCTCGGTGGCCCAAGAGCGGCCCAAGAAGGGCGTTCCTCAGCGTCTCTCGGTCTCGGGCTGCGGTCGACCCCGCTCAGTCCGACGGAGCCTTCGGCGGGTCCGGCAGTGTGAAGCTGAACCAGCTGCGGGCGCGGGTGTACTTCGCCAGCAGCACGAGGGTCGCGACCACCGCCGGGATCGCCCCCAGGCCGATCGCCAAAGGCGGCAGGAACCAGCCCAGTTGCGCGATGCCGAGCGCGACGGCGAAGATCAGGCCGCCGATACGGGCCAGGCGTGCCGCGTTTCCCAGCAGAGCGCGGCGCCGTTCCGCCCGCGCCTCGCCACCGCCCCGCTCCGCGACCCCGCACAGCGCCAGCGCGAGAGCCGCGCCGAGTGCCCCGCCCCAGGCCGCGCCGGGCCAGAACATCGCCAGCGCGCCCTCCCTCGGAATCGTCAGCGCCGCGCTGACCATGCCGCCGAACACGCCGCAGAATCCGAAGACGCCCAGCGCCACCATGGTCAGTTGCCCACGAACGAGTTCCCCCAGCCCCGGCCGCGGCCCTGCCCCCAGCCCTGCCCCGGGCCCCGCCCCCTCGGCCTGCCGTGGAGCGCGCGGGCGCAGGAAGACGGCGCCGGAGCAGGCGTACGTGGCCGGCACGCCCAGGATCAGGGCCAGTGCCGCGCCGAACAGGCCGCCGCTCTTGCCGCTGCCTCCATGAGCGGGGAAGGCGCCTTCCGCGTACCACGCGCCGACGGCCACCAGGAGCCCCACGGCCCAGTACGCGGCGATGAGCGCCCAGCCCGTGCCGATCCGGGCGCGCCGGTAGCGAGCGACGGGCGTCTGCAGCAGACCGGCGATCGGGACCGTGAGCAGATACCAGCCGACGATGATCGCCTCCAGCGCCCGGTCCTGGTCGGAAATGGCCTCGAACAGCGCGGGTGAGCTCCCGAGCCCGAATCCCTCCGGGACGGTGGCGACCAGGGTCACGAGGACGAGACCGGCGACACCCGCCACGGCACCCGCGGCGCGGCGCAGCAGCTTGCCGTACGGGGTCGCAGGCTCCTCCGCGCCCTTGCGCAGCCGCACGCCGCCACGCGTACGAGTCGCCGCACGGCCGATCAGGTACTGCCGTACGCCCCACAGCACCGGGACCGTCAGCCCGCCGAGCGCGAGTGCGCCGAACGCACCGAGCACCACGCCCGGCACGAAGTCCCCGGAGAACAGCCCCGGCAGGGTGTCCTCGGCGATCGGATCGGGCGCGGCAGGCGGCTCGTACGGCGGCGAACCGGCAGGTCCGGCCGGGGCTTTGGCGATGTACGACACGAGCTTGCCGAGCCGTTCGGCCAGTTTCAGATCGTCGGAGGGGTCGTCGTAGCCGGGGCTGGTGATGGCGTCGGGGACGGCTTGGAGAGACGCGGTGTCCAGTCTCGCCCCGTAGTTGACGAGTTCGATGTCGCCGTCGAGGGGGTCGGCCACGACGTACAGGCCGTCGCGCCGCGTCTCGTCGTGGAGGCGCTGCGCGAACAGCAGGCTGTCGCCCGCCGACTCGTCGTCCGGCCAGGACGGCACAGCGGCGACGTAGACAGGCACGTCCAGTCTCTCGATACGGTCGCGCAGCGCGGAGCGCTCGGCGGCAGTGAACGGGTCGGGGCTCTCGGGGTCGGTGTAGAGCGGCCCGCGGCGCAGCCCCTCCGAGACCCGTTCGGTGCGGGCGGTCATGTCGGCGGCCGTGGGCGGGGTGCTGTCGCTGGACGAGGTGTCGTTGAACCGCCACTGCGCGGCCAGCGCGATGAGGACGGCGGACGCGACGGCCGCGGCCAACACGGCGGCGAGGAACGGGCCGAGGCGGGACGCGGGCCGTGTGCCGGGCCGTGCGGCCGCGCCGGCGCGCGTACGGAGTCTGCTGCTCATGCCTGGTTCCCCCGTTCCTCCGAGGGGGCGGGGAGGGTCCGGCGCCAGTGCCGCACGTACGGAGCGAGCACCAGGAGCAGCACCGGAACTCCCGCCAGCGCGATCCCGGTTACGAAGCTCTGGTTCTTGCGGTCGGTGGGGGAGGTGTGCAGGGCGGCGGGCTCCTCGCCGGAGTCGTGGTCGTACTTCACTCGCGCCGCTTCGTAGCGCTGCCGTGCCTTCCCCGAGTCGAGGATCTCGACGAAGCGCCGGAAGCTCCGCTCGGCGCCCGCGTCGTAGGGCATTTCGTACGAGACGGCGTACGCGGCGTCGGCGGCCTCCTCGGCGGAAATGCCGATCCCGTAGGGGCGTGCGGCGCCCACGCTGCTTTCGTCCAGCAGGATGTACAAGCCGTCCCGCCCGAGCCGCGCGTGCACGGCGTCCAGCAGCTTCTCGTCCGGTACGTCCGCGATCCCGACCGGCAGCGCCAGCACGTACACCGGCCCGCCGAGCCGCTCGGCGGCCCCGGCGAGCACCGGGGCGGCGGAGCGGGCGAGTTCGCGGGGCATCTGGTCGCTGATGTGGATCGGGTTACGGCGGAGCTGCCCGGCGAGGTACGCGACTTGGGCGCGGTCGGGCCGCCCGGACTCGTCGCGAGCGGACTCGGCGCGTACGGACTCGGCACGCCCGGACTCGGCGCGTACGGACTCTGCCCGTACGGACGTTGTCGGCCCGGACTCGGCGGGTGCGGCGAGCGCGGCACCGGTGCCCGTCGTCAGAACGGCCAGCCACGCCCCGACCGCGGCAAGTCCGGCCCGTACCCCGCGCGCCGGATGCACCCGCGCTCCGCGCAACCGCACTCCGCGAACCCGCACCCTGCTCCCCCCGTCCCCGTCCCCGTGAAGCTCCCTCACGCGCCCAGATAATGGCATGGATGCGCAAGCTGATCGCAGCTGAGGGTTTGCGGCCCGATAACGACCGCTCCCTGCATCGTTTCACGATCAATGGCTCGCCTTGAGGCGCTTATGTGCTGCTGATACGGTGCGATGACTTGACAGCCTCACGCCAGCTGAGTATTCGCGCCGGGTGGGGCTGATTTGGCGTAGATGCCCGAATGTTGACTTGAGTTGCGGGGACGGGTGACGTGAAGGTCCAGGAGCGTGCGGGGGCGGGGAGTCACAGGGCTTCCGGAGCTGGTCAGCCGGTTGGGGACAGGCTTCCTACGGCACCCCGCGAGCGTAAGCCGGCGCTGGCTGCCCTCGCCGTGCTGCTCATCCTGATCGGTGCCCTCGGCACCACGGTTCTGGTGCTGCGCGCCGGAGAACGTATTGAAGTTGTGAAGGTTACGGAGCCGGTGCCGGCCGGAAAGCGCGTCCCGCAGAGCGCGGTGGAATCCGTGATGGTCGCCAAGGATTCCGGTGTGCAATACGTGACATGGGATCAGCGCGATCTGCTCAGCACCGAGTACTGGGCCGCCACCGATCTCACCGAGGGTTCGCTGCTCGTCGGGTCGATGCTGACCGGCAAGCCGGACATCGCCGACGGCAAGGCCCTCGTCGGCCTCTCCCTCAAGGACGGCCAGTATCCGAAGGGCCTCAAGGCCGGTGACACAGTGGCCCTTTACCGCGTCGGCAGCGATGCCGCCAGGGAGTCCGGCTCCAGCGGCTCCGACTCGGACACCGGATCCGGCACCGCAGCCGACAATCTGCTCGTGGCGAGCGCCCGGGTCAGCGAAGTGACCGAGACCAGCGGCGAGACCATCAGCAGCGGCGACCTCCCCGTCTCCGTCCTGGTCACCGCGGACGAGGCGCGGGTGCTGACGCCCTCCGCCTCCGCCGGTGAGGTCGCCGTCGTACGCGTGCCGAAGAGCGCCAGTTGACAAGGGTGTTGGGGGGCACCGAGCCCACCCGGCGCAGCTAGGGGACAGGGACAAAAGGACAATGGCGCTCATCGCTCTCGCCGCCGACAAGGGTTCGCCCGGCGTCACCACCACCGCCGTGGCGCTCTCCGCCGTCTGGCCGCGGCGCGTGCTGCTGGCCGAGGCGGACCAGGCGGGCGGGGACCTCGTGTACCGCAGTGCCGCCGCGCACGGCGGGCCGCTCGATCCGAACCTCGGCATGCTCTCCGTCGCCGCCACCGCCCGCCGCGGCCTCGCCGCCGAGCAGCTCTGGGACCACGCCCAGCCCATGTCGGGCGGGCTCGAGGTGCTGGTCGGTCTCAGCAGCTCGGAGCAGGCCGCCGGTCTCGCCGGGCTCTGGCCGACCCTCGGCCGCGCCTTCACCGGGCTCGCCGACTCCGCGCACGGCGCTGCCGACGTGGTGGCCGACTGCGGCAGGATCGGCCCGGATTCGCCCAGCATCGACATGTTCCCGCAGGCCGCGCTCGTACTCCTGGTCGCCCGTACGGAGCCGGAGCACCTGGCCCGGATACGGGACCGGGCCGCGGCTCTGTCCGCCAAGCTGCATGGCTCGCACCGCGGCGCCGCCCAGCTCGGGCTGCCCTTGATCGGCGTGCTGCTCGTGGCCGACCCGGGCAACACCCGGATCGCGGGCCAGGTCAACGACATGCTCGTCGCCTCGCAGACCGGCGCCCGCGTCGTCGGCGTCATCGCCCACGACCCCGCAGGGGCGGACCAGTTGGCGGGCCGCAAGCGCGGCAGGCTGGAGAAGTCGCTGCTGATCCGCTCCGCCCGCAAGGTGGCGAGCGATCTGCACCAGCAGTTCGGCGCCGCGTGGGCCGGGCCGTCCGCGATGCCCGGCCCCGTCGGCCCGTCCGCGCATGGCGGCGGCCCGTCCACGCACGGCGGTGGCCGGCCCATGCCGGGCGGCGGACCGGGCGGGCCGGCCGGCTACGGCAGCACCCACGGCGGCGGCCAGCCCGGCCACTCCGGCCAGCCAGGCCCATCCGGCCAGCCCGGCCACGGCGGCGGTCGGCCCGCGCCGGGCGGCCGTTCGGCCGCGCCGGGTGGCGGCCAGGGCACCATGCAGTACGGCGGCGCCGCAGCGCACGGCGGCCCGGCCGGCCCCGTCGGTCCCGGCGCGATGCCGGGCGGCCCGGCCGCGCACGGCGGCGCCTCCGGTCCCATGCCCGGCGGCGGCTCCGCGCCGCCGCCCACCGGCTCCGCAGGGGTGGTCCGGTGAGCGGCACCGGTCACACCATGGGGCGGGGCCGTACTCTCAACGGCTCCGCGGGGCAGCAGTCCCGCAGCGCCGTCGACCACTCCCTCGTCAAGCGGTTCCGGCAGGAGGCCGGTGACCGCATCGCCGAGCAGCGCCGTATGGACCAGACGTCCGGCGTCGCGCCCATGTCGACCGAGGACGAGCGGCAGTACGCGCGCGCCGTCATAGCCCAGATACTCGAGGAGCACGCCCGCTCCGAGATCAACTACGGGCGTACGCCGCTCGACGCCGAGACCGAGGAGGCGTACGCCGCGGCCGTGCACGCCGCCCTCTTCGGCGTCGGCCGCCTCCAGCCGCTGCTCGACGACCCCGAGGTCGAGAACATCGACATCAACGGCTGCGACCAGGTCTTCGTCGGCTACGCGGACGGCCGCGAGGTGCGAGGCGACGCCGTCGCCGAGACCGACGAGGAGCTCATCGAGCTCATCCAGGTCCTCGGCGCCTACTCCGGCCTCTCCTCCCGCCCGTTCGACTCGGCCAACCCGCAGCTGGACCTCAGGCTCCCGGACGGCTCGCGTCTGTCGGCCGTCATGGACGTCACCCGGCGCCCGGCCCTCTCCATCCGCCGCGCCCGCATGGGCAAGGTCTTCATGTCCGACCTCGTGGGCAACAGCACGCTCACCCCCGAGATCGGCAACTTCCTCGCCTGCGCCGTGCGCGCCCGCAAGAACATCATGATCGCGGGCGCCACGAACGCGGGAAAGACCACGCTGCTGCGCGCCCTCGCCAACGAGATCCCGCCGCACGAGCGCCTCATCACCGTCGAGCGCGCGCTCGAGCTCGGCCTCGACACCTTCCACGACCTGCACCCGAACGTCGTGGCGTTCGAGGAGCGGCTGCCCAACTCCGAGGGGCAGGGCGCGATCAGCATGGCCGAGCTCGTGCGGCGTTCGCTCCGTATGAACCCCTCCCGCGTCATCGTCGGTGAGGTCCTCGGCGACGAGATCGTCACCATGCTCAACGCGATGTCGCAGGGCAACGACGGCTCGCTGTCCACGATCCACGCGAACAGCTCGAGCGAGGTCTTCAACCGCATCTCGACCTACGCGCTCCAGGCGAACGAGCGGCTGCCCATCGAGGCCAGCCAGATGCTCATCGCCGGCGCGATCAACTTCGTCGTCTTCATCGAGCGCCGCAACAACTACGAGAGCGGCGGGCGGCTGCGCCGTACCGTCACCTCCATCCGCGAGGTCAACGGCGTCGACGGCCGCGTGCTGTCCAGCGAGGTGTTCGCGGAAACGCCCGACGGGCGGATCGTGCCGCACGCGCCCATCGCCTGCCTCGAAGAACTGACCGTCCACGGCTACCGGCCGACCGGGACCTGGGGGTGAACTGAGCGCGTATGAACTCCATTTCTTCCATGGGCGGGTTCTTCTCGCTTCCCGTGCTGTACGCGCTGCTGTGCGGCGTCGTCGCGGGCGGCGGCCTCGCGCTGCTGATCGCGGCGGTGCGCGGACTGCCCGCCAAGCCCGAGCACGAGAAGGCCAAGGCGAGCGAACGGGCCGCCGAGCTCGCGCGGTTCGCCTCCCGCCGCGGCTCCATCGCCGCCGGCGCCGGCCTGCTGGTTCTGCTGCTGACCCGCTGGGCCGTCGCGGGCATCGCCGCGGGCATCCTTGTCTTCACCTGGGACAAGCTGTTCGGCGGGGCGGCGGAGGAGCGGGCCGCGATGCGCCGTGTCGAGGGCCTGGCGTCCTGGACCGAGTCGCTGCGCGACACCATCGCGGGCGCCGTCGGCCTGGAACAGGCCATTCCGGCGTCCGCGCGCGCCGCCACGCCCGCGCTGCGGCCGCACCTCGACTCGCTCGTCGACCGGCTGCGCTCCCGTACGCCGCTGCCCGACGCACTCCAGCACCTCGCCGACGAGATCGACGACGCGTCGGCCGACATCATCATCGCCGCGCTGATCCTCAACGCGCGGCTGCGCGGCCCGGGTCTGCGCGAGGTCCTCGGCGCGCTCGCCAAGTCGGCGCGCGAGGAGGTCGACATGCGGCAGCGTGTGATGGCACAGCGGTCCAGCACCCGGCGCAGCGTGCAGATCGTCGTCGGCGTCTCCATCGCCTTCGTCCTCGGACTCTCCGTCTTCAACCGGGACTTCGTGGCCCCGTACGGCACGGCGGTCGGGCAGCTGGTCCTGGCGTGCGTGTGCGGTCTGTTCGCGATGGGCTTCTTGTGGCTGCGCAAGCTCTCCAGCATCGACACTCCGGACCGCTTCCTGACGCGGGAGCAGCCGGCGGTCACGTTCGTACGGCCGCGCTCGGGGCATCCGCAGCAGTCCGCACATGAGGAGGTGGCGTCGCGATGACCGAGACGGTGCTGATCGGGGCGGTACTCGGCCTCGGGCTCTACGTACTGCTGCGGGCCATGATGCCCTCCCGGCGCAGCTCGGTGTCGACCGTCGCGCAGATCGACGCGCTGCGGGCTCGCGGCGCGACGTACGCCGGTGGTGATCAGGCAGGGGACGGCGGCGGCAGGCTCGGCCCGATGCGGGCCCGCGTCGGACAGCGAGTCGCGGAGATCTACCTCCAGCAGGGGTGGGAGCAGCGGTCGCTGCGCGCCGACCTGGCCGTCCTCGGCCGCAGCTGGGAGTCGTTCCTGGCCACGAAGGTGCTGCTGAGCGCGGTGGGCCTCTTCTTCGGCCCGCTGGTCTTCGCGGTCATCTGGACGCTCGGCGTCGGCAGCAGCCCGGTCATCCCGATCTGGCTGGCGCTGGTCTTCGCGGGCATCTTCTTCATGCTGCCGGACCTGGAGGTACGGCGGGACGCGGCGGACAAGCGGCGTGACCTGCGGCGCGTCGTCGGCGCGTACCTGGACCTGGTCTCGATGAACCTCGCGGGCGGGCGCGGCCTGCCCGAGGCGCTCATGGCGGCGGCCGAGGTCAGCGACGGCTGGGCGCTGCGGCGCGTCCGCAACTGCCTTGCGGACGCGCGTATCACGGGTACGAGTCAGTGGCAGGCGCTCGGGAACCTCGGCGGGGAATTGGGCGTGGAAGAACTGAAGGACCTTTCGTCGTCGCTGGCGCTCGTCGCCGACGACGGCGCGAAGGTGCGGGAGTCGCTCGCCTCGCGTGCCGAGACGATGCGGCACCGGGAACTGGCGGAGATCGAGGGGGCGGCCGGTGAGAAATCGCAGTCGATGCTCGTGGCGCAACTGCTGCTGTGCGCAGGCTTTCTGGTGTTCCTGATCTTTCCGGCGGCGATGCGCGTGTTCCAGGTCTGAAACGGTCCGATTTTCCCTGCTTCCCCACCCATTTGAGAGGACACACGAACCATGAACTCCGGATCTCGATTCGGCTTCGGCGGGCTCAGCGGACTGGGCCACCACCCGGCCGTCGACTTCCTGGTCACCTTCCTGCGGGGGCGCGTCGAGCGCGCCCGCTCGGGTGAGCTGGACCGCGGCGCCTCGGCGGTGGAGTGGGTGATCATCTCGGCGGTCGTGGTCGCGATCGTCGGCGTGGTCGCCGCCATCATCAACACCGCGCTGAGCGACGGCGCGAACAAGGTCGGCGACTGCATCAAGGGCGCCAGCGCGAGCAAGACCTGCTGACGCGGCGTACGGCTCAACTGACAGCTGAACTCACGGCTGAACTGACAGCTGAACTCACCAGGCTTTAACGGGGACTCGAATCATGAGACGCACCAAGGCACGGGCGCGCCATGCCGTGCGACGCAGACTGGAGGCCGCCCGCGGCGACAGCGGCGTGGGCGTACGCCGGTGCTGCGCGGGTGGTCGTACGGGCGGCAGCGGCCGGGGTTCGGGCGGCCGGGGTTCGGGCGGCCGGGGTACGGACGACCGGGGCATGACGGCCATCGAGTTCGTGCTCCTGACGCCGGTGCTGTTCTTCATGATCTTCGCGACGGTGCAGTTCGCGCTGTACTTCTTCGCGGACCACGTCGCCCAGGCGGCGGCCCAGGCGGGCGCGCGCGAGGCCCGCGCCCAGGCGGACGAGAACCCGGGCGGCTGGCGCGGCATGGCCAAGTCCAAGGCCGACGACTACATCGAACAGCTCGGCCCGAACCTGCTCATCGGCCCGCAGACCAGCCCCATCGCCCCGGCGGCGAACACGGTGGGCGTGGAGGTCGAGGCGAACGTGCCGACGGTCTTCCCCGGTCTTGACCTGACCGTGTACGCGCAGTCGCGGGGCCCGGTCGAGCGATTCGTCGAGGACTGAGGGCTGAGGACGATGGACGAGGCGAAGGTGCTCGAGGCCGAACGGGCGGGAGCCGGACGGGTCGGAGCCGTACGGGCCGAAGCCGAACGGGCTGAGGCCGTACGGGCTGAAGCCGTACGGGCCGAAGCCGAACGGGCCGGGGGCCCACGTGATGCAGGAGACTCAGGCCTGTCGACGGTCGAGGTGGTCATCCTCGCACCGGTGATGATCATGTTCATTCTGGTGCTGGTGGCCTTCGGCCAACTGGTCGACGGCCGCGGCGCGGTGGACGGAGCGGCACGCGACGCCGCCCGCGCAGGGTCGATCCAGAAGGAGCAGGGGATCGCCATGGCGGAGGCGCGGAAGGTCGCGGAGTCCGATCTCGCGGACGTGTGCGCGGGCGGCGTCGACGTGGTGAAGACGAGCCCGGGCTTCCAGCCGGGAGGCTATTTCACGGTCGAGGTCAGCTGCCAGATCCGAGGCCTCGGCATGCTGGGTCTGGACATCCCGACGAAGCTGACGGGCCGCTCGACGTCCCCCCTCGACCCGTTCCGGAGGGCAGCGTGAGCGGCGTGAAGACCCTGAAGGCCGTATCGGCCCCGGCCCCCGCCCGTACCCGCGCCGCCGCACCGGGCCCGTACCCGGCCCGAGTCCGCGCCGCCGTATCCGCCCGCCTGAGCACGCTCCGCACTCGCCTGGACGACCGCGGCTCGGGCGCGGCCGCTGTCATCATCTTCGCGGTGCTGTTCCTGACCCTCGCCGCGTTCGTCATCGACGGCGGCCTGTCGATCTCCCAGCGCGAGCGCGCGGCCGACATCGCAGAACAGGCCGCCCGCTACGCCGCCCAGGACCTCGACAAGGAGGCCCTCCGCGAAGGCCGCGGGGGCCAGGCCCCGATCAACTACCAGAACTGCGGCGCCCGCGTCCAGGACTTCGCCCGCGAGGTCGGCCTCTCGGGCGCCGACATCGCCGGTTCCCGCTGCCTGGACGGCGACGTCGACTTCGTCGAGGTGGAGGTCCAGCTGACGTACGAGCCCATCCTGACGGGTCTCTTCTACGACGGCTCGATCACGGTCCATGGCGAGGCCCGTGCCGAAGTCCGCACAGGATGACGGGGGTTTCGTGACACTGGCTGACTACCCTGATCTCCCCTGGACCCGACTCACCTTCAAACCAACCACGAAGGCACTGGGAGTACTTACCCCATGAAGATCCGATTCGTGAGCGCCGCGGCCGTGGCGGCGACGGGAGTCCTGCTACTGACGACAGCGTGCGGGAGCGACGACGGCGGCGGCAAGGCCAACGACGAGATCGCGGGCGCGCAGAAGGAGGAGAAGGAGTCGGCGTCCCCGTCCCCGGAGGAGAAGGGCGCGCCGAAGTTCGACCTGCCGTCAGATGTCAAGGTCGTCGTCGATGCCGACAAGACCGGTGACAAGGCCAAGGACGAGGTCCTGAGGGACCACGGGTACGCGCTGATGGGGATGGTGGAGTCCTTCGCCAAGGGCGAGGCGACGGACAACTTCAACCGCTATTGGGCGGATGGAGTTCACGCTAAATACGTTGCGAACTTCAAGATCTACAAGGACGATGGCGCCACGGTCACCGGGACTGACCGCTATTACGGCCGCGAGGTCAAGTCTGTCGAGGGTAACAGCGCGCTCGTCACCTTCTGCGAGGACCAGAGCCAGATCTTCGACAAGATTGTGAAAACTGGGAAGGTCGAGAAGACCAAGCCGAGCCTGAAATCCTTCGTCGAGCTCCGTGCACAACTGAAGAAGAGCAGCACGGGCGAATGGCAAGTCATCGACGAGCAGCGCCTGGAGGGGAGCAGGTCATGCCAGCAGGATGCCTGAGGCAGCGTTCAGCAGGAGTCGGTTTCGCGCTCGCTCTGCTGTGGGGGATCACCACCTGGACTGCCGGAGAGGCAGTGGCAGATTGGGAGAGGAGGGGCAAGGACGGTCAGACGGCACCCCAGAGCGGCAACGGCGCCATCGGCTCCCAGGTCCAGTTCAAAGTGACGAACAACGGCAACGGCAAGCCGATGACCAGCTCCAGCGGCTCTTGGTCCCCGCCGGTGTGCTGGTTCGAGCCGCGGTACACCAACGAGGAACTGGCCAAGCACAACAAAGAACTCGAGGGCAAGGGCCCGTTCGAGGGCATCGACCACGACACGGCGGACCGTCGGCAAGAGGAGACCGACGCTCACAAGGGCAAGAAGGGGATGTGGTGGGAGCGGACCCCGGTGATGTCGCCCCGGGAGTGCGACATCGGTGAGCTCTGGATCTGGGTCGAACCTCAGGACCCCGCACCCCCCGAAGGGGCGATCGACCCCGAAATCCTCGCCGGCCTCGCGTACGACCGAACCAAGCTGCCCGCCCCGCCGGTGGAGCTGCGCCCCGGTCCGGACAAGCAGGTGGTCAACCTCGACACCCAGGTCAAGTTCGCCCAACCGCTGGACCGCGTATGGGTCACCGCGAGCCTCAACAACCCCCAAGCCGGCGTGAACATCGCAGCGACCACCGTCGCCACGCCCAGCAAGCTGCGTATCGACGCCGGTACGGAGTACGCCGACCCGCGGACCTGCGAGTACGACATGGTGAAGGGCGACGGCGGCTACAAGGTCGACAGCGCGGGCTCGGACTGCAACATCCAGTACAAGAAGTCCTCGGGCGACGGCACGTACCCCCTCAAGGCCGAGATCGTCTGGGACGTCCACTGGACCGCTTCGGCCAACCCCGACGACGCCCCTCAGCAGCCGGCCCTGCCGGACGGGCTGTCGGTGTACGAGGAGGACGTCACGGTCAAGGAGATCCAGACCATCGTCCGTTGACCGCTCCACCCGCGAAGGCACTGGGAGTGCTTGCTCAATGAAGATCCGATTCGTGAGCGCCGCGGTTGTGGCCGTGGCTGGAGTCCTGCTGCTGGCGACTGCCTGCGGGAGCGGCGACGACGGTGGCAGGGCGGGTGACGAGATCGCGGACGCACAGAAGCCGGACCAGCAGACGGCCGCCTCATCCACGGAGGAGAAGGGCGCGCCGAAGTTCGACCTGCCACCGGACGTCAAGGTGGTCATCGACGACGACAAGACCGGTGACAAGCCCAAGGACGAGGTCCTGAAGGACCACGGCTACGCGCTGATGGCGATGCAGGAGGCATACGCCAAAGCGGAGGCCACGGAAAACTTCGACCGCTACTGGCAGAACGAAGCCGCGGACAAATTCCGGGCCGTCTTCGCCGAATACAAGAAGCGCGGCACGACGATCACGGGAACCGACCGGTTCTACGGCCGAGCCGTGATGTCACAGGACGGTAAGAAGGCGCTCGTGACCTTCTGCGAGGATCAGAGCAAGGCATTCGACAAGGACGTGAAGAGCGGCAAGGTCGACAGGGCCCAGCCCAACCTGGACTCCTTCATCGAGATTCGAACGGTACTCGAGAAGGGCAGCGCCGGGGAGTGGCAGGTAACCGAGTACTCGGGTGCGAGGGGGAGTAAGTCATGCCAACAGGATGCCTAGGTCTATCGTCGCTCCGCCCCCCATCCGCCGTCCCCACACGTGAAAGCACCGGTACTGCCATGAGCGAGCCCGAGTATGTCTTCGACCAAGTGCAGATCGGCAAGGGGCTGCGCCCCTCGCCCAGCAAGGCTATGTAACCGTGGACAACGCCACGCTGACGCTGCTCGGGTCTGACCAACAGCCAATCGAAAGCGCCCCGTTGTCCTCCGTCACCGCATCACCGGTGCGCTTCACCCGTGGCCAGACATTGTCCCTGCTGGTCAATGGCACCCAGTACAACGTCTCGCCGGGGTGGGGCAACCATGCGGGTGGCTTCGTCTTGCCGGGCCAGACCATGGAAGTCAAGACCGCGGCCGCCCTGTTGCTGCATCTCGTCGAGAGCGCCTCCGATAGCGGCCCGGGAACGCCGTAATGACTCGCGCGGAGGGACAGGCGGTTCCGTGCTGAGCAGGGGCTACCTACAGCCCCTGTGGCGGGGGCATGCGCAGGGCGGCCACGCCTGGGCGAGCGCGTAGACGTCGGTGTTTTGGCCTGCTGCAACGCGAACCAGTGCCCGCCGCGCGGTCACGACTCCGTCGCGGCTGGCGGTGTAGACGCGCAGGGTCATCCGGGAACGACCGGCCTCGTCAGGCTTCCGGTCGGAGCTCATTGGCTCGTCTCCTCCTGGCGCTGTCGCCGTGCGGCCTCGATGAAGGTGCGGCGCGTCGATCGGGAGGCTGGCACCCGCGCGGCTGGATGGGATGTGTCCAGTGAACTGCTCATCTCGTTCGGGCTGAGGAGGCTCACAACCAGCCAACGGGCGAAGCGATGGATGAGACCTTGCATGTTGGACTGCTCCATTCAGATGGGCCATGGCCATGCCTAGGCCGCGTGCAGCGTTCACGGTGCCTTGCACGACGACAGCCTGATGGCCCATGAGGGTCATACCGGCACCCTTTTCAGGACGGTTGGGCCCTTCGGGCGCTACGGTCGAAGAACGCCCAAACGTCCGCAGGGGGAGACTTGAATACGGCCTTGCGATCAGCTATGGAGTGCGCTCGCCTATCGCCTAGGCAGCTGGCAGTCCGGGTGGGGGTCTCCGGCAAGACGGTGGAACGCTGGATCGCAGACGAGGACTTGATCCCGCACGCCAGAAACCGGGAAGACGCCTCCAAGGCGCTGGGAGTGGAAGCAGAGATGTTGTGGCCGAAGGCGGTCAAGGACCGGCTTAAGACCGGCAATGACCGAGAAATTGTGCACAGCTACCCGTATCGCTCGGCATGCCCTTCCACGGTGTGGGCCGACCTCATCGCAGATGCGACCGATGACCTGTTCTTCGGTGGCTTCACTTCTTACTTCCTGTGGACCCAGGCGCCGGCCCTTCCTGACGCATTGCGCCGCAAGACGCAGAGTGGCTGCCGAGTCCGTTTTCTGCTCGGGTCCCCCGACGGAGAGGTGACACGCCAGCGGGAAGAGATCGAGGACGTCACCCTCACGGTCTCGACGCGCATCAGGATGACCCTGGAACAGCTGGACAAGATGGGCGAAGTGGAGGGGCTGGAAGTGCGGTTCTCCGCACCGGTCGACGCCATGAACCACGTCTCCTTGTCCGTCTTCCGCTTCGATGACGAGGCGCTTGTCACCCCGCATCTGGCGAGGCTCGTCGGGCACGATTCACCGCTGCTCCATCTGCGACGATGTGACGACCGAGGAATGTTCTCCCGCTTCATGGAGCACTCCGAGGAACTGTGGTCCCGAGGTGTACCCGCGGCCGGAGCGGACGCCGTAGCTCCATAAGCGGCTGGCGAGGCCAACCCGCTGAGAAATCTGTCAGCTGTTCCGGCACTCAGCGCCCGAGTCTGGGACTTCGCCCGCGGAGATAGGCACTCGGGCGTACTCGTAACCGGGCTCCCACTGCCTGGACGGGGGCGGGACTTCGTCGAGGAGATCCCGCTGAGGTGCGAGCAGATACTCACAGGCCTCTTCAGCTACGGCTCGATCACCGTCCACGGCAAACTGGAGCAGAAATCCGCACGAGGTGACGAGTGGGAAGGAACGTCCAGGCTTACTGGCTTCTGTGGTGGGGGGCAGGCGCAGCGTGCACACGCCTGGGCGAGCGCGTAGGTGTCCGTTCCGATGCCGCCGGGATGCGCTGGTTCAGGGGCTGGGAGGCCGGACCAGGCCCCTGCTCAGCGGCGACGATGACGGCCAGGCGCACCCAATTCATCCACGTCGTTCTCGGATGCCTGATCCGCTTCCGCGCCGAGTTCATTCAGGTGCTTCAACCAACGATGAATGTCACTGGGCGTCTCCTCTGTGTTGAGGATCAGCCAGGAACCATCCGTGAAGCGCATGCGTAGCTTATTGCTCTCGTACCTGCCGAGCAATGGATCTTCGATGACCGCTTGGCCCACAGGGATCTCTGCCACAATCCGCATCCTCTCCGGGACGCGAACGGACACCCGCTTGGCCGGCGCCAGCAGCACGATACGGCCCTCCACCAAGAGGATCAGCCGCCGGTGATGCGAGGAGTGGCTGTACCAGCGCAGCAGGAACTGACCCGCTGCGCCATCCCAATCGCCGTCGAATACCTTGTCGAGGCCCTCTTGAGCAATCGCTGCATCGCGCCGTCCAACCACCTGTGCTTTGGCCTGCCGCTGTTCGCGGTCCCATCTCGTTTCATCGATGCGGTTGGTGACATCGTCGAGCCAAGCAAGCGGGATCAACACGATCTTGAACGGGTAGGAGAGAGCAGTCCCCAGCATGGCCAGCGGGCGCATCAGCGCCGGGTGCAGGCGTCCCCTACCAGCTGCATCATGTACCTCTTCGGGCGGCTCGGGAACATTGCCGATCCCGCACCACGCGCCGATCTTCGCCTCGATGCCGAGGCGTTCTCGCACGTTCCGCTGCACGCGCTTGGGCAACATGCTTCCGGCGCTCCTGTCAGTCAACCGATCTGGTCTCGTACTCAGTGCGAGCGTACCGAGAGGCTGCAGGAGGGCACTACGGTATTGACCGCCCGTCAGCGGCAGGCTCAGCTCGGCGTCCTTGACGTTCCTCTCCCGGCGAAGCAAAGGAACCAGACCCGAGGTGAGTGAGGTAGCCGAATCGTCGCTCGAGTGCATGGGCCAAGCTAAACCCACATACGCGGAGAGTCCGTCATGAGTCGCTCCTTCCAGGGCAGAACAGGCGCACAAAGGGCACGAAACCACGCACCTCAAGGGGCGCAGTCCCTGCTCGTCAGGGGCTCACTCGCGGCCCCCTCGAATCACGCTACGTGTCTATGCCATCATTTGATGGGCGATCACTTCCACACATCAGCCCCAGACCTTACGGAATATGACTATGCATACGCGCATCCGGGGCATGGCAGCAGCCTTGGCCGTTGCCGCCTCGATGACCCTGACTGCATGCAGTGACGACGCGCAGTCCACCGACAACGACAAGATTGCTGGTGCTGAGAGTTCGTCGGAGTCATCATCGTCAAGCGCATCCCCTTCCGACGACGGTATCGACCGACCGGAGATCAACCTTCCAAAGGACGTGAAGAACATCTTCGAGGAACGGCAGACGGGAGACACGGAAAAGGACGCGGTCCTGGCGGACAACGAGCGCCGCATCAACTCAATTGACGATGCCGTGCTTCGTGCAGACCTCAAATCCCCAGCGCTGTCCTTCTATTCCGCAGATGCCGCTCTAGTTTCCGGCTACAAGTGGGTCAAGAGTTTCCTGGATGAGGGCATTAGCTTCACCGGTACCACTCGCTACTTCGACCGAAGCGTGACAATGTCGGGCAAGGGTGCGGCGACGGTCACCTACTGCGCGGATGAAAGCCAAGCGTTCAACAAGGACCGAAAGACCGGAAAAGTCGACAGGGAAGCTCCGTCGGCAGACAGCTACGTCTTCTACAACACTCGGCTCAAGAAGAACGCCACGGGCGTATGGCAGACGACGTTCGTCACGTCCGAACGGGGGGCTAAGGAGTGCCAGCGTTGAGGGCACGCGCTATTGGAATTGTCCTTATGGCAGCCGTCCTCGTCACAGCCTCTCCCGCATACGCGAGGAAGGGCAAAGGAGAGGCGGAGCAGAGTGACCAGACCGGATTGTCAGAGGGGCCTAATGTTGCCTCGAAAGTGACTTTCATTCGGAAGGGTGGCAAGACGTCTTCCTCTGGCCCAATCGAAGCTACAACCAATTGGAGTCCCCCGCCATGCTGGTATGAACCATTCTTCTCTGCGAAGAATTTCAAGAAGGTCATGGAAGCCCAGTGGAGCATCTCCGAGAGTGTCGGGGGTCCCGAGGAATCTCGCACCCCGACCAAGGATCGCTATAAGAATGGAAAGCCCTACAAGAACTTCAACATAGCGAAGGAGGGGAAGGGCATGTGGTGGATCGGGGTTCAGAACCCCAAGATGAAGAAGGATCCCCGGTCCACACAGTGCGACAAACCCTGGTTCTGGGTGGACAAGGGCACCGCCCCTGATGTCCCCGAGGCTATCAGCCCCAAACTGCTTGCACAGTTGGCTTATCAGGAGACCCAGGTTCCGGAAGTGGACGTCTCCATGAATCCCGAGGGACGCCAGACCGTCAATCTGCCGACTTGGATGTGGCTGGACGTCGCAAAATTCAAGCCAGTTTCTGTCACCGCAAGCCTCCCTGGCACCGGTCTGTGGGCCACCACCACCGCCACCCCAACGAGTCTCCACATCGAACCGGGAACTGAGGAGGCTGAGGTCTTTCCCCGCTCCGGGAACTGCCTCATCGGCAAGGGCGGCAGCATCGGGACTCCGTACTCCGCGGACAAGAAGAACCAGACCCCGCCATGTGGCATAACATACCTCCGCTCCACGGCCAACACCGGGCCGCACGAGCTCAATGCCACCCTTACCTGGAAAATCACCTGGAAAGGTTCCAACGGCCAAGGTGGTGAACTGCCCGACGGCACCTTCGGCACGGCCACAGACGTCACTGTGCAGGAAGTCCAGGCCGTCAACCGCTAGCAGATAACGGGGGACTGACTCATGGGTGACAAGCTCAGGGCGAATACTGGCTTGATCGAAGAGTGCTCACGATCTCTAAAGATCATTCACCGAGAGTTCAAGAATCACAGTAATCCCGCGGACGACTATGGCGACGCGCTTGGGAACGCCGAACTCCGGGACGTTTTCGACGAGTTCTCAGACACGTGGAAAAAGACCCGTAAGAAGCTGATGGACGAAATCAAGACTCTTGCGGAGGCTACTGCCACAGCCGCTGAGAAGTACGACGAGGTCGACCGGGAGTTGGAGAAGGCTCTCCGAGATGCCGCCAAAGAGAAGCGCAGGGGGAAGAAGTGAGCAACCGTCCGAGGGATTGGGAGCCGTTGCACGACGGGGACCCAGTCGCTGGAGACCCCCACGATGTCGCGAGACTTGGCCGACATCTGCGCAACATGGCGGACGAGATCGACACGCAGGCCCGAAACATCAAAGCGTTGTCCACAGTCGAACACTGGGACAGTGATGCGGGACGTGCCTTCCACGAGGTCGCCGACGGAGCGGCCGGCAGGCTGAAGAAGGCCTTTGACCGGTACGACGAGGCGGCAAAGGCCCTCGGAACGAAGGTCCGCGAGGGCGAGTCCAACGAGTATGCGAGCGAACTCCATCGAGCCCAGAAGAAGGCGGACAAGGCGCTACTCGACTTCCGCGAAGCCGAGACTGACCACAAGCTGGCGCTGAAGAAACTCGAGAAGTACGAGGGCAAGGCCCCCAGCCAGGACGACATCACCGAGCGCACCAGGCTCGAGAAGAAGCGCGATGATGCGGCCGATCGCATGCGTGCCGCGCACGGCGGTGTAGCACACGCGAAGACGATTCGTGACGATGCCGCGAAGGCTGCTGCGAAAAGAATCAAGAATGTGGTCCATCATGATGGCGTTCATGATCCCGGCGGGATCATGAACTGGCTCGCGGACTGGGCGGACACGTTGTCCAACATCTCGGCAGTCTTGTCAGTATTGGCCGTCATCTGCGCGTTTGTCCCACCCCTGCAGTTCTTGGCACCCATCTTCGCCACCCTCGCCGTGATTTCTAGCGGGCTGGCATTGGCTGGCCACATCTACGACATGACTGCACGTGGCGGGAAATTCGATCTTTTGAAGTTGGGTGTCGACGTTCTGGGGGTGTTCCCGGGCCTGGGAGCCATCAAGGGGTTCAAGCTCGCCTCGAAGATCCCAGGAGCCGGGAGGGGTATGAAGGCCCTTGGAGCAATCGACGGCATTGGGCACAACTTCTTCAACGGAATCGGTGTCAAACTCACCAACAAGGTATTCATCCTCGGAGCGAAGGCTCTGGGCAAGACCTACAAGCCCAGGGGCAAGGGGAATTACATCACCGGCGTGATCAAGGGTGTTGGATTCGCCAATGTTCTACACAAGATCTATGGCGACCAGGATTCGGCGGGCAGCAGCCGGACGACGCCGACCCCGACAACCGGTCCGTCCCCTGCGCCAAACCAGCCTTCGAGTTCGAGCAACAGCCCGAGCACGCCCCAACCGGCTCCCCAGGTCTCACCAAAGCCGTTCCACGCGGCGCTCGCCGCATAGCGAACACGTGGCTGGAGTGGAGGTATCAGTGTACGAGGAACTCGGCGAGCTCAAGGACTGGGAATTCGTGGGACGTAGAGGGGGTGGTGTACACAATCTGATCCCCGCCGAGGTGATTGGCTCAGTTCCCGCTGCACGGCGGGCGGCTGAGCAGGCCAGCCAAGAACTGGGACTCAACTTCATGGATGATGAAGCTGTGTTGAAGATGCTCAGGCTGCGTCACCTCGATGAGCTTCATATGTTCCGGTCCGGTGCCGTACTCGGAGTTCCGCTGGCGCTCATCGGCTCCGGTTTCGGGGTCTACTGGGGGGCGTACGTCCAGTATTGGGAATCTGGCAGGAACCAGCTGATCTATCTGGTTGTAGCGGGGACACTTCTGGGCACCCTGCTGTACTTCTATGTCCGGAGCGCCCTCGCTCACTGGAGAGATCCGAGTCGGCAGAACGTGCGCGCACGTGCCCGCGAGTACCGCAACGTCGCGCGGATCGCCCGTGCGGGCGGAGCCGATGTGCCTCCCCGCTATCCGTATTACGGGCCGTACCCCTTCGCTGCCAATTATCACCCCGCGGCGAAGGAACTTGAATTGCCAGAGAATAAGGGCCCAGCATGACCGCGCCAACCACCCAGGAAGAGCTGCAAATACCAAGTGGCGGTGGGGACATCTACGTCCGGTGGTTGATGCCGGAGGAATTCTGGGAAATCCCTCTGACAGTCGAGGACTTGGACCACACTGCCGAACTGCTGTTGGAGCTGGCCCAGGAGGTATTGCCAAGCGCCGATACCGAGCTACAGGTCGAGTGGGCAGCAATGTGCGCTGCGAACTATGATCACTTCCTGTATGCTGGTATAGAGTACGCAGGCTTTTGTTTGGTGGAGGTTGACGGCGCGCGCTGCACGGCCACAGTGGCTGTCTCCAAGTTCGATCTCGACAATCCAGACTCTAAGCGCCCCGTCGAGCTTCTGGCTGCCACGCTCCGCAATCTGGACATCGGCGAAGTTTCAGAGATCGAACTGCCTTGCGGGCCAGCTGTTTCTTGCATAGGCAACAGACAGGGCAGCGTGGACGGTGCACTCACGCAATCCGGCGTGGACGAGCCGGTTTGGACGTCGTTCATACAAGTACAGGTGCCGTTGACCAACGGTACGGTGATCGTGATGGAGATGAGTACCCCCACCTCAGAAGGCTGGGACACCTTTTCCAAGATGTTTGCAGGAATCGTACGGGGCATTCGCCTGTTCGACGCCAGCGGCACACCCATTGTGATGGCCAAGTGACTCGTGAAGGGCCTCCTCCCGCGATACCACGGGACTACAAGCTCCTTGTACCCCGCGACTGGTTTCGAGTGGACCTTACCCATGAGCACTGGCGCCCACAGCTGAAGACCTTCGTGGATTCGCATACTAGGGGGAAGAGCCTCTCGTCAGAGGTGAAACAGAATATCTGGGCCAGTTTGCGTAATACGGCAGAAGTGGGTGTGGCCCACGGTGCGCTGGAGTTCTTTCTGAAGTCGGAATCCGACAATGGCAGGGTCATGCCTGCATCGCTGCTGGTGTCGATGGTTCCTACGCGGGGCCAAACCCCCATCTGCCCCGAGGAATTGGCGAAGGCCCTCGCGGAAAGGAAGGGCACGGCTAACATCTCCACTTTCGCTCTCCCGGCTGGCGAGGCCGTGCACGTCCTCGGTGCGACCAACCTGGATTTCCACGTCCACATTCCGGGCGGCGTGGGGTACTTGGTGCTCTCGTTCTCCGTCCCGCTGAGTGGCATGGGAGGAGCGCTGGGCAGGCTGTGCGAGGCCATCGCACAGTCACTGCGCTGGGTCATGTGATACGTCGCGTTTGCGAGTCAGAGCTGGCACCGGGCCCAGAGGCGGTGTCAGGTCGACACGTCTGGCCAGGGATGTTCGCTGCGGTCCTGCCCCGGCTGCTCGTAGTCACCGCCGCCATCCGGGAAGGAGCCGCGCGCGGAACCCGGCGCTCGATACGGGCTTCGACACCCCGTCGCCCGGTGACTAGGCTCATCAGACCAACACCCTTATGGGCCCAAGTGACCTGAACGAAGGCATAGGTAGGAACCCCGCCATGGCGCGCACCAGCAGCCCCACCCCCGTCCGGATCGGACGCCAACGCACCGCCGGTGACTTCGTCAAGGCCTTCTTCGCGTTCATCGCGCTGGCCGTGCTGCTCGTCGGTGTGCCGCTCGCGCTCGCGTCGCAGGTGGGGTGGCCGCTGCCGAGGACTGTGCCGTCGCTCGACACGCTGCAGCAGGAGATCACGGCGACCGTCTTCATCAAGGTGCTGACCGTGGTCGTTTGGGTGGCGTGGGCGCAGTTCACGGCCTGTGTGCTCGTGGAGGCCAGGGCGGAGCTGTCCGGGGTCGGGGTGCCCGTGCGGATTCCCGGGGCCGGCCCGAGCCAGATGCTGGCGCGGCAGCTGGTCGCCGCGCTGCTGCTGGTCGGCGCGACCGCCGCGAGCTTTACGCCCGGCCTGTCGCAGCTGGGCCAGCAGCTCGACGGCAACCAGCGCCCCACCGTCGCCGCCGCGCAGCAGACGCCGGGTCAGTTCGTCGCCGAGCAGGTCGCGGAGGCCGCGCAGCAGGTCGCGCAGCACGCGGACAACACCAAGGTGCAGGGCGGCCAGAAGGCGCGGATGGAGCAGGGCGGTACGAAGTTCTACCGCATCCAGCCGCCCGAGGGCCGCCACCACGACTCCCTCTGGGAGATCGCCGAGCGGCACCTCGACGACGGCCGCCGCTACAAGGAGATCTACGAGCTCAACAAGGACCGCGTACAGCCGGACGGTTCGCGGCTCTCGCAGGCCAGCCTCATCCGCCCCGGCTGGATCATGGAGATGCCCGCGGACGCGCACGGCGGCGAGCTCGTCGAGATGCCCGACGACGGCCCGAAGGTGCCGGAGAACGTCCGCGAGCAGATCGCCGACTACGACAAGTCCAGCCCCACGCAGAGCCCGAGCGGCGGCGACAGCGTGACGCAGCCCATCTCCGTCACGCCCGACTCCCCGACAGGGCCCGAGCAGCTCCCCGCCGACCCCGGCCCCACCGGGGGGCACGAGCAAGTCGCCACCCCCGCCGCCGAATCCGGCTCCTCCTTCGGCCTCTCCGACGCCCTCATGGGCGCCCCGCTGCTCGCCGCCGGCCTGCTCGCCGCCCTCGGCCGGCGCCGCCGCGCCGCGCTATGGCAGTCGGCGATGCGCGCGGTCGGCGGCCGTACACCCGAGCTCGCCACGCCCACCGGTGCGGCCGCCGACATCCAGGACTCGCTGTTCGTCGGCGCCGACCCCGACGCCGTACGCGATCTGGACCGCGCGCTGCGCTGGCTCGCCGCCGCCCTCGGCGCCGAGTCCAAGACGCTGCCGACCGTCTACGCCGCGTGGCTCACCGACGCCGAGCTGCACCTCCAGCTCGCCCACCCCGCCGGCCAGCCGCCCGCGCCCTGGCAGCTCGGCCAGGACCAGACGTTCTGGCGTGTGCAGCGCTCCGACCTCCGGTCGATCGAGAACGTCGACGAGGCCGCCGCCCCGTACCCCGGCCTCGTCAGTCTCGGCACGCTCGACGACGCCCGCCTGCTGCTCAACCTCGAGGCCGTCCCCGGCATCGTCTCGCTGTCCGGCCGGGCCGCCGACCGTACGGCCGTGTTCGCGTCCGTCGCCGCCGAACTCGCCACCAACGGCTGGTCGGACCGGCTGACCGTGACCCTCGTCGGCTTCGGCGCCGAGCTCGGCGCCCTCGCCCCGACCCGCATACGCCACGTCGAGGACGTCGCCGCGCTGCTGGAGGACATGCGGGCCGAGACCGGGCAGCGGCGCCGCGCGCTCGGCAACGCCGGACACGACTCGGTGCTCACCGGCCGCACCGGCCAGGCGCAGCACACCCAGTGGGCCCCGCACCTGGTACTGCTGGCCGCCGAGCCGACTGAGGAAGAGGCGGTTGAGATCGCCGAACTCGCCGCCGACTCGGGGCGGCTGGGCATCGGCTACCTCGTCGGTGCCACGTCCGACGGCCTCCCCGGCGCGACCTGGGAGCTGGAGATCACCTCCGACGGCCGGCTGCTCGCCCCGCTGCTCGGCCTCGAACTCAAGGCCCAGCTGCTGCCGCAGGAGCAGCACGCGGCGGTGGTCGAGCTGTTCGCGGCCGCGGACCTCGACCCGGACGGCGGCGCGGGCGAAGGCGGCCGAGGCGGCGACGGCGGCGCCGACGTGTCCCGGCTGCCCTTCATGGTGGACATCACCGAGCGAGGGCGGCCCGCGGTGTACGCGCGACTCGTGGGCCCGTACGAGGTCATGGGCCTCGAGGACCCCGACGGCGAGCGCAGCCCGCTGCTCCACGAGGCCCTCGCCATGCTGCTGCTGCACCGCGAGGGCGTGCACCCGCGCGTCCTGGCGTCCGGTCTGTGGCCGCGCGGCGCGACCGAGGACGTACGGGACGCGCTGATCGAGCGGCTGCGCAGCTGGCTCGGCAACGACCCGGACGGCGCGCCGCGGCTGCGCACCGATGACACCGGGCGGCTGACTCTGGCCTCGTCCGTCGTCTCGGACCTGGACGTGCTGCGCACCCTCCACCACGAGGCGACGGCCGGGCGCGGCGCCCGCCGCGCGTCCGTACGGGAGCGGCTGCTCACCGACGCCCTCGCGCTCGCCCGCGGCCCGCTGCTCGCCGACCGGCCCGCGGGCCGCTACGGCTGGCTCTCCCACGAGATCATCGAGGCTCAACTGCCGCTGCTGGTCGCGGACGTGGCGCTGGCGCTGTCGGCGCACCACCTGGGCGCGGACAACCCGGCGGCGGCCATCGAGTCCCTCAACACCTCGCTGGTGTCCGCCCCGGCCGACGAGCGCCTCTGGAACGAACTCCTCCGCGCCGTCCACGCCACCGGCGACACGGCGCTGCTGACGTCGACGGCGGAGGCCCTGATCGAGCGCAACCATGCCCTGAGCGGCGGCGCCCGCGGCCTCCCGCCCCGCACGGAAGCCCTCCTGGACGAGCTCCTCCCGACCTGGCGCACCACCCAGGCCGCCGCCAACTGACGGGCCGTAAAGGCCGAGAAGCGCCGCCGCAGGCGCGCGCTCCAAGGCGGAGGCCGCGGCTGCGGCGCGCGCGGGCGAGACGGGCAGGCAGCACCCGCCCGAGTCGAAGTGGCGGAACGCTCTGGCCTATATGGCCGTGCCCGCGGCCATCGCCGGGGGCATCGCCGGAACGTTCGTGTTAGGCCAGGGGCTGTGGCGGTCCCTGGCCCCCGGTTGGCCGGGAGGCGGCCGCGCCTTCGCGGCGTCCGCGGGCTTCCTCGTGGTCGCCACCCCGGCGGTGGCGCTGGCGGGCGCAGTGTGGTTCGTCCGGCTCCGACGGAACGGCCGCAGGCAGGCGTGGCTCCTCACCCCCCGTCGCGGGAGCCTTCGGGCTGCTCTGCGTGCTGTCGCTGACGGCCTTCCTGGTGTCCTTCGGCGGCCGCAGGCGCAGGCCGCGACCGGGTTGCGACACCGACGACTTCAGGTGCTGTGTCCACGGCCTCCCCGTACGCAGCGGCGTACACGCTGGGCGGAGCGGCCGTTGCGGGACTGGTGAGCGCGGTGCGCTGAGAAGGGCCTCCGGTGACTCCCCGTACTGGCCCGGGGCCGGCGTCACCCACTGGCCGAGACGTCCGGGGCCCAGCCGGTCCCAGGGTCGCGGGGCCAGGTCGGAGCAAGGCCCACAGGGGGCCGTACGCGCGGGCAGCCGCGGCAAGTAAGCCCGTTACTTCCTGCTGACCGCCGTCAGGATCTCCGGCAGGCGCGCCGCCACCCGCGGTGCCGCCAAGCGGAGGCCCAGGACCGCGACACCCAGCCCGTACGCCGCGCCCAGCGGGAGGATCAGCCACAGCCAGGCGTGGCCACCCGACACATGCAGCCATATGTCCAGAGCCAGCAGCGGCGCGCACAGCAGCGCACCCACCAGCGTCCCGCCCAGGATGCTGATCCAGGCCAGGCCCACCTGACCCGGCGCCACGTTCTTGTAGCCGCTGTCCTGGGGGATCGAGTACGGGAAGAGTGCCGAGGCCAGCGCGCCCGTGGCCAGGAGCGCGCCCAGCAGGGCGAGCGAGAGGCCCAGCGCGTCGGGGATCGCCTGCCACTGCCCCATGAAGGCCGCCGCCGCCAGCACCACCAGCGTCACGTACGGCAGCGCCACCGCGCCCAACGCCATGGCCCGCCCCCGTAGTTCCAGGTACGCGTCGCGCGGCGTCGAGATCGTCAGTGCCACCATCCAGAAGGCGGAGGTGTCCTGCCCGAACTGGTTGTACATCAGCATGCCGAGCAGTCCCGCCGACCAGCACGCCGTATACACGCTGCCGCCGCCCTGCACCGCCGTCACCACCGGCAGCAGCAGCCCGATGGCCAGCGAAGTCGCCCACGCGGCCTTCGCCTTCGGGTCGCGCCACGCGTAGCGCAGCGTCCGCAGCATCACCGTGCCCGTACGGCCGGCCGGAAGGAGCCGGGTCAGCCCGGCGATACCGAAGCCGCGGCCCTCCTTCCCCTCCTCCCGCGTGGCCGCCTGCAGCGTCGAGCCGTCCGGGCTGGTCATCAGGCGGGTGAGGCTGTGCTGCCACCAGCGCACCAGCAGCGCCAGCGCCACCCCGTTGAGCAGCAGTTGAACCGCGGCCTGCCCGTACGAGCCGTCGCCCGCCGCGCGTACGGCGTCCACCGCCGACGCCGGCGGTACCCAGCGCAGCACGTCCGCCACCGGCTCCAGCACCTTCAGCCCGTCCGGCTGGGCCAGCTTCTGCACGCCGATGTTCACGAACTGCGCGCCCACCGCGACGACCAGGCCGCTCAGCAGCGCAAGATCACGCCCCCTGCGGCTGGTCAGCAGCCGTATGTTCCCGGCCGCGACCGCCCGTGCGAGCGCCACGCACACCAGCACCACCAGCGGTACGGCGACCACGCCCGCCGCTACCCCCGCGCCCCCGCGTCCGACCGCGATCACCGAGCCCAGCGCGAGCGTGAGCGTGAACAGCGGGCCGACGCCGATCAGCGAGGCGACGAGCAGCGACACGACGACCGGGCGCGGCCGCAGCGGCAGCATCACCAGCCGCGTCGGGTCCAGGGTCTCGTCGCCGCTGGGGAAGAACAGCGGCATGACCGTCCAGCCGAGCGCGATGACGGCGATGACCGTGACGACGAGCGCGGGCGCGTGCGCGTAGCCGCGCAGCGCGATCAGACCGAGCATCTGCAGCGCCGCGAAAAGCAGCGTCACGACGATCGATGCGACGTACGCGGCCGTACGCCCCGACGACTGGCGCAGCCCGTTCCGCAGCAGGGAGAGCTTCAGCCGTACGAAGACGGGCGTGACGGAGGCGGCCGAAGGCGAGGAAGGAGGAGAAGAAGGAGAAGAAGGAGGAACAGCAGCAGCGGCGGTGGTCATCGGGCGCCGCCGCCAAGCCAGTCCAGGTCCTGTCCGGAGCCGCGGCCGCCCGCCCCGACCAGCTCCAGGAAGGCGGCCTGGAGCGAGCCCGCGCCGCCCCGCACCTCGGCGAGCGTCCCGTGCGCGCGGATCCGCCCCGCGGCCATCACCGCCACCCAGTCGCACAGGCTCTCCACCAGCTCCATCACATGGCTGGAGAAGACGACGGTCGCGCCGGACGCGGTGTAGCGCTCCAGCACGCCCCGGATCGTCTGCGCCGACACCGGGTCGACCCCCTCGAAGGGCTCGTCGAGGAAGAGGACTTGGGGATTGTGGAGGAGGGCGGCCGCCAGGCCGATCTTCTTCCGCATGCCGGTCGAGTAGTCGACGACGAGCTTGTGCTGCGCGCTCGCCAGGTCCAGGACGTCCAGCAGCTGGGTGGCCCGCTTGTCCACCTCCTCGCCGGGGAGGCCGCGCAGCCGGCCGGTGTACGCGAGGAGCTCGCGGCCGGACAGCCGCTCGAACAGGCGCAGGCCCTCGGGCAGTACGCCGATCCGGCTCTTGACCGCGACCGGGTCCTGCCAGACGTCGTGGCCGCCGACCTCGACGCGGCCGGAGTCGGGCCGCAGGAGGCCGGTGATCATGGAGAGCGTGGTCGTCTTGCCCGCGCCGTTCGGGCCGACGAGCCCGATGAACTGGCCTGCGGGCAGCTCGAGATCGACTCCGGCGACCGCGACCTGCTCGCCGAATCGTTTCCACAGTCCGTGGATACGGACGGCGGGCGGCGCGGCCCCGGTCGTTGTCGCCGCTGCGGCTCCCGCAGCCGCCGATCCCGCCGCTTGGTCGATGTGCTCTGGCTCCAGTACCACGTATGGCGCCTTTCGTGTCCCCGTGTCGATGTCCCCGTGGGCGGGGGGCCTCGCTGAGCCCCCGAACCGTGGCCAACGATAGGGGCGGCGGATCACGGTGCGGACACTGTGTTGTGGCCTCTTGATGAGGACCGGCACCTGTGCCATATATGTCTAGACCATTCCGTTCATCGTCGCCGAATGGAAGGCATGACCGTGAGACGGATTCCCGGGCTCGCCGTGCTGACCTCTGCCGCCCCCGCCCTCCTCCTGACGGCCTGCCTGACCACCCGCCTGTCCGCCTGTGGGGCGAACGGCGGGGATACGCAGGCCCCTTCGGCCCCGGCCGGCGTCACGGTCCATGCCAGCAGCTCCACCTCCGTCCACGTCATGTGGAGCCGCTCCACCGATGACGTCGAGGTCGCCGGTTACGAGGTGTACGAGGGAAGCAGGCTGGTCAAGAAGGTCACCGGCGAGCGGTACATGGTCGATGTCGCGGGCCTGAAGCCGTCGGCCGTCTACACGTTCACCGTCCGGGCCCGGGACGCTGCGGGCAACCTCTCCATGGCGAGCAAGGACATACGTGTCACCACACTGTCCGCGGCCGCCGCCGACGACCGCGAGCCGCCCACCCGTCCGGGACGCCTGCGCGGCCGGGCCGACGGCGGCCGCGCCGCAACCCTCACCTGGGGCAAGTCGACGGATAACGTGGGCGTGGCCTCGTACGACATCTACCAGGGCGACGCGAAGATCCACAGCGTCAGCGGCGACGAGACCACGGCGCTGCTCACCGGGCTGAGGCCCGGCACGGACTACACGTTCACGGTCCGGGCGCGAGACTCCGCGGACAACGGCTCACCGGCCGCCCGCGCTCTGGACCTCACCACCGCCCCGGGGCCGGGCGGCGGCGGCACAGCGCCGACCGGCTTCCGGGCGAAGACCCACGCCGCCGCGGGCAAGCACTACCTCGACCTGTCCTGGGTGCCGCCGAAGACGGGCGGCGAGATCGCGGCGTACGAGATCTACCTCGACGGCAAGTTCGCCACGACGCTGACATGGGGCGCCGCCCCACCCAAGGGCCGCGCCACGCACAGCTTCTACGTCGGCGAGCAGCCGGGCACGACGTATTCGGTGAAGATCCGCGCCAAACTCCCCGACGGCACGTGGGGAAGCTTCTCCCCGCAGCGGACCGTCACAACCGCCCGCCGGTGACGTCACGACCGCCCGCCCATGACGGGGCGGGCGCAGGGTACTGCTTCGCGCCGCGGTGGTCTCTTCGCCCGGGTTGTGGTTGCCGCCCCTGCCCGGCCGCCCCTGCCCCCTGCCGGGCACTATGCCGCCTCTGCTGCCAAGGGCGCCAGAATGGGCCCATGGCAACTGTTGTGGCTTTTCCCGCGCACCCCGACGACGAGGTTCTGCACACTGCGGGCACGCTCGCTCGCGCCGCTGCCGACGGCCATCGGACGGTGATCGTGGCCGCGACCGACGGGCTGATGGGCGCCGCCCCGGAGGGCAGCGAGCCGCCCCGTCTGGGCGAACTGCGGGCGAGTGCGTCCGTGCTCGGCGTGGTTCGTGTCGCCCACCTGGGATATGCCGACAGCGGCCACGGCAAGGACCTCTACCCGGATCCGCCGGATCGAGCACGCTTTATGAGGGCGCAAACGGAAGAGGCCGCCGAGCGACTCGCGAAGATCCTTCGCGAGGAGAATGCCGACGTTCTGCTGATCCACGATGCCAAGGGCGGTTATGGCCACCGCGATCACATCAAGGCGCATCAGGTGGGCAAGCGCGCCGCCGAACTGGCAGGCGTGCCCCGGCTGCTGGAGGCGACCATGCCGCGCGATGTCGTCGGCCGTCTGGTGGGGCTGGCACGTTTACTGAGGGTCCCCTTGCGCTACGACCCCGAGACGCTTCGTACCGCGTACAGCCCGCGCGAGGCGATCACACACTCGGTCGACGTGCGTCGGTTCGCCGCACAGAAGCAAGCAGCCCTTGCCGCCCACCGCTCCCAGGTGACGGGAACCGGCCGGGGCGCGCGGATTTTCAGGGCGCTGGTCCGGCTTCCCTCCCCCGTCTTCGGGCTGCTGCTCGGTCGGGAGTGGTTCGTCGAAGCCACCGGGACGCCGCCCACTGCTCACCCGGCCGCAGATCTCTTCAAGCCGACCGCCCCGTAGCCCTACGCCCCAAGCTTGAAAGCAGCAGCCCCTAGCGTGCGCGGGAAGCTGCCGCCTCGCGGCCGCAGGCGTACGCGAGGGGGCTGATGAGCTCTTCGACGTCCGGCAGCCAGAGGTTCACCGCCGTCGGCTGCCGCGCCCACTGCACCGACCCCCGCGCCCCCACTCGCGTCGGCGGCGCCGCCACATAGTCCCCGTCGCCCCGCCCGACGAGATCGAGCGCCCGCGGCGGCCAGCCCAGCTTCCGTACGAGCTCCGGCACCCTCGTCGCCGCGCCCGGCTGGACGAAGAAGAGCATCCGCCGGTCCGGCGTGGAGGCGATCGGGCCCAGCGGCAGCGCCAGCCGCTCCATCCGGGCCAGCGCCAGGCACCCGGCCGACTCCGGCACGTCCAGCGCGTCGAACGTACGCCCCGTCGGCATCAGGATCGACGCCAGCGGCTGCTTCGACCACAGCCGCCGCACGCCGACCGCGCTGGCCGTCGCCTGCGCCGCCCAGTCCGGCCGGGCCGGGTGCGCGCCCGGGGCCGGGCAGTTCGCGTCCCGGCACGAGCAGCCCACGTTTCCCCGGCTCGCCTCGAGCCACGTCCCGGGGAACACATCCCACTGCCGCTCCTCCGCGTACCGCACCGCGATGTCGAGCAGCAATTCGCCCCGCTGCCTGGGGACCTGAGGGGGGCCGGTGCCCGTGCCGGTCCCGACGCGGGTGACTCCACGCGCGCCGACGTTTCCTGCGACTCCGGCGGCTCCGGGAACTCCGATGGTCTCATCCACGTTCATCACAACTTCCCTCGTCACCAGGGGTTACGGGCCCGGCCGCCGTTTCCCGGCAGCAACCTTTTGGCACGCGGGGCGCACAGGTGCACTGGCGGGGGCGCGCACGCGAATGGTTTGCGACGCGTGGGTATCCCCTAATGCGGCATAGAGCGCACGAGTCATCCGGAAGTACCCGCTGAGTTCCGGTCAGTCCCACAGAAGACCATTGAAAAACACTGAAGGCTGACGAAGACCACTGAAGACGCTGAACTGCGCCAATACAAGGAATTTACGGGATCACGGCGGGGCAGAGATCACTTGCATCGACTAAGGGGGTAGTGCCATGGCCGCCAGGCCACTCGTAGCGCGTCAGCCCAATGAACGGCTCCAGGCGCTGATTCAGGAGGCCGCCTGTTCCAACGCCGGCCTGGCCCGCAGGGTCAACATGTGCGGCGCCGAGCACGGTCTCGACCTGCGCTACGACAAGACGTCCGTCGCGCGCTGGCTGCGCGGCCAGCAGCCGCGCGGCCGCACCCCCGCCATCATCGCGGAGGCCCTCGGCCGCAAACTCGGCCGCACGGTCACGATCGACGAGATCGGCATGGCGAACGGCAAGAACCTGGCCTCAGGCATCGGCCTGCAGTTCTCCCCCACGGTCGTCGGCGCCATCGAGCAGGTCTGCGAGCTGTGGCGGAGCGACGTGGGGCGCCGGGACTTCCTCTCCGGCTCCTCGGTCGCGTCCTCCGCGCTCGTCGAGCCGAGCCGCGACTGGCTCATCACGGGTGGCGACCCGCGGGTGGAGCGTACGGCGGGGGCGCGGGTCGGACGCGCGGACGTCGCGGCCGTACGGGCGATGACAACGGCCCTCGTCGAACTCGACCACCGCTTCGGCAGCGGTCACGTACGGCCCGTGGTCGTGCACTACCTCAACAGCGTCGTGTCCGGGCTGCTCTGCGGCTCCTACGCGGAGGCGGTCGGCCGCGACCTCTTCGCCGCCGTCTCCCGACTCACCGAGCTGGCGGGTTACATGGCCGTCGACACCGGCCAACCGGGGCTCGCGCAGCGCTACTACATCCAGGCCCTGCGCCTCGCCCAGGCCGCGGGGGACCGGGGCTTCGGCGGATACGTGCTGGCGGCCGGCATGAGCCACCTGGCCGCGACGCTCGGCAACCCGCGCGAGATCGCGCAGCTCGCGCGCGCCGCTCAGGAGGGGACGCGCGGGCAGGTCACCCCGCGCGCGGACGCCATGTTCTTCGCGGCGGAGGCGCGCGGGCACGCGCTGATGGGGGATGCGCGGGCGTTCCAGGAGGTGGCGGCGCGGGCGGTCGCGGCCATGGACAGGGCCGACGGCTCGTCCTCCGCGGGAACGGGCGACGATCCACCGTGGATCGCGCACTTCGACTACGCCTATCTGGCCGACGAGTTGGCGCACTGCCACCGCGACCTGGGCCAGGCCGAGGCCGCGTGCCGCAAGGCGGAGGAATCGCTCGCCGGGCACCCGGAGTCGCGCGTACGGCGGCGGGCCATCGGCCTCGTCCTGCTCGCCTCCGCGCAAGTCCAGCAACGCGAGATCGAGTTGGCGTGCCACACGGGCACGCGGGCCGTCGAAATGCTCGACGGGCTACGGTCCAACCGCGGGGCGGAATACCTCAGGGACCTGCGGCACCGGCTGGCACCGTTCGGGGAGGAGTCGGTGGTACGGGAGTTCGGCGCCCGCCTGGAACTGGTCCCGGCTTGACCGGTTGTGGGCATTCGTTCCGCCCCGGGCCCCCCAGACGGCACCCCAGGGGGGAAAAAACCCCCCCCCACCCA
>NZ_JBQQBX010000021.1:0-173437 GCF_052245475.1 Streptomyces sp. 7N604 | reverse complement strand
GCAGGAATGGTGGGGAACCCGTCATTAACCCTCAGCCCGACCATGTGAAGCGCGGTGCCCGGCGCTCCAGGAACGCCGCGACCCCCTCCGCCGTGTCGCCGCTGTCGCGCGCCCGCTCCGCCCAGTAGGCCTCCCGCTCCGGCCGCACCTCGCCGCTCGCGAACTCCTTGGCCGCCGCCTGCGTCAGCAGCGACCGCGAGGCGAGGATCCGCGTGAACTCCGCCACCCGCTTGTCCAGTTCGCCCGCCGGCAGCAGCTCGTCCACCAGACCCGTGCGCAGCGCCCGCCCGGCCTCGATCAACTCGCCGGAAAACAATAGGTACTTGGCGGTCGCCGGGCCCACCAGACCGGTCAACCGCCGGGTGGACGAGGCCGGGTAGACGATGCCGAGCTTCGCCGGGGTGATCCCGAAGGAGGAGCCCTCGGCGGCGAACCGCAGATCGCAGGCGGCGGCGAGCTGGCAGCCGCCGCCCACGCAGTAGCCGCGCACAGCGGCCAGCGTCGGCTTGGGGAAGGCGGCCAGCGCGTCCTCCGCTGCCACCGCCAGGCCCTGCGACTCGCCCGCGGACTCCCGCAGCGAGCCGATGTCCGCGCCCGCACAGAAGGTGTCCCCGGCGCCGGTCAGCACCAGCACGCGTACGGCGGGGTCGGCCGCAAGCCGGTCCAGCAGGCCCGGCAGTCGCCGCCACATGGCGGTGGTCATGGCGTTGCGCTTGGCGGGGTTGCGTATGACGACCGTCGCGACTCCGTCGGCGGTGTCCAGCTGCAGTGCGGGCTCCATGCGCCGGATGCTATCCGGGCAGGTCGGTGAAGGCGGAACCAAGGTGAACAGGACCAGTCGCACAACTGGCGCTGACATACGCATATGTTCAGAATCCGTCGATACGTGGTGACTTCCGGGCACCGGACCGGTACGGACCAATCCATTCCCAACACTCGACGTGTGAGGCGGACTCTGGCGGCGTACCGCGAGGACAATGCGGTGCGAGAACAGAGCTGCGGGGACAGAGCTGCGGGGATCGTCGCGCAAATTGGAGAAGGGTGCGGGACATGGAGATCCGCGGAAGCGGGCCGCCTGACCCAGGACAGGCCGTCGCCGATGTCGCCGACCTTCCTGCTGCCGCCGCGGACGGGCTCACCGCTCGGATGCCCTACGAGGGCGTCTGGCGCCTCACCGCCCCGGCCCTCGAGTCCTCGGTCCCGCAAGCCCGGCGCGCCGTCCGCGACCTGCTGCGGAACCAGGGGGTCCCGGTCCCGGACGACATCGTCCACGGCCTGCTGCTGATCGTCTCGGAGCTGGTCACCAATGCCGTACGGCACGCGGCCCTGCTCTCACCGGAGCTCGCCGTGGTGGTCTCGGTCGGCGCCGACTGGGTACGGGTGGCGGTCGAGGACGACCACCCGTACCGGCCGAAGGCGCTGGTGGCGGAGGAGGGGCAGACGGGCGGGCGCGGGCTGCTGCTCGTCAAGGCGATCACCACGGAGGCGGGCGGGATCTGCGACGTCGAGCACACGGCGACCGGTGGCAAGGTGATCTGGGCCGCCCTGCCGTTCCGCTGACCCGGCTGCCCTCAAGAGGGCTGTGCAGAAGGGCACCGTGGATCTCGCCTACCGGGCGCGCCCTTCACGGCCTGACCCGGGCTTCTACCAGCCCGCCGACGGTCCGGTCAGCTCGCGGATCGCCGGGCGCGCGGCGTCCAGCACCGTCATGAACCAGGATGAGAAGGGCCGCTCCCCGTGCAGCCGCGCCAGCTCCTCCGCCGTCACGAAGGCCGTCTCCCCGACCTCCTCCGGATCCGGCTTCGGCTCAGCTCGCACAAGACCCACGAAGAGGTGGTTGTACTCCTGCTCCACCAGGCCGGACGCCGGGTCCGGGTGGTTGTAGCGGACCGTCCCCGCCTCGGACAGCATCGAGGGGGAGACGCCCAGCTCCTCGGCCGTACGCCGGGCTGCCGCGGCGAGCGGCGCCTCGCCGGGGTACGGGTGGCCGCAGCAGGTGTTCGACCAGACACCGGGGGAGTGGTACTTGCCCAGAGCCCGCTGCTGGATCAGCAGCCGCCCCGAGCCGTCGAAGAGGAAGACCGAGAAGGCCCGATGCAGCCTGCCCGGCGGCACATGCGCGGAGAGCTTCTCCGCGGTGCCGATCGTCGCGCCGTTCTCATCGACCAGTTCGAGCATGATCGGTGCCGCGGCGCGGTTCGACGAGACGTCCGCCGTGGAGGCTGGTGTGGTCGGCATGGCCATCCTTCGGTTGGGCTACGAAGCTCAAGTCTGCCGCACAAAACGGGCGCGGATGTGCTGCTCAGCGCGCATGTCAGCCTGATAGGCGGTTCATATGTCGAGGGCGGGTGGTCCATTGCGGTGACGCGGACCGTGTCACGGTCAGTGACAGAGCTTGGCTTCGTGCTCGGCGTGTCCGACGGGCTCGAGCTGGAAGGTGCAGTGGCCCACGTCGAAGTGCTCGCCCAGGCACCCCTGCAGGTCGTGGAGCAGCTTCTCGTGCCCGACCGCGTCCAGCACGTCCTCCCGTACGACCACGTGCGCGGAGAGCACCGGCAGTCCTGAGGTGATCGTCCACACGTGCAGGTCGTGCAGGTCCTCGACCCCGGGCAGGTCCATGATGTGCGACCTGACCTCGGCCATGTCGACATCCCGCGGGGCCGCTTCCAGCAGGACGTCCAGCGCCTCGCGCAGCAGTTTCCAGGCGCGCGGCGCGATCATCAGGCCGATCACGAGGGAGGCGATGGGGTCGGCCTGGCGGAAGCCGGTGGCCAGGACGACCGCCGCCGAGACGATCACCGCGAGTGAGCCCAGCGCATCCGCGGCGACCTCCAGGAACGCCCCGCGGACGTTGATGCTTGCGGCCTGTCCGCGCATGAGCAGCGTGAGCGAGATGGCGTTCGCGACCAGGCCCACCGCACCGAAGGCGACGGTCAGACCGCCGTCGACCTCGGGCGGCGAGAGCAGCCGCAGCACCGCCTCGTAGAGGATGTAGCCGCCGACGCCGAACAGCAGGAGGCAGTTGGCGACCGCGGCGAGGATCTCGGCGCGGGCGTAGCCGAAGGTGCGGCGCTCGCTCGGCGGGCGGCCCGCGAAGTGGATGGCCAGCAGCGCCATCGCGAGCCCGACGGCGTCCGTCGCCATGTGCCCGGCGTCGGCGAGCAACGCCAGGGAATCGGCCAGGATGCCGCCGACGATCTGCGCGATGAGCACGGTCACGGTCAGGCACAGCGCGATGCGCAGCCGCCCCCGGTAGGCCGCTGCCGCCGTGCCCGTGGTGCCGGGCGGCGGGCCGTGCGCGTGCCCGTGGTCGTGCCCTGCGCCCATGCCGGCTGCCTCCTGTCGCTCTCGTCGCTTCGTCGCTCGTACCGCTGCCGATCGCGTCGGCGGGTGCCGGCGCGATCACAGTGAACTACGGTCCTGGGGTACCGGGCAACACGGGACTGAACACCGTTGTCATGTGCCCTGACCTGGGCTTTTGGTCTCCGCTGAAATACGCAGGCACCAGCCCTCCCACGCCGACTCGACCATCTCGCGTACCCCGTGCCGGGCGGTCCAGCCGAGCTCCTTGGCGATCAGTTCCGCGGACGCGACCACCCGCGCCGGGTCCCCGGCCCGCCGCCCCACGACCCTGGCGGCCGGTTCCGTATGCCCGGTGACCTCGGCGACGAGATCGGCCAGCTCGCGTACGGAGACCCCGCGGCCGGTGCCGATGTTCACGGTCAGGTCGCCCGGGTGGTCCTGGGTCGTGAGCCGGCGGGCGGCGACGAGGTGGGCGTCGGCCAGGTCGGCGACGTGGATGTAGTCGCGGACGCAGGTGCCGTCCGGGGTCGGGTAGTCCTCACCGAAGATCAGCGGGGCCTCGCCGCGGGTCAGCGCCTGGAAGAACATCGGGATGACATTGAACACCCCGGTGTCCGCCAGCTCGGGGCGGGCGGCGCCCGCCACGTTGAAGTAGCGCAGACAGGCGGTGGCGATCCCGTGGGCGCGGCCGGCGGCCCGTACGAGCCACTCGCCGGCCAGCTTGGTCTCGCCGTACGGACTCATCGGCAGGCACGGGGTGTCCTCCGTCACCAGCTCCGCGTCGGGCATGCCGTACACGGCGGCCGAGGAGGAGAAGAGGAACCGCTTGATCCCGGCGGCGACCACGGCCTCGAGCAGCACGGTGAGGCCGTGCACGTTCTCGCGGTAGTAGAGCAGCGGCTGCTCCACCGACTGCCCGACCTGCTTCCTGGCTGCGAGATGCACCACTCCTGATACGCGGTGCTCCGCGAGCGTACGGTCCAGCAGCTCCCGGTCCAGGACCGTGCCCCGGACCAGCGGGACGCCCTCCGGCAGCCGGTCGGTCACGCCCGAGGTGAGGTCGTCCAGCACGACCACGTCCTCCCCGGCCGCCGTCATCGCCCGCACCACGTGCGCCCCGATATAGCCTGCTCCGCCTGTGATCAGCCACGTCATGCCCGGCAGCCTAGCCAGGGGCGAGCGCGGGCGGGTGCCCGCGGCCGTTTGTCCCGGGGCGCCGCGATCCACCATGATGCTCGGAGGCAAATCCGCTTCGGTCGTCTCCCGCAACCCATTCGGCCTTATCAGGGCGTAAACGGGCGATGAATGGTCGCTTCCGAGAATCCGATAGCCTCTGCCGACGTGTTGCCGCCGGTCACGGAGCCGGGGTGCGCCACGACGCTGCCCAAACAGCCTGCGTACCGGCGCGGCCGCGCCAGTTTCCAAGGAGTGAGTTCGACTGTCGACCGCCATTCTCACCGGTCAGCCGGTCGCCGGGTCGCGGCTCGAGGGCGACCTGCGGTCGCTGGGCCTCGACGTGGTCACGGCCGGTGCGGACGACGACCTGGCGGCGCTGGCCGGCGCGCTCCCGGCGACGGAGCGCGTGGCGCTGGTGGACCCGCGCCTGGTCGCCCACGTGCACGCGCTGCGGCTGGCTCTGACGGACCCCCGCTTCCCGGCCGCGGCCGTACCGGGCGCCGTGACCGCCCAGCCCGAGCAGCGCCCGGCACTCCTGAACGCACTGACGACCGCCCTCCGCGGCACGGCCCCGACCACCGGCCCCGCAGCGCCGGCCGCCGCCACCACGCCGAACCAGGCGGCCCCCACCCGCCCCGCCGCAGGCGGGAGCGCCGCGGCCGTCGGCACCGCGCCCGACCAGGCCGCCCCCACCCCGCCCGCCGCAGGCGGCTGCCTGCCGGACGTCGTCTCCGGTGCCCTGCTCGCCGCAGGCGTGCCCGTGCACCGGCCCGAGCTCGGGGTGCTCGTCGCCACCGTGCCCGGCGACGACGCGGAGCGCGCCGAAGCCCTGGCCGTCGTCGACGGAGTCGACGACGAGCAGGTGCGGCTGCGGAGTGCCGTGAAGGCGCGGGACGGGTTCTTCACGACCTTCTTCATCAGCCCGTACTCCCGCTACATCGCCCGCTGGTGCGCCCGCCGCGGCCTGACCCCCAACCAGGTCACCACGGCCTCCCTCCTCACCGCCCTCATCGCGGCGGGCTGCGCGGCCACCGGCACGCGCCCCGGCTTCGTCGCGGCAGGCGTCCTGCTCCTCGCCTCCTTCGTGCTCGACTGCACCGACGGCCAGCTGGCCCGCTACTCGCTGCAGTACTCCACGATGGGCGCCTGGCTGGACGCCACCTTCGACCGCGCCAAGGAGTACGCGTTCTACGCGGGCCTCGCCCTCGGCGCGGCCCGCGGCGGCGACGACGTATGGGCGCTCGCTCTCGGCGCGATGGTGCTCCAGACCTGCCGCCACGTCGTGGACTTCTCCTTCACCGAGGCCAACCACGACGCCTCGGGCAACACCAGCCCCACGGCCGCCCTCTCCGGCAAGCTGGACGGCGTCGGCTGGACCGTCTGGGTCCGCCGGATGATCGTGCTGCCGATCGGCGAGCGCTGGGCGATGATCGCCGTCCTCACGGCCGTGGCCACCCCCCGTATCGTCTTCTACGCCCTGCTCATCGGCTGCGCCCTCGCCGCCTGCTACACCACCACGGGCCGTGTCCTGCGCTCGCTCACCCGACGCAAGGTCATGGAGGTCCCCCCAGGCGTTAAGCCCTGGGAGAGGACCGACCGGGCCGCCCAGGCTCTGGCCGACCTCGCCGACTCGGGTCTCATCGCCGAGGTCGTCGCCGCGACCTCCTTCCGCGGATCGCGGCCCCAGGCGTACCGCGCCCCGCTGTACGCCGCGGTCGGCACGGCGTACCTGCTCCTGACCGTGTGGGAGCGGCCGTTCGGCAGCTGGCTGATGCTCTTCGGCCCCCTGCTCTACGCCATCACGGCGGGCCGGGCGGTCATGAGCCCCCTCAAGGGCCCCCTCGACTGGCTCGTGCCGCCACTCTTCCGCACAGCGGAATACACCACCATCCTGGTACTCGCCGCCCGCTCGGAGGTGAACGGTGCCTTGCCAGCGGCTTTCGGACTGGTGGCCGCCGTCGCCTACCATCACTACGACACGGTGTACCGCATCCGCGGCGGCACCGGCGCGCCCCCGCACTGGCTGGTGCGGGCAATCGGGGGGCACGAGGGACGGGTTCTGGCGGTTGTGGTCGCCGCTGCCCTGCTGCACGGCACAGGTTTCACCATCGCGCTGACGGCCCTCGCTGTGGTCCTGGCGCTGGCGGTGCTCATCGAGAGCATCCGCTTCTGGGTCTCTTCCGGAGCACCCGCAGTACACGACGAAACAGGAGAACCCGCATGATCGGCCTCGTGCTGGCAGCAGGCGCCGGGCGGCGTCTGCGCCCCTACACCGACACCCTGCCCAAGGCACTGGTGCCGGTCGACGGCGACACCACCGTCCTCGACCTCACCCTCGGCAACTTCGCCGAGGTGGGTCTGACCGAGGTGGCGATCGTCGTCGGCTACCGCAAGGAGGCCGTGTACGAGCGCAAGGAGGCCCTGGAGCAGAAGTACGGCCTCAAGCTCACCCTGATCGACAACGACAAGGCCGAGGAGTGGAACAACGCCTACTCCCTGTGGTGCGCCCGCGACGCGATCAAGCACAGCGTGATCCTCGCCAACGGCGACACCGTGCACCCGGTCTCCGTCGAGAAGACCCTGCTCGCCGAGCGCGGCAGGGGCCAGAAGATCATCCTCGCCCTCGACACGGTGAAGCAGCTCGCCGACGAGGAGATGAAGGTCATCGTGGACCCCGAGAAGGGCGTTCAGCGCATCACCAAGCTGATGGACCCGTCCGAGGCCACCGGCGAGTACATCGGCGTCACCCTCATCGAGGGTGACGCCGCGGCCGACCTGGCCGACGCGTTGCGGACCACCTTCGAGCGGGACCCCGACCTCTACTACGAGGACGGCTACCAGGAGCTCGTCAACCGCGGCTTCAAGGTCGACGTGGCCCCCATCGGTGACGTCAAGTGGGTCGAGATCGACAACCACGACGACCTCGCCAAGGGCCGGGAGATCGCGTGCCTGTACTGACCCGGCTCATCCCGTCGCCGCTCGTCGTCGACATCCGCGCGGGCGCGCTCGACGATCTCGCGGGCGTGCTGGCCGACCAGCGGATCTCCGCTTCCGGCAAACTCGCCATAGCGATCAGCGGCGGCTCGGGGGCGGCGCTGCGCGATCGGATCGCCCCGGCGCTGCCCGGAGCCACCTGGTACGAGGTCGGCGGCGGCACGCTGGACGACGCGATCAAGCTCGCCGACGCGATGAAGTCCGGTCACTACGACGCGGTCGTGGGGCTGGGCGGCGGCAAGATCATCGACTGTGCGAAGTTCGCCGCGGCGCGCATCGGCCTGCCGCTGGTCGCCGTCGCGACGAACCTCTCGCACGACGGTCTGTGCTCGCCGGTCGCGACGCTCGACAACGACGCGGGCCGCGGCTCGTACGGCGTCCCCAACCCGATCGCCGTCGTCATCGACCTCGACATCATCCGCGAGGCCCCGGTCCGCTTCGTCCGGTCCGGCATCGGTGACGCGCTGTCGAACATCTCCGCCGTCGCGGACTGGGAGCTCGCGGTCCGCGAGAGGGGCGAGCAGATCGACGGGCTCGCCGCCGCCATGGCCCGCCAGGCCGGCGAGGCCGTGCTCCGGCACCCGGGCGGCGTCGGCGACGACAGCTTCCTGACCGTGCTCGCCGAAGGCCTGGTTCTCACCGGCCTCTCGATGTCGGTCGCCGGAGACAGCCGCCCGGCCTCCGGCGCCTGCCACGAGATCAACCACGCCTTCGACCTGCTCTTCCCCAAGCGCGCCGCGAGCCACGGCGAGCAGTGCGGCCTCGGCGCCGCCTTCGCGATGCACCTGCGCGGTGCGTACGAGGAGTCGGGGCTGATGGCCGAGGTGCTGCACCGGCACGGCCTGCCGGTGCAGCCGGAGGAGATCGGCTTCAGCGTGGACGAGTTCGTCCGGGTGGTGGATTACGCACCGCAGACCCGCCCCGGGCGCTTCACGATCCTCGAGCACCTGGACCTGTCCGCCGACCAGATCAGGGACGCATACGCCGACTATGCCAAAGCCATCAGTAGCTGAACTCCGTCCGGTCGTTCACCCCGCGGGCGTGAAGGACCGGCGCAGCGGTGAGCACTGGGCCGGGCGCCTGTATATGCGGGAGATCTCGCTGCGCTGGACCCGGCACCTGGTGAACACCAGGATCAGTCCGAACCAGCTCACCCATCTGATGGTGGTCGCGGGCGTCCTGGCCGGCGCGGCACTGCTGGTGCCGGGCCTGGCCGGGGCGCTGCTCGGCGCCCTGCTCATCCAGCTCTACCTGCTGCTGGACTGCGTGGACGGCGAGGTCGCGCGATGGCGCAAGCAGACCTCGATCACGGGCGTCTACCTGGACCGGATCGGCCACTACCTCTCCGAGGCGGCCCTCCTGGTCGGCTTCGGCCTGCGGGCCGCGGACCTCTTCCAGCACGGCGGGATCGACTGGCTGTGGGCCTTCCTCGGCACCCTCGCCGCCCTCGGCGCGATCCTGATCAAGGCCGAGACGGACCTGGTCGACGTCGCCCGCGCCCGCAGCGGCCTTCCGGCCGTCCAGGACGAGGCATCCGTCCCCCGGTCCTCGGGCCTGGCCCTGGCCCGCAGGGCCGCGGCCGCGCTGAAGTTCCACCGCCTGGTGGGCGGCGTCGAGGCGTCGCTGTTCATCCTGGTCACGGCCATCCTGGACGCGTTCGGCGGCGACCTCTTCTTCACCCGGCTCGGCGTCGCCGTGCTCGCGGGCATCGCCATCGTGCAGACCGTGCTGCACCTCGTATCGATCCTCGCCTCGAGCAGGCTGCGATGAGCGGGGGGGACTTGCGGCTCGGCGCGGTCGTCCTCACCATGGGCAACCGCCCCGACGAACTGCGCGCGCTCCTCGACTCGGTCGCCAAGCAGGACGGCGACCCGGTCGAGGTCGTCGTCGTCGGCAACGGCTCCCCGCTGCCCGAACTCCCGGAGGGCGTACGGACCGTGGAGCTGCCCGAGAACGTGGGCATCCCGGCCGGTCGCAACGTCGGCATCGAGGCCTTCGGCCCCGGCGGCTCCGAGGTCGACGTGCTGCTCTTCCTCGACGACGACGGCCTGCTGCCGAACGCCGACACCGCCGAGCTGTGCCGCCGGGCCTTCGCCGCCGACCCGGAGCTCGGCATCATCAGCTTCCGGATCGCCGACCCCGAGACCGGTGTCACCCAGCGCCGCCACGTGCCCCGGCTGCGCGCCTCCGACCCGATGCGCTCCTCCCGGGTCACCACCTTCCTCGGTGGCGCGAACGCGGTCCGTACGGCGGTGTTCCAGCAGGTCGGCGGCCTGCCGGACGAATTCTTCTACGCGCACGAGGAGACCGACCTCGCCTGGCGCGCCCTGGACGCGGGGTGGATGATCGACTATCGCTCGGACATGGTGCTGTACCATCCGACGACCGCTCCCAGCCGTCATGCCGTCTACCACCGCATGGTCGCCAGGAACCGGGTCTGGCTGGCCCGCCGCAACCTCCCGGCCGCCATCGTCCCCGCCTACCTCGGTGTTTGGCTGCTGCTCACCCTGGCCCGCCGCCCCTCCCGGCCGGCGCTGCGCGCCTGGCTCGGCGGCTTCGGAGAGGGCTGGACCACACCGTGCGGTCCCCGCAGGCCCATGAAGTGGCGTACGGTATGGCGCCTGACCCGACTGGGCCGACCTCCGGTGATCTGACAAGCTTCGTGTCTGAGAGCATCGGTCGTACAGCGGGAAAACGGCTGACACGTCGCCTACGCCTGCCTGCGCCCGATCCGGCAGCGCATTTTGAAGACGAAAGTTTCCATTTGTGAGTGAGACAACGCATGACGGTGCGGTCGCGGTGAGCGCCCGGCCATCCCCTGACGAGGGACTGTCCCGGGCCGAGCTCGCCGCCAAATACGGTCTCTCGGTGAGCGGGGCCCGTCCAGGGCTCGGCGAGTACGTCCGCCAGCTCTGGGCGCGGCGCCACTTCATTCTGGCGTTCTCGCAGGCGAAGCTGACCGCCCAGTACAGCCAGGCCAAGCTCGGCCAGCTCTGGCAGGTCGCGACCCCGCTGCTCAATGCGCTGGTGTACTACCTCATCTTCGGCCTGCTGCTCGACACCAAGAGAGGGATTCCCCACGAGGTCTTCGTCCCGTTTCTGGTGACCGGCGTCTTCGTCTTCACCTTCACTCAGAGCTCGGTGCTGGCCGGGGTGCGAGCGATCTCGGGCAACCTCGGTCTGGTCAGAGCACTGCACTTCCCGCGCGCCGCGCTCCCGATCTCGTTCTCGCTCCAGCAGCTTCAGCAACTGCTGTTCTCCATGATCGTGTTGGTGCTGTTCGCCGTCGGCTTCGGCAGCTATCCCACCTGGTCCTGGCTCCTGGTCGTCCCCGCCCTCGCCCTGCAGTTCGTGTTCAACACCGGCCTCGCTCTGATCGTGGCCAGGATGGGTGCCAAAACCCCTGACCTGGCACAGCTGATGCCGTTCGTCATGCGGACCTGGCTGTACGGCTCGGGTGTGATGTTCAGCATCCCCCACATGCTCGCGGACAAGGATCTGCCGGGCTGGGTCACCGATGTGCTCCAGTGGAACCCGGCCGCCGTCTACATGGACCTCGTACGCTTCGCCCTGATCGACGGGTACGGATCGGAGTACCTGCCCTCGCACGTCTGGGCGTTCGCCCTCGGCTGGGCAGTCGTCATCGGTGTCCTGGGCTTCGTGTACTTCTGGAAGGCGGAGGAGAGGTACGGCCGTGGCTGAGCACAACGGTGCCGACCAGGCACATGTCCCCACCGTCATCGCGGACGACCTGCACATCGTCTACCGGGTCAACGGCGGCACCCGCGGCCGCGGCAGCGCGACCGCCGCGCTCTCCCGGATGATGGGCCGCAGCAAGGGCGCGCCGGGCATGCGCGAGGTGCACGCCGTACGCGGGGTGACCTTCACCGCCTACCGGGGCGAGGCGATCGGTCTCATCGGCTCCAACGGCTCGGGCAAGTCGACGCTGCTGAAGGCCGTGGCCGGGCTGCTGCCGCCCGAGCGGGGCCGGGTCTACACCGACGGCCAGCCGTCGCTGCTGGGCGTGAACGCGGCGCTGATGAACGATCTGACCGGCGAGCGGAACGTGATCCTCGGCGGCCTGGCGATGGGTATGTCGCGCGAGCAGATCCGGGACCGCTACCAGGGGATCGTGGACTTCTCCGGGATCAACGAGAAGGGCGACTTCATCACGCTGCCGATGCGGACGTACTCCTCCGGCATGGCGGCCCGGCTGCGGTTCTCGATCGCGGCGGCCAAGGACCACGACGTGCTGATGATCGACGAGGCGCTGGCCACCGGTGACCGGAAGTTCCAGAAGCGGTCCGAGGAGCGGATCCGGGAGCTTCGGAAGGAAGCCGGGACGGTGTTTCTGGTCAGCCACAACAACAAGTCGATCCGGGACACATGCGACCGGGTGCTGTGGCTGGAGAAGGGCGAGCTCGTCATGGACGGGCCCACCGACGAGGTCATCAAGGCCTACGAGAAGGAGACCAGCAAGTAGGCCGGCCGCGCCGGACAGCACGTACGGCACCCACTGCGCGGCAAGCACGAACAGCACGCACTGCGCGTGAGGCCCCGCCGGGCGATCCGGCGGGGCCTTTCGCGCGTACGCGGGCAGGCGGGCGGGGTCAGACCTTGGCGGGCGTCCGTGCCGGAGCGGGTTCCCCTTCGCTGACGCCCAGCCGCCGATGCAGTCTGCGCAACGGCTCCGGCGCGTACCAGGCCGTACGCCCGAGCAGCCGCATCGCCGCCGGCACGAGGACTCCGCGCACGGCCACCGCGTCGATCAGGATCGCCAGGCCGCTGCCGAGCCCGAACATCTGGATGAAGCTGACGTTCGCCGTGCCGAAGGCGAAGAAGCTCACCGCGAGCAGGCCCGCGGCCATCGTCACGATCCGGCCGGTGTGCGAGAGCCCCTCGGTGACGGCGGTCCGGGTGTCCGCGCCCGCGTCGTGCAGCTCCTTGATCCGGCTGGTCAGGAACACCTCGTAGTCCATCGACAGACCGAACGCGATGCAGAACATCAGGACGGTCATGGAGGTGTCCATCGGCTGGGGCGTGAAGCCGAGCAGCGAGGACAGATGGCCGTCCTGGAAGATCCACACCATGACGCCGATGGCCGCGGTGAGGCTGACGGCGTTGAGCACCAGCGCCCGCAGCGGCTGCACGACGCTGCCGGTGAACAGGAAGAGGATCACGAACGTCGTGCCCGCGACCAGCCCGATGGCGGCGGGCAGCCGGTCGGCGATCGAGTCCTTGGAGTCGACGAGCCGCGCGTCGGTGCCGCCGACCAGCGTCTCGGTCCCGGCGGGCGGATCGACGGCCCGTACGTCCTCGACCAGGTCCTGCGCCGCACCCGACTTGGGCGTGAGGTCGGTGATCAGGGTGATGCGCTGGGCGTCGGGCCGGGCGAGCGCCGCGTTCGCGGGTCCGGGCGGCGAGGACTGCCCCTCGCTGTAGGTGCCGGTGGAGGTCTCGACCCGTACGGTGTCGTCGAGCCGCGAGAGTTCGGTCGCGTACGAGCCCAGCGCGGCCGGGGCCACAGGACCCGTCGTGACGATCTGCACCGCCGACTCGTCGCTGCCGGTGAAGTTGTTCTGCACGGCGGTCGCGACCTGCCGGCTCTGGGCGCTCTCCGGCAGCACCCGCTCGTCCGGTGTGCCGAAGGCGACGCCGAGCAGCGGACTCGCGGCGAGCAGCAGCACCGCGAGGACCGGCAGGGCGGTGAGGGCGGGTCTGCGCATGACCGTGCGCGCGAGGCGGCCCCAGAGCGGTGCCTCAGCGCTCTGTACGGTCTTGGCCCAGGGCAGGCGGCCGCGGTTGACCCGGTGGCCCAGCACGGCGAGCAGCGCCGGGATGACGAGCAGCGCGCTGATCGCGGCGATGGCCACGACGCCGATGCCCGCGTATGCGAAGGACCGCAGGAAGAACTGCGGGAAGATCAGCAGCGCGGCCAGTGCGGCGGCCACGGTGGCCGCGGAGAAGGTGATGGTGCGGCCGGCCGTCCGTACGGTGCGGCGCAGGGCGTCGGGGACGTCCGCGCCCTCCGCGAGGTGCTCGCGGAACCGGCTGACCAGGAGGAGCGCGTAGTCGATGCCGAGGCCGAGGCCGAGCGCCGTGGTGAGGTTGATCGAGAAGACGGACACGCTGGTCAGGCTGCCGAGCACATAGAGCTGGGCGAAAGTGCCGGCGATCGCGATCAGTCCGATGACCAGGGGCAGCAGCGCCGCGATGATGCTGCCGAAGGCGAGGACGAGCAGGACCAGGATCAGTGGCACGGCGATCGTCTCGGCGAGCGCGAGGTCCTTGGCGACCTGGGCCGGCACTTCGTCGCTGACGGCGGCCGTGCCGCCCGCCTGCACGGTGAGCCCGTTCTTGTCGCCGGTGTACTCGTCGATGAGCGCCTCGGCGTTGTCGCCCTGCTCGGTGTCGTCGCCCTTGACATGCGCCAGCACCAGCGCCTCGTCTCCGTCTCGCGAGGTCAGCGCGGCTGCCCCGGAGTCCCAGTACGAGATCACGTTCGACACGGTCGGCTCGCCCTTGAGCTGCGCGGTGAGGGCGCGGCCGCTGCGCTCGGCGGCGGGCGAGCCGACGGCGCCGTCGTCGGGCCGCACCAGCAGGACCAGGTTGCTCTCGCCGCCGAACTTCTCGTCGATGAGCTCCTGGGCTTGGGTCGACGGCGCGTTGGGGTCCTCGAATCCGCCGCCCAGCAGTTTGCCGAAGGCGCCGAAGCCGATCGCTCCCATGGCGACCACGGCCACGACGCTGAGGGTCAGTACGAGCCGGGCCCGTCGGAGGGCCAGCTCGGCAATGCGGTCGAACACGGTCATCGCCTCCGGATGTTTACGCTATTAACATTGACGGTGACACAGGATGTTAATGGCGTCAACATCAGGCAGGATGAGGTCATGGGTTCGATCAAGAGCGCAAAGTCCGGCTACCACCACGGGGATCTCCGCAACGCGCTGATCGAGGCCGCCGTCGAGCTGGGAGCCGAGGGCGGACCCGAGCGTGTCGTGCTGCGCGAGGCGGCCCGCCGGGTCGGCGTGTCGCCGACCGCCGCGTACCGGCACTTCACCGGCCACGGAGATCTCCTCGAAGCCGCGAAGGTCCGCGCCCAGCAGGCGCTCGCGGCCTCCATGGCCGAGGCGGTGCGCGCACTCCCCGGCGTCGCCGACCCGGGCGAGGAGGCCGTTCGCAGGACCGAGGCGATCGGGCGCGGGTACGTCCGGTTCGCGATCGAGCACCCTGGCCTCTACCGCGTCGCCTTCTGTCGTACGCCCTCGGCGGAGGCCAGTGGCTTCACCGGCCTCGAGGCCCCCGACGACAGGCCGGAGTTCTCGGCGTTCGTCCTGCTCTCCGGCGTGCTCGACGCGCTCGTCGACACGGGCCGGATGCGGCCGGAGAACCGGCCCGCGGCCGAGATCGCCGCCTGGTCGGCCGTCCACGGCATCTCCCTGCTCATCCTCGACGGCCCGCTCGCCCGGCTCCCGGCCGACCAGCGCGACGCGGTCGTGGAGCGCACCCTCACCACCGTCGTCGCGGGGCTGACCCGGTAGGTCTTCCCGGCCGACCCCGTCAGCCGGCCGCACGGCCCCGGCGCGGCGCTTTTCCACCGTCAACTTCTGTGCGCCCGGGGAAGATTGACCGGTCCGTGCGTGTTGTGGGGACCGGGTTGTCACCCTGACGCGCCCGGGGGTGCTGTACGGCGTAGGCTGTACCGGTGCTGATTCGCGGCAAGTCGGGCACTGTGCCTCCCCGGGGAGAACCCGGACCCCGTACTCGGCGTCTGGGGGCGGCAGGCCGGTATCGCCGCAGGCGAGCGGGCGGCGTGTCCGAAATAGGATGTTCTGGGTCGGCGGTGTAGAACGGGAGATATGACGGCCATGGCGACGAGTACTCTCCGGCTCCGAGGCACGTCCGCCGTCGCTCCCCGGCGTTGTCCCCCCGCCCCCGAGAGCGCCTCGCCGGGCGGGCCGCGGTGACCGCGGCGACGGACGCTCACGCCCACGCGCGCGCCGTGCTCGGCAAGGCGGCGCGCGAGAACTTTCCCGTGGCGCCGTTCTTCCTGCCGCGCACCTGGCGCCGCGACCTCATGGCCGTCTACGGCTACGCCCGCCTCGTCGACGACATCGGCGACGGCGACCTCGCCCCCGGCGGCACCGACGCCGCCCTCCTCGGCGTGTCCCCCGCGCGCGCCGACGACCGCCTCGCCCTGCTCGACGCCTTCGAAGCCGACCTCCGCCGCGTCTTCGACGGCTCCGCCGAGGGCCCACGGCACCCGCTGCTGCGCGCCCTGCGCCCGACCGTACGCCGCTGCGGCCTCACCCCCGTGCCCTTCCTCGACCTCATCGAGGCCAACCGCCAGGACCAGCGCACCGGGCGCTACGCCACCTACGACGACCTGCTCGCCTACTGCGAGCTGTCCGCCAACCCCGTCGGCCGGCTCGTCCTCGCCATCACCGGCACCACCACCCCCGAGCGGGTCCGCCGCTCCGACGCCATCTGCACCGCCCTGCAGATCGTCGAGCACCTCCAGGACGTGGCCGAGGACCTCGGCCGCGACCGTATCTACCTGCCCGCGGAGGACATGAAGCGGTTCGGCGTCGAGGAGGCCGGACTCGCCGCCCCCACCGGGAGCGCGGAGGTGCGCGCCCTGATCGCATGCGTCGCCGAACGTGCCAGTCTCCGGCTGAATGAAGGCGCCGCCCTCGTGGGTAGCGTCCACGGCAGGCTCAAGCTGCTGCTCGCCGGGTTCGTGGCCGGCGGGCGCGCCGCGCTGAGGGCGATCGCCGCCGCAGGACACGACGTACTCCCTGGACCGCCCAAGCCCACCAAGCTCGCCCTCGTGCGCGAGGTGGGGGCGACACTGCGAAGAGAGGGGTGAGCCGGACCGTGGACGGATCCGTACACGCGTCCGCGCAGGTGCTCGCTGCGTACCGCTACTGCGAGGCCGTGACGGGACAGCAGGCCCGCAACTTCGCCTACGGCATCAGGCTGCTGCCGACCGAGAAGCGTCAGGCCATGTCGGCGCTGTACGCCTTCTCGCGCCGGGTCGACGACATCGGCGACGGCAGCCTCCCCGCGGACGCCAAGCGCGCCAGGCTCGAGGACACCCGCGCCCTGCTCGGTCGCATCCGCGAGGGCGGCATCGACCCCGACGACACCGATCCCGTGGCCGTGGCCCTCGCGCACGCGGCGCGGCGCTTCCCGATCCCGCTCGGCGGCCTCGACGAACTCATCGACGGCGTCCTGATGGACGTGCGCGGCCAGACGTACGAGACCTGGGACGACCTCAGGGTCTACTGCCGGTGTGTCGCGGGCGCGATCGGCCGGCTCTCGCTCGGCGTGTTCGGCACCATGCCCGGCGTGCGGGACGCGGAACAGGCCCCCGAGTACGCCGACACGCTCGGGCTCGCTCTCCAACTCACCAACATCCTGCGGGATCTCAGGGAGGACGCCGAGGGCGGCCGCAGCTACCTCCCTGCCGAGGACCTCGCCAAGTTCGGCTGCTCCGCGGGCTTTCACAGCGCCGAACCGCCGGTGGGCTCCGACTTCACCGGCCTCGTCACCTTCGAAGTCCAGCGTGCCCGCGCCCTGTTCGCCTCCGGCTTCCGGCTGCTGCCCATGCTCGACCGGCGCAGCGGCGCCTGCGTGGCCGCGATGGCGGGCATCTACCGGCGGCTGCTCGACCGCATCTCCCGCGACCCGGAGGCCGTGCTGCGCGGGCGTGTCTCCCTGCCGGGCCGCGAGAAGGCGTACGTGGCGGTGCGCGGTCTGTCGGGCCTGGACGCCCGGCACATCTCCCGGCAGACGGTCCGGAGGCGGGCCTGATGTCCACGCGCGCGAAAGGCCGTGACGACGCAGCGAGTCCGGGTGCGGCAGGCCGCTCCCAGGGGGCGGCCGTGGTGATCGGGGGCGGAATCGCCGGGATCACCGCCGCGCTCGCGCTGGCGGACGGCGGTCTGCGGGTGACCCTCGTCGAGGGCCGGCCGCGGCTCGGCGGCCTCGCCTTCTCCTTCCGCCGCGAAGGGAAGGCGGGCGAGTTGAGCGTCGACAATGGTCAGCACGTCTATCTGCGCTGCTGCACCGCGTACCGCTGGTTCCTCGACCGGATCGACGGCAGCCGCCTCGCACCGCTCCAGGACCGGCTCGACGTACCCGTCCTCGACGCCCGGGGGCTGCGGCTCGGCCGGCTGCGCCGCACCGCGCTGCCGGTGCCCCTGCACCTGGCCGCCAGCCTCGCCCGCTACCCCCACCTCTCGCTGGCCGAGCGCGCCCAGGTCGCCCGCGCCGCCCTCGCCCTCAAGGGCCTCGACCCGGCAGACCCGGCCCTGGACGGCACCGACTTCGCCACCTGGCTGCACCGGCAGGGCCAGTCGCCGCGCGCCGTCGAAGCCCTGTGGGACCTCGTCGGCGTGGCGACCCTCAACGCCCGCGCCGGGCAGGCCTCTCTGGGGCTCGCCGCCATGGTGTTCAAGACCGGCCTGCTCTCCGAGCCGGGCGCCGCCGACATCGGCTGGTCCCGCGTACCGCTCGGCGAACTGCACGACACGCTCGCGCGCGCCGCCCTCGACAAGGCCGGGGTGCGCACTGTGCTGCAGGGGCGCGCCCAGGTCGTCAGCCGCGCAGCCGACCGGGGCTGGCTCGTCGACATCACCTCAGGATCCAAGGGCAGCGGGGCCGGGCACACCGGCTCGGAGCAACTGCACACCGACACGGTCGTCCTCGCCGTACCGCAGCACGAGACCCACGGCCTGCTGCCCGACGGCGCCCTCGAGGACCCCGACCGGCTGCTGTCCATCGGCACCTCGCCGATCCTCAACGTCCATGTCGTCTACGACCGCACCGTGCTGCACCGCCCCTTCTTCGCGGCGCTCGGCACGCCCGTCCAGTGGGTCTTCGACCGTACGGCCGCCTCCGGGCTCACCGGCGGCGGCCAGTACCTGGCCCTCTCCCAGTCCGCGGCGCACGACGAGATCGACACGCCGGTCGCCGCGCTGCGCGAGCGCTATCTGCCCGAGCTCGAGCGGCTGCTGCCCGCCGCCCGGCGCGCGCGGGTGCGCGACTTCTTCGTCACCCGGGAGCGCACAGCGACGTTCGCCCCGGTACCGGGCGTCGGACGGCTCCGCCCAGGGGCCCGTACCCGTGCTCCCGGCCTCTTCCTGGCCGGCGCGTGGACCGACACAGGCTGGCCCGCGACCATGGAGGGCGCCGTCCGCAGCGGGATCACCGCGGCGGGCGCGGCACTCGCCCAACTCGGCCGCCCGCACCTCAACCCTCACCCCGCCTTCGGGCGGGGGAACCCCCAGCCGGAGGCGGCATGAGCACGATGAGCAACACCAGCACGACCACAGGACACAGAGGAGAGACCGTGTCTTCGCAAGACCCGGCCAAGGACACCGCGGGCGTCGCGGCGCTGCTGGAGCGCGGACGGACGCTCGCCACGCCGGTGCTCCGCGCCGCCGTGGACCGGCTCGCCCCGCCCATGGACACCGTGGCCGCCTACCACTTCGGCTGGATCGACGCGGAGGGCCGCCCCTCCGCCGCGGACGGCGGCAAGGCGGTGCGCCCCGCCCTCGCCCTGCTGTCCGCCGAGGCCGCGGGCGCCCCGCCCGAGGTCGGTATCCCGGGCGCCGTCGCGGTCGAGCTGGTGCACAACTTCTCGCTGCTGCACGACGACCTGATGGACGGTGACGAGCAGCGCAGGCACCGCGACACCGTGTGGAAGGTGCACGGCGCCGCCCAGGCCATCCTCGTCGGCGACGCCCTCTTCGCCCTCGCCAACGAGATCCTGCTGGAGCTCGGCACCGTCGAGGCGGGCAGGGCGACACGCCGGCTCACCACCGCCACCCGCAAGCTGATCGACGGTCAGGCCCAGGACATCAGTTACGAGCACCGGGAGCGGGTCAGCGTCGAGGAGTGCCTGGAGATGGAGGGCAACAAGACCGGCGCCCTGCTGGCCTGTGCCTGCTCCATCGGCGCGGTCCTCGGCGGCGCGGACGACGACCTGGCCGACACGCTCGAGGCGTACGGGTACCACCTCGGCCTGGCCTTCCAGGCCGTCGACGACCTGCTCGGCATCTGGGGCGACCCGGAGGCCACCGGCAAGCAGACCTGGAGTGACCTGCGGCAGCGCAAGAAGTCCCTCCCGGTCGTGGCCGCGCTGGCCGCCGGCGGGCCCGCGTCGGAGCGGCTCGCCGAACTCCTCGCGAGGGACGCCAAGAGTCACGATCTGTCCAACTTCGACGAGCACGCCTTTGCCACCCGCGCGGCGCTGATCGAGGAGGCGGGCGGCCGCGAGTGGACCTCCAGCGAGGCCCGCCGCCAGCACGCCACCGCCATCGAGGCGCTGAGCCGGGTGGAGATCCCAGGACACGTCCGGGAGCAGTTGGTGGCGCTCGCGGACTTCGTGGTCGTGCGAGAGCGATGAGGGGCGGCCACGTCATATAGCTCGCAGTCGCCGGCCGGAAGCCCGTACGCCCTCCACGGATCGACGGACGGGCCCGGCCGACGGCAAGCCCCAGCACAGCAGAGGAACCACTGCACGGAGGGGAAGCCATGACAGCGACGACCGGCGGCAGCGGCGGGGCGGTACCGCCTCAGGAGCACGCGGCCGCCACGGCAGAAGTGCCCGCACCGGTCCGTGAGCCCTCGGGACCGCCCGAGGAGGCCGCCGGCACGCAGGCCGCGGCCGAGCGGGCGACCGCCCGGGCGGTCGAGCACCTGCTCGGCCGGCAGGACGCCGAGGGCTGGTGGAAGGGCGACCTGGAGACCAACGTCACCATGGACGCCGAAGACCTGCTGCTCCGTCAGTTCCTCGGCATCAGGGACGAGAGGACCACCGAGGCCGCCGCCCGCTTCATCCGCTCCGAGCAGCGCGAGGACGGCACCTGGGCCACCTTCCACGGCGGGCCCGGCGAGCTCTCCGCCACCATCGAGGCGTACGTCGCGCTCCGGCTCGCCGGGGACGCGCCCGACGCGCCGCACATGGCGGCCGCCTCCGCCTGGGTCCGCGCCCAGGGCGGCATCGCCGCCTCCCGGGTCTTCACCCGCATCTGGCTCGCGCTCTTCGGCTGGTGGAAGTGGGAGGACCTGCCCGAACTGCCGCCCGAGCTCATCTACTTCCCGAAGTGGTTCCCGCTCAACATCTACGACTTCGGCTGCTGGGCGCGGCAGACCATCGTGCCGCTCACCGTCGTCTCCGCCAAGCGCCCCGTACGGCCCGCTCCGTTCCCCCTCGGCGAACTGCTCCCGCCCGTCGCCCACCGCCACCCTCATTCGAAGGCGCTGCGCGCCCCATTGGATTCCGCGCGCCCCAACCCCCCGCGCCGCAAGGCCCCCGCCACCACCTGGGACGGCGTCTTCCAGCGGCTCGACCGGGCCCTGCACGCGTACCACAAGGTGGCGATCCCCGGGCTGCGCAAGGCGGCGATGCGGTCGGCCGCCCGCTGGATCGTCGAGCGGCAGGAGAACGACGGCTGCTGGGGCGGCATCCAGCCCCCGGCCGTCTACTCGATCATCGCTCTCCACCTGATGGGCTACGACCTCCAGCACCCCGTGCTCCGCGCGGGCCTCGAATCGCTCGACCGGTTCGCCGTGTGGCGCGAGGACGGCAGCCGCATGATCGAGGCCTGCCAGTCACCGGTCTGGGACACCTGCCTCGCCACGATCGCGCTCGCGGACGCAGGGCTGCGCCCCGACCACCCGGCCCTGGTCAAGGCCGCGGACTGGATGCTCGGCGAGCAGATCGTGCGGCCGGGGGACTGGTCCGTACGGCGGCCGGGGCTGCCCCCGGGCGGCTGGGCGTTCGAGTTCCACAACGACAACTACCCCGACATCGATGACACCGCCGAAGTCGTTCTGGCGCTGCGCCGTGTACGGCACCCGGACCCCGGGCGGGTCGACGCCGCTGTCGGGCGGGGCGTGCGCTGGAATCTCGGCATGCAGTCGAAGAACGGCGCCTGGGGCGCCTTCGACGTCGACAACACCAGCTCCTTCCCCGACCGGCTGCCGTTCTGCGACTTCGGCGAGGTCATCGACCCGCCGTCCGCCGACGTCACCGCGCACGTCGTGGAGATGCTCGCGGCCGAGGGCAGGGCGCACGACAGCCGCACCCGGCGCGGTGTCGCATGGCTGCTCGCGGAGCAGGAGGACTGCGGCGCCTGGTTCGGCCGCTGGGGCACCAACTACGTGTACGGCACGGGGTCGGTCGTCCCCGCGCTCGTGGCCGCCGGGATCCCCGCCTCGCACCCCGCGATCCGCCGCGCCGTCGCCTGGCTGGAGCGCGTCCAGAACGACGACGGCGGCTGGGGCGAGGACCAGCGCTCGTACCCCGACCCCGAGTGGATCGGGTGCGGCGCCTCCACCGCCTCGCAGACCGGGTGGGCGCTGCTCGCCCTGCTGGCGGCGGGGGAGCGGGACGGCAAGGCCGTGGAGCGGGGGGTGAGCTGGCTCGCGCAGACGCAGACCGAGGACGGCACCTGGGACGAGCCGTACTTCACCGGCACCGGCTTCCCCTGGGACTTCTCGATCAACTACCACCTCTACCGGCACGTGTTCCCGCTCACGGCACTGGGCCGGTACGTCCACGGCGAGCCGGATCTGCTCAGACACCCTCAGGGGGCCTGATGGCGGACGCCCCCGGCGCGCCGGCCCGCACGGCACCGCTGCTGATCGCCTGCGCGCTCGGCATCGAGCGGCTGGCCCTGCGCAGCGGCGCCGCGCCGGGGCCCGTGACCATCCTGCGTACGGGCATGGGCCCGCAGGCCGCCGAGCGGGCCATGGCCCGTGCGCTCGGTGACGATCCCTCGGCCTCGGACGCGGCGGTGGTCGCCACCGGCTTCTGCGCGGGCCTCGCACCCGGGATGCACCCCGGGGACCTGGTCGTCGCCGACGAGACCCGCGACGCGGCGGGTCGTACCGTCTGCACCGGCACCGATGTGCTCGCCGCGGCGCTCGCGGAGCTCGTCGCGAACCGCCCGGGCCGCCCCGGCCGAGCCATCCACACCGGACCGCTCACCGGCTCCGGCCACGTGGTGCGCGGTGCTGAGCGGGCCGAATTGCGCGCCACCGGCGCCATCGCCGTCGACATGGAGTCCGCGGCCACGCTCCGCAGCGCCGTGCGCGCCGGGCCCCGCCCGGTTGCGGCCGTACGGGTGGTCGTGGACGCTCCAGAGCATGAGCTCGTCCGCATCGGGACACTGCGCGGTGGAATATCAGCTTTCCGAGTCCTGCGCGCTGTCCTTCCGGCTTTCTTCGAATGGCACCGTTCTTTACTGCTCCCCAGGAGGTGAGCCAGATGGCCATGCCGCTCCGCCAGACCATCAGGGTCGGGACGTATCTCCTTGAACAGAGGCTCCGGCGTCGCGAGAAGTTCCCCCTGATCGTCGAGCTCGAACCGCTGTACGCCTGCAATCTGAAGTGCGAGGGATGCGGCAAGATCCAGCACCCGGCCGGCGTGCTCAAGCAGCGCATGCCGGTCGCGCAGGCGGTCGGTGCGGTGCTGGAGTCCGGCGCGCCGATGGTCTCGATCGCGGGCGGCGAGCCCCTGATGCACCCGCAGATCGACGAAATCGTCCGGCAGCTCGTGGCCCGGCGGAAGTACGTGTTCCTTTGCACGAATGCGCTGCTGCTGCGTAAGAAGATCGATAAATTCCAGCCGTCGCCGTACTTCGCTTTCGCCGTGCACATCGACGGGCTGCGGGAGCGGCATGACGAGTCGGTCGCCAAGGAGGGCGTGTTCGACGAGGCGGTGGCGGCCATCCAGGAGGCCAAGCGGCGCGGCTTCCGGGTCACCACCAATTCGACCTTCTTCAACACCGACACCCCGCAGACCGTCATCGAGGTGCTCAACTACCTCAACGACGACCTGCGCGTGGACCAGATGATGATCTCGCCTGCCTACGCATATGAGAAAGCCCCCGACCAGGAGCACTTCCTGGGTGTGGAGCAGACCCGGGAGCTGTTCAAGAAGTCCTTCGCGGGCGGCAACCGGCGGCGCTGGCGGCTCAACCACAGCCCGCTCTTCCTGGACTTCCTCGAGGGCAAGGCGGACTTCCCGTGCACCGCGTGGGCGATTCCCAACTATTCGCTCTTCGGCTGGCAGCGGCCCTGCTACCTGATGGCCGACGGGTATGTGCCCACGTACAAGCAGCTGATCGAGGAGACCGACTGGGACGCGTACGGGCGCGGGAAGGACGATCGCTGCGCGAACTGCATGGCGCACTGCGGATACGAGCCGACGGCCGTGCTCGCCACCATGGGGTCGCTCAAGGAGTCCCTGCGCGCGGCACGGGAGACGGTCACCGGGAACCGCGGGTGACGGCCGCGCCCGGCGTGAGCGTGGGCTGAACGAGCTGGGCTGAACGAGCTGGGCTGAACAGGCACAGAACACACAGAGGGGGCCCGGAGTGTCGTTGTTGGACAACATCAGGGAACCGCGTGACCTCAAAGCGCTTCCCGAAGAGCTGCTCGACGAACTGGCCGAGGACATCCGGCAGTTCCTGATCCAGGCCGTGGCGAAGACCGGCGGCCACCTGGGGCCCAACCTCGGCGTCGTCGAGCTGACGATCGCCCTGCACCGGGTCTTCGACTCGCCCGCCGACCGCATCCTGTGGGACACCGGGCACCAGAGTTACGTCCACAAGCTGCTCACGGGCCGTCAGGACTTCTCCAAGCTCCGCGGCAAGGGGGGACTCTCCGGATATCCCTCGCGCGAGGAGTCCGAGCACGACGTCATCGAGAACAGCCACGCCTCGACCGTCCTCGGCTGGGCCGACGGCCTCGCCAAGGCCAACCAGCTCCTGGGCAGGCGCGACCACGTCGTCGCGGTGATCGGCGACGGCGCCCTGACCGGCGGCATGGCCTGGGAGGCGCTGAACAACATCGCCGCCGCCAAGGACCGCCCGCTCGTCATCGTCGTCAACGACAACGAGCGCTCGTACGCCCCCACGATCGGCGGCCTCGCCTACCACCTCGCCACCCTCCGTACCACCGACGGCTACGAGCGCTTCCTCGCCTGGGGCAAGGAGGTGCTGCAGAACACGCCGGTGGTCGGACAGCCGCTGTACGGGTCGCTGCACGGCGCGAAGAAGGGCTTCAAGGACGCCTTCGCGCCCCAGGGGATGTTCGAGGACCTGGGCCTGAAGTATGTCGGCCCCATCGACGGCCACGATATCGCCGCCGTCGAGTCCGCCCTGCGCCGCGCGAAACGCTTCACGGGACCCGTCCTCATCCACTGCCGCACGGAGAAGGGCCGCGGCTACGCGCCCGCCCTGGAGGACGACGCCGACCGCTTCCACACGGTCGGGGTGATGGACCCGCTCACCTGCGAGCCGCTGTCCGCGCCCGCCGGCCCGTCGTGGACGTCCGTTTTCGGCGACGAGCTGGTGCGGATCGGGGCCGAGCGGCCCGACGTCGTGGCCATCACCGCCGCGATGCTGCACCCCGTCGGGCTCACCAAGTTCGCCGCCGCGTACCCCGACCGCGTATGGGACGTGGGCATCGCCGAGCAGCACGCGGCGGTCTCGGCCGCGGGCCTGGCCACCGGCGGTCTGCACCCGGTCGTGGCCGTCTACGCGACCTTCCTCAACCGCGCCTTCGACCAGCTCCTGATGGACGTGGCCCTGCACAAGTGCGGGGTCACCTTCGTCCTGGACCGGGCCGGGATCACCGGCACCGACGGCGCCTCCCACAACGGCGTGTGGGACATGTCGGTCCTCCAGGTGGTACCCGGGCTGCGGATCGCCGCGCCGCGCGACGCCGACCAGCTCCGCGCCCAGCTGCGCGAGGCCATGGATGTGGACGACGCGCCGACCGTCGTCCGCTTCCCCAAGAGCGAAGTCGGCGAGCCGGTTCCGGCCGTGGAGCGGATCGGCGGCACGGACGTGCTCCACCGGGACGGCGACGCCGGCGCCGGGACGGACGTGCTGCTCGTCTCCGTCGGCGTCCTGGCGCCCGTATGCCTGCGGGTCGCGGAGCTGCTCGCGGCGCGCGGCACCGGCTGCACGGTCGTGGACCCGCGCTGGGTCAAGCCGGTCGACCCCGTGCTGACCGAACTGGCCGAGCGGCACCGCCTCGTAGCGGTCGTCGAGGACAACAGCCGCAACGGCGGCGTCGGCACAGCCGTCGACCAGGCGCTGCGCGACGCCGACGTGGACCTGCCCGTACGCACCTTCGGCATCCCCGAGCAGTTCCTCGCCCACGCCAAGCGGAGTGAGGTGCTGGCTGACATCGGGCTCACCCCGGCCGAGATCGCGGGCCGGATCAGCGCCGCCCTGGCCCGCGGGGAGGCCACCCTCGTCCGTGAGGAGAACCACGCATGACGTCCGCCCACCCCACTGAGTCCGCCGGCTCGGGCGAGTCCAGAGGGCCCGACGGGTCCCGAGAGGCCGGGAGTTCCACGGCGTTGGGCTTCGACCTGGGGAAGCTGCTGGCGGAACGCGGAGCCGAGCGCTACGAGCTGCATACCCGGCACCTCAACCATCAGCTGCCGCGCATGCTGCACACCATCGGCTTCGACAAGGTCTACGAGCGGGCCGAGGGCGCGTACTTCTGGGACACGGACGGGCAGGACTACCTCGACATGCTGGCGGGGTTCGGGGTGATGGGGCTCGGCCGCCACCACCCGGTCGTACGCAAGGCGCTGCACGACGTCCTCGACGCCTCCCTCGCCGACCTCGTCCGCTTCGACTGCCAGCCGCTGCCCGGTCTCCTCGCCGAGCGGCTGCTGGCGCATGTCCCGCACCTGGACCGGGTGTTCTTCGGGAACAGCGGGGCGGAGGCGGTCGAGACCGCGCTCAAGTTCGCCCGCTACGCCACGGGCCGGCCGCGCGTCCTCTACTGCACGCACGCCTTCCACGGGCTGACCACCGGTTCGCTGTCGGTCAACGGCGAGGACGGCTTCCGCTCCGGCTTCGAGCCGCTGCTGCCCGACACGCCGATCGACCTGGGCGATCTGGCCGCGCTCGAGCGGGAGCTGGGGCGCGGCGACGTCGCCGCGCTGATCATCGAGCCGGTCCAGGGCAAGGGCGTGCACGCCGCGCCGCCCGGCTTCCTGCGGGCCGCACAGAACCTGCTGCGCCGCCACAAGGCGCTGCTGATCGCCGACGAGGTGCAGACGGGCCTCGGCCGGACCGGGGACTTCTTCGCCTACCAGCACGAGGAGGGCGTCGAGCCGGACCTGGTGTGTGTCGCGAAGTCGCTGTCGGGCGGCTACGTCCCGGTCGGGGCGACGCTCGGCAAGGACTGGATCTTCAAGAAGGTGTACTCGTCCATGGACCGGGTGCTGGTGCACTCCGCGAGCTTCGGGGCCAACGCCCAGGCGATGGCGGCCGGGCTCGCCACCCTCGCGGTGATGGAGGACGAGGAGATCACCGCCAACGCCCGGCTCACCGGGGATCTGCTGAGATCCCGGCTCGCCGAGCTCGTGGACCGCTACGAGCTGCTGCACGACGTTCGCGGCCGCGGCCTGATGATCGGCATCGAGTTCGGCAGGCCCACGTCACTGGGCCTGCGCAGCCGCTGGGCGATGCTCCAGGCAGCTCGTAAGGGACTCTTCGCGCAGATGGTGGTGGTGCCGCTGCTGCAGCGGCACCGGATCCTGACGCAGGTCTCCGGGGATCACCTCGAGGTGATCAAGCTGATCCCGCCGCTGATCATCGGAGAGCGGGAGGTCGACCGCTTCGTCGGCGCGTTTACGCAGGTCATGGATGACGCCCACAGCGGAGGCGGCCTGATCTGGGACTTCGGCCGCACGCTCGTCAAGCAGGCCGTCGCCCTGCGCTGAGCCGCCGCCCGCTGACCTTGGAGCGCGAGGCTCAGGCCGAGCCGTCGAGGAGCCGGGCGCGCAGCCGCTCGCGATGCTCCGGGCCGAACGCCAGCCCCTCCGTGAGGTAGGCGTCGACCGACCCCCACATCTCGTCGATGGTCGCGAAGGCGGCCGCCAGGTACTCGGCTCGGGCGTCGAAAAGCGGGCTCAGCAACCCCCTGACCTCGGCGGACATCTCGGCCTCCGTCTCGTTGCCGCGGCGCACCCGGTAGCGGCGGTGGGTGGCGTTGCTCGCAAGGTAGTCGGCCTCGATGGCGTCCCGCTCGACGCCGAGCGCCAGCAGGGTCACGGCGATGGACAGCCCCGCGCGGTCCTTCCCGGCCGCGCAGTGCATCAGCGCGGGGACGCTGTGGTCGGCGAGCGCGTGCAGCACCTGGCCCTGCTCGGCGGTGCGGGTGCGGATGATGTGCCGGTACGTGGCCGTCATCCGTTGGGCCGCCTTGCCGTCCGCGAGCGCCTCCCGCAGCTGTGAGACCTTGCCGTCGCGCACCATCCGCCAGAAGTCGGCACCCTGCGCGGGGTCGGTGAGCGGAAGGTTCACATGCCGTACGCCCGGCAGGTCGACGTCCGGGCCTTCGAGGGCCATGTCGGCCGAATTGCGGAAGTCGAAGATCGTGTGCAGGCCGAGCGAGGACAGGAACGCGGCGTCCTCCGGGGTCGCGTGCGCGAGATGGCCGCTGCGGAAGAGCACGCCGGTCCGCAACAGCCTGCCGTCCTCGGTCGGCAGCCCGCCGACGTCGCGGAAGTTGCGAACCCCCGACAGCTCGGGCTCGGTCGACGGGGGCTGCGGGACCTGCGGCGTCTGCGTCACGGGCGCTCCTCTGTGCGGGTGTCCTGGCGTCGGCTCTCGCTGCCGACACAGTGACATGTCGACGATACGACAACAGGTTCAGTGGGCAATCATCGTGACCCGGCCGCTCTATTCCGGGATGACAGCAATTGACCCGGTGGTTTAAATCACGCCTCGTCAATACCTGGTTACGGTGGCGTAAGTCACTACCGGGGCGGAAGTATGTGCTGCCGTGGCAGACGATTCGACATCAATCATCAGTGGCGCAATCGGGTCGTACACGGCGGTCGGGGACAGCTTCACCGAGGGTGTGGGCGACCCCGGGCCCGACGGCACCTTCATCGGCTGGGCCGACCGCCTCGCCGTCCTCCTCTCCGATCACCGGCCCGACGGTGACTTCCGCTACGCCAACCTCGCGATCCGCGGCCGGCTGCTCGACAGGATCGTCGCCGAGCAGGTGCCCCGCGCCAAGGAGCTCGGCCCCGACCTCGTGACCTTCTGTGCCGGCGGCAACGACATCATCAGGCCGGGCAGCGACCCCGACGACGTGGCCGAGCGGTTCGAGGCCGCGGTCGCGGACCTGACGAACGCGGTCCCCGTCGTCATGGTGACCACCGGGTTCGACACCCGCGGCGTGCCCGTGCTCCGCCACCTCCGGGGCAAGATCGCCACCTACACCGCACATGTACGGGCCATCGCCGACCGGTACGCGTGCCCGGTGCTCGACCTCTGGTCGCTGCGCTCGGTGCAGGACCGGCGCGCCTGGGACCCCGACCGGCTCCACCTGTCGCCCGACGGGCACACCCGGGTCGCGCTGCGGGCTGCCCAGGTCCTCGGCCTCGACGTGCCCGCCGACCCCGACCAGCCCTGGCCGCCGCAGCCGGAGCGCCCGGCCTCCGCGGTGCGCCGGGACAACATCCAGGACAACGTCCAGTGGGCGCGTGAACACCTCGTCCCCTGGATCGGGCGGCGGCTGCGCGGCGAGTCCTCGGGGGACGGCGTCGAGCCCAAGCGGCCCGACTTGCTCCCGCTCTAGGGCGGAAGCGGTGCACCGAACTCCCCCATTACCGCTGGGAAGTGCTCCCAGCGGCAAGGGACGGGTAAATCGCCGCGAGCGCCCCTAGCGGTCGTTCGCGGGCCCGTACCGCAGCTCGGCCCAGACGACATGCCCGCAGCCGCCGGCCGCCGGTCGTACGCCCCACGCCTCCGACAGGGCGTCGACCAATAGCAGGCCGCGCCCGCCCTCGCCGTCGAGGTCGCCGGGCCCCGGGTGCGGCGCCGTCGACGCCCACCCCTCGTCAACCACTTCCACCGTCAACAGCGCCCCGACAAGCTGCAGTTCACAGCCTATGGTGTCACTGTCCGTGTGGCATACGGCGTTGGTGAACAGTTCCGAGATCACCAACTCGGCACCGTCCAGCGTCTCCCCGTTCGCACCCCACTCGCGCAGCTGCGCCAGCACGCGCCGCCGCGCCTCGGCGGCGGAGGTGCGCAGCGCCGGCAACTGGAACGCGTTCCGACGGTCCACGGCAACGAAGTCACCCCGGTCCGCTAATCGGAGAGCGTCTTGGAAAGAAGCCACTCCGTAACTATGCGGGTCGTGACTGACGTATGGCAAGGTTCAATCTGCAAATTACAGAGTTTCAAGGACAGCCTGTTGCCTCAGGTGACGGCATGCCACACTTTCGTGCTGTGACGGCAGTTGGAGGGGATGGGTAGTGGCGGATACGCGGTCCGGCGGCGCCCCGACCGTCCTGCGTGTGGTACTCGGCAAGCGCCTGCAGGACCTTCGCGAGAGGGCGGGACTGTCGTACGAGGACGCGGGCCGGGCCCTCGACGTCACCCACGCCACCATCCGCAGGATGGAGAAGGCCGAGGTCGGCCTGAAGATCCCGTACGTCGAGAAGCTGCTCAGGACGTACGGCGTCACCGCACAGGAGGAGCTCGAGGACTTCCTCTCGCTGGCCCGGCAGGCGAATCGGCGCGGCTGGTGGCACCGCTTCCGGGACGTACTGCCCGAGTGGTTCAGCGCGTTCGTGGCGCTGGAGGGCGAGGCCAACCTCATACGCGCCTACGAGCCGCACTACGTCCCCGGGTTGCTGCAGACTCCGGCCTACGCCCGGGCCGTGCTCCGCGCAGGCAAGCCGCACGCCCCGGACGACGAGATCGAGCGCGGCGTCGCCCTGCGTATCGAACGCCAGGCGGTGCTGACCAAGCAGGACGCGCCGCTTTTGTGGGTCGTCATGGACGAAACCGTCATGCGCCGGCCCATCGGGGGACCCGCCATCATGCGGGAGCAGGTGGACCGGCTGATCGAGGCCACCTCGATGCCGAACGTCCGGCTGCAGATCATGCCGTTCGCCGCGGGCCCGCACCCCGCGATGTACGGGCCCTTCCACATCTTCCGGTTTCCGATCCAGGAACTGCCGGACATCGCCTACACCGAGAGCCTCGTGGGCGGCGTCTACCTCGACCAGCGCGACGACGTCTCGGCATTCCTGGAGGCACTGGACCGGATGTGCGCGCAAGCCGCGCCGGCACACACCACAGAGGGATACCTCGGTGGCATTCGCAAGGAGTTCTGATAGATGGGTCGCATATACAACGGCATGCCTGCCAAGGACCTCGGCACCGAGGGCTGGCGCAAGCCGTGGAGCGGCGGCAACGGGGGAAGCTGTCTCGAAGCCATGAAGCTGAGCGACGGGCGCGTGGCACTGCGTCAGTCCACCGACCCCGACGGTCCCGCCCTGATCTACACCCACCACGAGATCAAGACGTTCATCCAGGGCGCGAAGGCCGGCGAGGCCGACTTCCTGCTCGCCTGACAGCCATGGCCACCTCCAGCACCACGACCACCGAAGGGAGACCGTCGTGACCGACCACGGCTTCTCCGCTGAAGAGATAGACACCAGCAGGCCGCACCCGGCCCGGATGTACGACTACTACCTGGGCGGGCGGGACAACTACGAGGTCGACCGCGTGGCCGCCGAGCGCGTCATCGGGGAGATCCCGGAGATACGGCCCACCGCGCAGGCGAACCGCGCGTTCCTCCGACGGGCCGTCAAGTTCGTGGTGGAGAGCGGGATACGGCAGGTCGTCGACATCGGCACGGGCATCCCCACCTCACCCAACACCCACGAGGTCGCGCAGGCGGTCTCCCCGGACGTCCGGGTGGCCTACGTCGACAACGACCCGATCGTCGCGTCGCACGCGGGCGCGCGGCTGACCGGCACCAGCAATACGAGTTTCGCCCTGGCCGACGTCCGCAAGCCGGAGTCGGTCCTGGAACACCCGGGGATCCGCAAGGTCATCGACTTCGACGAGCCGGTGGCGCTGCTGCTCGTCGCCGTACTCCACTTCGTCAGGGACGAGGAGGAGCCGGGCCGGATCGTCGCGACGCTGGCCGAGGCGCTGCCCGCGGGCAGCCATCTCGTACTGTCCCACGGCACCGCGGACTTCCACCCCGACGGCTTCCCCACCGCCGTGCAGGTCTACCAGACCGCCACGGCCACGCTGAACACCCGCCCGTACGCCCAGATCCTGCCGTTCTTCGACGGGTTCGAGCTGCTGGAACCCGGGCTGGTGCAGGTGCCGCTGTGGCGCCCTGAGGGTCCGCCGCTGTCCGATGAGGAGCTCGGCAGGATCGGCTTCTACGGCGGGGTGGGCCGCAAGAGCTGAGGATCCGGCTGTCGCCCGCTGGGTGGGCGTCGATCACGAGCGCACTGCGGCCGGTCCGCCCGCCCGGCCCTCCTGGGCGTTCTCGCGAAGACCCTGATCAGCCCCGCCGGCCGGACCGTCCTCGGCCAGCGCAGCGGCCAGGCCTGCCTCGTCGATCAGCGTCGTATGCGTGCCTTCCCCGGTGCAGGCGTACGCGCCCGCCGCCGCGCCCAGCCGGGTGCAGTCCTCGAGGTCGAGGCCCACCAGCCGTCCGTAGAGGAAGCCGCAGGCGAAGGCGTCTCCCGCGCCGTTGCTGTCCACCACGGGCGCGGGCGGCGCGGCCGCGGGCACGTGGCGGAGCGAGCCGCCGCCCTCGCGCGCCAGCACGTACGCGCCGCCCGCGCCCGCGGTCGCGATCACGGCCTCCGCCCGCCCGTCGGCGATGATGCGCCGCATCACGTCGGCGAGCCGCTCCCCCGCACCCGACGCGCTGAGGAAGACCAGGTCGGCGCGGAGCGCGAACTCGCGGTGGTGGCCGTCGAGCCCGTCCCAGTCGTGGAGGTCGGTGGAGACCGGGACGCCGAGCTCCTCGATGTCGTCGAAGAGGAAGCGCGCAAAGTGCATGATCGACAGGTGTACGTGCCGGGCGCGCCGCAGGTGCGGCAGATAGTGGTCGGGCGGCATGCGCAGGTCGAGCTGCGGGTCGCGGCCGTCGTAGAAGGAGGTGCGGCGCCCCTGGGCGTCCACGAGGTTCACGGCCCGCCGGGTGCCGTGCGGCGACATCAGCGGATCGAACTGCACGCCGCTCTCGGCCAGCCGCCGCCGCACCAGCTCTCCCTGCGGGTCGTCCCCGATCAGGTCGAGGAAGCCAGTGGCGAGTCCGAGCGCGGCGCAGCCGAGCGCCACGCCCGTGCCGGTGTGCCCGGCCCACTCGCGGATCGGCGGCACGCCGTACGAGTCGGCATACGGCACCGGCAGGGTGTCCACGCGTACGACCGTGTCGACGCCGGCCCCGCCGACGACCAGGACGTCGTACGGCGCGTCCGCCCGCTCCTCCGTGCTGCTCATGCCGTGTCCGTCCTCTCCCGTACGGGCCTCTCCCGTACGTACTGCCGCCGGTGCCGCCTTGCCCGCGCCCCTCGTCCAGGTTGTCCGGGCTGTCCCGGCTGTCCAGGGCGTCGTCAGCCTAGGGGCTGAGGCACGTCGCAGCTGTCCTTGAAACCCTGGCTGGTGAGGCCGAGTGCCGCGTTGACGCGCGAACGGAGGTTCTCCACGGCGACCATCGCGGTCAGCTCCACGAGACCGGCCTCGCCGAGCTGCCTGCGGAGCCGCTCCACCAGCTCGTCGTCGACGGTCGGCGGCGTGGCGGTCACGGCCTCGGCGTACGCCATCACGTCCCGCTCCAACGGCGTGTAGACGTCACTGTCGCGCCACGCCGGTACGTCATGGAGCTTGCGGTGGTCCATGCCGTGCCGCCTGTTCTCCCAGTAGCCGAAGTCCATGCACCACGAGCAGCCGATGGAAGCGGCCGAGGCCATGACGGCGAGCGCCTTCAGCCCCGGGTCGAGCCTGTTCCACTTCGCGAGGGAGCGCTCGAAGCGGGCCTGGGAGATCAGCACGCGCGGGTTGTGGGCCCCGGCCCGGACGGGGTCGAGGACGGTGCCGTAGGTGCGGCGGGAGTACCAGTCGGTGAGGCGTACGAGGAGTGTGCGCGGCGGGTCGAGCGAGATGCGGGCCATGGTGGGCCTCCTGTGCGTGTGCGCTGTGGTGCTGCTTGCACCTCTGCGACGGACGGGATCGCCCGGATGTGACATCGGCTGTGCCATCGGCCCGGGGCCTGGCGGCACACCGCCCGGCGCCGTCAGCGGCCCGCCACCAGCTCCGCGCGGTCGAGACCCAGCTCGCCGGCGAGGGCGTCGTCGACCCAGGACTCCATCTGCCGCCGGCTGAGCGCGCCGGAGAACGCCGTCATCTGCACGGCGAGGCCGTCGAGGAGCGCCGTGAGCCGCCAGGCCGCGGCCCGCGGGTCGGGGCAGTCGTACTCGCCCGCGTCCGCGCCCTGCGCGATCACCTCGGCGAGCGTGGCCTTCCACTGCCGGTCGAGACCGAGCGTCACCTCGCGCAGCCCCGGTTCCCGCAGCGAGACGGCCCAGCCCTCGATCCACAGCTTCCAGCCCTTGGCCTGCCCGGTCGGCGAGTACCAGCGCACCGCGGAGCGCAGCCTGCGCACGGCGCTGCCGCCGCGTCCGACCAGGGTGCGCAGCCGCTCGAGGTCGGCCTCGGCGGCGTGCGTGAAGGCCGCCGCGACGAGCTTCTCCTTGGTCGAGAAGTGGTACAGGACGAGGGCGTTGCTCACACCGAGCGTCGCGGCCACATCGGCGATGCGCAGCGCGGCGACTCCGCGCTCCTCGATCTGCTCGACGGCAGCCCGCAGCAGCTCCTCGCGCCGTTCCTGCACGCTCAACCGGACTCTCGCCACGCCGCCACCCTACCTCCGTCATGGCCTCTCACCGGCCGGAAGGTTCCTGACGGCCCCTTGGCACGCACGCGAGGCGGGGGCCACAGTCGTCCACTACTAACTGTGCGTGCGCGCACCGGCGATGAGCCCGACCGTGTGCGGCGGGGACGCCGTGGCCTCCACCGCGGCGGGACGTTTGCGCGCTCCCTCGTCGTCACCCGTACCACCCGAAACGCTCCGCGATCACCGGAAGCCGTTCCGCGACGATCGCATGGGCCGCCGCCCGGGGCGTGCTGCCCTCGGCCTCGGCCTTCGCCAGCATCCGGTCGATCAGAGTGCGCATGGACCGCCGGACGTGGCCGAAGGCCTCATCCGCGTCGGGCCCGATGTCACCGAAGAGCGTCCACCACCACCACGCGTTCGTACCGGAGTTGACGACGATGTCCGGCAGGACGGTCACCCCGCGCGCCGCAAGCAGCTCCTCGGCCTCCGGCAGGACCGGCATGTTGGCCGCCTCGACCACCCAACGCGCCCTGATCCTGTGCTGGTTGGCGGCATCGATGGCGTACGAGACCGCGGCCGGGACCAGCACCTCCGCTTCGGCCTCCAGCCAGGCCGTCCCCGGCTGTTCGGTGTCGGCTCCGGCGCGGAGGGCGGAGCGGTCCACCGTGCCGAAGGGGTCGCGGGCGGCGAGCAGCGCCTCGATGTCGAGCCCTGCCGGGTTCGCGATCGTGCCCTTGACGTCGGCGACGGCGACGACCCGCAGGCCCGCACGGGCCAGGAAGCGCGCGGTGGCCCCGCCCATCGTGCCGAGGCCCTGCACGGCGACGCCCGTCCCCTCGTACGGCACGCCCGCCCGGTCGAGGGCCGCGAGCACCGACTCGGCGACCCCGCAGCCGCCGACCAGCTCGTCGAGGCCGATGCCGTCCACTTCGACGGCGAAGGCGTCGGCCAGCCGCCGGCGTGCGGCCCGCTCGTCGTCCAGCAGGGGATACACGGCCTGGACGGAGGAGACGAGCCCCGCCTCGACGGCCGCCTCGTCGACCCGGTCCTGGGTGAGGCCGAGGTCCTCGCCCGTGGTCCACAACCGCTCGATGTACGGGCGCATCGCGCGGAGATAGCGGACCAGGACGCCGTACGCCTCCGGGTCGTGCGGGTCGCAGTCGATGCCGCCCTTGGCGCCGCCGAGCGGGACGTACCGGGCGCCGGGGTCGTAGTGCAGGGCCTCCTTCATGGTCATGCCGTGCGCGAGCCCGGCCACCTCCTCCAGGGTGCAGCCCGCTCGCATGCGCAGACCGCCGCTGCACACGCCGCGCACGAGTCGTTCGACGACGAGGAAGCCCTGGCGGCCGGTGACGTGGTCGGTCCAGGTGGTGGACAGCAGGGGCGGCGTGGTCACGGGGCGCTCTCCTCGGGTTCCCGGCGTTCTTCGGGTGCGTTGCGCTCTATGGGCTCGTTGGGCTCTATGGGTTCGTCGGGCTCTTCGGGTTGTTGGGGCTGCTCGGGCTGCCCGGGTGCTTCGAGGGCTTCGGGTAGCTCGGGCGTGTCGTGTACGGCGGGTTCTTCCGGCACGGTGATGACGGTGGGGCCGGGCGTGTCGAGGGCGGTACGGAGGGCGCGCGCGAGCTCGTCGGGAGCCGAGACGCGGACGCCGTGGCCGCCGTACGCGCGGGCGAGGGCGCTCAGGTCCACCTGCGCCAGGTCCACGGCGTCCGGGGTGTCGCCCCGCGCGGCCATCTCGTCCCGGATCTCGCCGTAGCCGCCGTTGTCGAACACGACGACGGGCAGCGGGAGTCGGAGCTGAGCGGCGGTGGCCAGCTCCTGGACGGTGAACTGCAGCCCGCCGTCGCCGCTCAGCGCGACCACCTGCCGCTCCGGGGCGGCGGCCTTCGCGCCGATGGCCGCGGGGAGCGCGTAGCCGAGCGTGCCGAAGCCGGTGGGGTGGAGGTAGCGGCCCGGCGGGTCGACGGGTAGGTGCGGGAGGGCGCCGTAGTAGCAGCACTGCGCGCTGTCGGAGGTGAGGATCGCCTCCGGCGGGAGGACGGACCGGATGGCGGCGAGGTAGGGGAGCCAGCGCGCGTCGCGCTCTGCGGTCTCAGCGAGCAGGGCCGCGCGCAGCGCGGCTGCCGCCTCGCGGCCTTCCGGCACACCGGCCGAGCCGTCCCGGGGGGCCCATGCGGCGTGCCGGAGGTCCGCCAAGGCCGTGCGCGCGTCGCCGACCAGGGCGATCCCCGCCGGCAGCCCCACGTACATCTGCGCCGGGTCGATGTCGACCCGGATCAGCGTGCCGCGCAGCTCCAGGTCGTCGCACCACACGTCCGACTCCGCCAGCTCCGTGCCGACCGCGAGAACCACGTCGCAGTCCGCGAGCCAGTCGCGTACGGCGCGGCTGTGCAGGGCGACACCGACGGAGAGGGGATGGGACTCGGGGACGACTCCCTTCCCGTTGGCGGTCGTCACCACCGGCGCGTCCAACTGCTCGGCTAACGCGAGCGCCAGGCACTCCTCCGCGGCCCCGCGCGCTCCGCCGCCCAGCACCATCGCCGGGCCGCGAGCCGCGCCGAGAGCCGCGGCTGCCGCGCGTACGGCCTCGGGCGCGGGCCGCGCGGGCGCCGCGGCAGGCGCGAGGCGCGCCGGGCCCACCTCCTCGGCCGTCTCCAGAAGGTCGAGCGGGATCTCGATGTGCACCGGCCGTGGACGTTCGCCGCGGAAGAGCGTGAACGCGCGGGTCACCGCCGCGTCGATCTCGTCGACCGACGACACGCGGTGGCTGAAGGCGGCGATGCTGCCGAACGCCTCGCTCTGGCTGCGGGTTTCGTGCAGCAGCCCGACCGGCTGCCGGGGGTGACGCAGCGGCATGCCGGGCGAGACGACGAGCAGCGGCACGCTGTCGGAGTACGCCTGTCCGACGGCTGCCGCGATGTTGAGCAGCGCGGGCCCGGTGGTGGTGATGGCGATCCCGGGCCGGCCGGTCGTACGGGCGTATCCGTCGGCTGCGTAGCCGGCGCCCTGCTCGTGGCGGGGCGCGATGTGCCGGATCCCGTATGTGCCGAGGTGCCGGTAGATCTCGAGGTTGTGCGTGCCCGGGATGCCGAAGGCGAGGTCGGCGCCGTGCGCGGCGAGCGCCCGTACGACAGCCTCCCCGCCGGTCAGCCTCCGGGAACGCGAGGTGGACGGCCGCATCGTGGTGGATGACCGCATCGAGGTGGACGGCCGCATCACAGGCCCCGGGAGATGATCAGCCGCATGGTGGCGGAGGTGCCTTCCTCGATCTCCTCCAACTTGGCGTCCCGCATCCACTGTTCGACCGGCAGCATGAAACCGGTGTTGCCCACCTCTGCCGCGGCCCGCCACAGGTCCCACGGCGTGGCGGTGTCGGCCTCGTCGACGGCACGGGCCCGGGGCCGTATCTCGTCCCGGGCGAAGGCGCGGGTCAGCTCGACGATGTCGCTCTGCTCGGGGGAGAGCGGGCACAGCTCGGTGGGGAGGACGGACATGGTGCCTCCTGCGCCAGTTAACTGAATAGCGAATCAGTATCGGGACCCGCGTCCGGGCCTGTCAACGGCCCTGACGGCGGCAGTGCCTCACCAGATCAGGCAACGGAGGAGCCCTCATCATGAGCACGTTGACCATCGCCCTGCTCCAGCTCGCCCGGCCCGGGCACGATCTCCGGGCGAACCTCGTCACGGGGGAGGCCGCCTGCCGCCGGGCCAAGGCACTTGGGGCGGACATCGCCCTGTTCCCCGAGATGTGGAGCAACGGCTACGCCTCGGCCGTCCCGCCCGAGCCGGGGGAGCAGAACGTCTACCGGCATCCGGGGCTGTGGGCCGGTGCCGATGCCGACGCCTGCCCCGGGGGCGAGGCGGAGGCTGGGCGTGGCGCGGCGGCGTGGCGCGGCGAGGCGATCACCCGGGACTCGGCCTTTGTGGGCCACTTCCGAGAGCTGGCCGCGGACTTGGGCATGGCGATCGCCCTGACCTACCTCGAGCAGTGGGAGGGGGCACCCCGCAACACCGTCTCCCTCATCGACCGGCACGGCCGTATCGCGCTGACCCAGGCCAAGGTGCACCCCTGTGCCTTCGGCCTCCCCGAAGCCGCCCTGACACCAGCTGACTCCTTCGACGTCTGCACGCTGGACACCGCGGCCGGTGCGGTCCCCGTGGGCGCGATGATCTGCTACGACCGTGAATTCCCGGAGAGCGCCCGCGCGTTGATGCTCGCCGGGGCGGAGATCATCCTCACCCCCAACGCCTGCGAGCTGGAGATCAACCGGCTCGCCCAGTACCGCGCGCGTGCCTTCGAGAACATGGTGGGCCTGGCCATGGCCAACTACGCGGGGCCCGCCCTCGGGCACTCCATCGCCTTCGACGGCATCGCGTACGCCGACGGGGGCTCCCGCGACATGCTCGTCGTCGAGGCGGGTGAGAGCCCGGGGGTGTATCCGGCGGTCTTCGATCTCGACGCACTGCGGGACTACCGGCGCCGGGAAACCTGGGGGAACGCGTTCCGACGCCCCAGCGCCTACGCGACACTGACGAGCCGTGACGTGAGCGAACCGTTCGTCCGCGTCAGCCGCGAGGGCCACCGTCTCCCGCGCTGACGCGGGCCGCCCGGCGCCGCCCGCGCTGACCGCCCTGACCGGAGCCGCCCCCGCCGCCCGCGCTGACCCAGCCCACCCCAGCCCGCCCTGCCCGCCGATGCGGGCAACCCGAAAATGTCGTGCGGCCCGCCCCGGCCGCGCGGGAAGCTGTGGCATGGCGTGGATCACGACGGATGACCTCGAAGAGTTCCTGGCCGCCGCGGGCGGCTTCCTGCGAGCGCGGCCCGCGCAGCACACCGTCCTGCTGACGGTCACCGCATCGCTGCGGGCCAGCACGCGGGTGTTCGGCGCCGCCCCGCCCGAATACGGCTGGTGGCGCGCGCCCGACGGCAGAACCGCGGGCGCCTTCCTGCGCACCCCGCCGTACCCCGTCCTGCTGTCGCAGATGCCGGGCGAGGCGGCGGACGACCTGGCGGGCGTACTCGTCGAGAGGGAACGGCCGACCGGCGGGGTCAACGGCGGTCGCGCGGCCGCCGAGGCGTTCGCGGCGGGCTGGCAGCGCCGGACGGGCGCGACGGCGCGGCACGGCGAGACCAACCGGCTCTATCGCCTCGGTGAGCTCACCTGGCCCCGGCCCGCGCCACCGGGCCGCGCCCGCGTGGCCGGGCCCGCCGACCGCGAACTGCTCATCGAGTGGTACGAGTCGTTCGACCGGGAGACCTCCGCCCACGGAGGCGACCATGCCGGGAGTGTCGACGACCGGCTCCGCTACGGCGGGCTCACGCTCTGGGAGGTCGACGGAGCTATCGTCTCCTTCGCCGGTGTCACGCGCACGATCGCGGGCATGGCGCGCGTCGCACCCGTATACACACCGCAGCCGCTGCGCGGCCGCGGCTACGCGGGCGCCGCGACGGCCGCCGTCAGCGGCGCGGCCCTGGACTCCGGCGCCGAGGAGGTCCTCCTCTTCACGGACCTCGCGAACCCCACGAGCAACGCCCTTTACCAGCGCATCGGCTACCGTCCGGTGGAGGACCACCTCCAGCTCTTCTTCGAGCCCGCTTCCTCGGGGCAGGGCGCTGCATGACGACCAACGCCGCGAGGCCGCCTGAAGCCGGATCCGAAGCCGGATCCACATCCGAAGCCGGATCCACATCCACATCCACATCCACATCCGCTTCCGCATCCGCATCCGGAGCCTCAATTCGCCGCGCGGGCGCGGGCGACGCCCCCGCCCTGGTCCGCCTGCGGGCGCAGATGCTCCACGACATGGGGGTGGATGTCGGCGGTCAGGACGCATCCTGGCGCCGCGCAGCCGAGGAGTGGTTCGTACAACGGCTCCACGAGAAGGGGGACTTCGCCGCCTTCGTCGCGGACGAGCCGGAACTCGGCGTGGTCAGCAGCGCGGTCGGCACCTGCGACCGCCACGCGCCCGGGCCAGCCAACCTCAGCGGCCTGCACGGCCATGTCTTCAACATCAGCACGGATCCGCGCCGCCGCCGGCTCGGATACGCCAGGGCCTGCCTGGACGTGCTCCTCGCCTGGTACCGGGACGAGACCGACGTCGGCGTCATCAATCTGAACGCCACCCCCCGACGGCCTGAGCCTCTACCACTCCCTCGGCTTCGCCGCCCCGCGCTTCCCCGCCCTCCAACGCCTGTCGCACCTGTCCCACAGCCCGCCCGCCCACAGCCCGCCCGCCCGTAGGCGATCACGATGAGCATGCGCTCACGCTGCCGGATTCCGCTGGGGGGCGATCCCTGCGGGCGGCGACCCCGCGCGGAGGTGACCCCTCTCACCGTCCGTGACCAGGGCAGATACTGGGACGACCCGGCGAGATCGCATGTCGGCGCACATAATGGAACGACCGGAGTGCGCCCGCGCACGGGGCGTAGTCCACGCCGTCCTCGTCCTGGAGGTCTCGTGTCCGGATCCAGCCCCCGTCGCTCCCCCCTGGTGGGCCTGCGTCCCGCATCCTTCGGCGCGGACCCGGCCGGAGAGCGGCTGGAGCGGGTCCGGCGGTCACCCAATTACCGCGACGGGCAGTTCCGGAACCCCGTCCCCACCCGCACCATGGTCCCCGGCGCCACCCTGCCCATGCTGCGCACTCAGCTGAGCCGTGCCGACCGGGCCCGCAGGGCACCCGCCCGTCCCGTGCCGGTGCACCGGCCCACCGCCGCCGACTGGGGCGAGCCGCCCGCCTCCGGCCTGCGACTGACCTGGATGGGGCACTCCAGCGTGCTCGCGGAGATCGACGGGCACCGGGTGCTGTTCGACCCGGTCTGGGGTGAGCGCTGTTCGCCCTTCACCTTCGTCGGGCCGCGGCGGCTGCACCCCGTGCCGGTGCCGCTGGCGGAACTCGACCCGGTCGACGTCGTCGTCATCTCCCACGACCACTACGACCACCTCGACATGCCCTCGATCCGCGCTCTGGCCCGTACGGGCACGCTGTTCGCCGTGCCCCTGGGCGTCGGCGCCGACCTGGAGCACTGGGGCGTCGCGGAGAAGCAGATCATCGAGCTGGACTGGAACGAATCGTCCCGGGTCGGGTCGCTGACCCTGACCGCGACGCCTGCCCGGCACTTCTGCGGGCGGGGGCTGCGCGGCGGGTTGCGTACGCTGTGGGCCTCCTGGGTCGTGGCAGGACCCGAGCACCGGATCTTCCACAGCGGGGACACCGGCTATTTCCCCGGCTTCCGGGAAATCGGCGCGCAGTACGGGCCGTTCGACGTGACGATGATCCAGATCGGTGCGTACAGCGAGTTCTGGCCGGAGATCCATATGACGCCGGAGGAGGGGCTCCTGACGCACGCCGACCTGTCGGGCGGGAGCCCGGCCGGGGTGCTGCTGCCGATCCACTGGGGCACGTTCAATCTCGCTCCGCACCCGTGGGCGGAGCCGGCCGAGCGGACGGTCGCGGCGGCGCGGGAGACCAGGGCGAAGGTCGCCGTGCCGCGGCCGGGCGTACCGTTCGAGCCCGCGGATGTGCGGCCCGCCGACGAGCAGGCCGTCGACGCGTGGTGGCGTGCGGTCGCCGCGGAGTTGGGGGCGGCCGGTCGGCCCCCGGACACCGTGCCCGCTACGGACGTGGGCGCCGCCGACGCCGCCGCGAAGGACGGCACGACGAGCACCAGCGCCGGTTCGGCGACCGCGTAGGCCCGTACGGGTTCCCCGCCGCGGGCGGACCCCGGCGATAGTGAACGCTCTGTCACCTGCGACCGCGAGGGTTGTGGTCGATTCGACACCGCCGGTCTCCGCCACAGCCGCTACGGGCGACTGCCGGCGTCTGGCTCCACCGTGCGGAAGGTGAGCGAGAAGTCGGCCGGCGCCGCAGTGAGACGGTGCCGGGGGAGCACCCCGGGCCCACAGGACTGGCTACCGATGCCGTGCAGCCCGTGGTCCAGGTTCACCCACACCGCGCCGCCCGGCCGCAAGTCCGTCGTGTGCGCGGCCGCGTCCAGGTCCTCGCTCGTCCAGCGCCTGGCCGTGAACCAGAAGGCCGGCGCGCCCTCCACCCGCAGCCCCATGCCGTCCTCGCGGCGCAGCTCCACCCACCGCACATCCGCCCGCGCGCCGTTCTCCTGCGGTCGCACGTACGGGGTCTGCAGCGCGTCAACCGGCAGTGTCCAGCGGCCGATCCGGGAGGCCGCGCGCGTGTCCGGGTACGCCTCGCCCGGCCCGCCGCCGTACCACTCCGCGAGTCCGAGGCTGGTGCACACCCCCAGCCGTACGCCGAGCCGCGGCAACGGGCACGGCCAGTCGCCCTCCGGCACCACCGAGACGTCGAGCCGCAGCGCCGTCCCGTCCGCGGTCCACCGGAAGGCCGTGTCCAGGCCCAGGTCGGTCGCGGCCGGGGCCACCCGCGTACGGACCACCAGCTCGGCCTCCCCCTCCCGTACCGAGACCACCCGGTGCCGCATCCGGTGCAGGCCGAGCCGGCGCCAGATCGTGCCGTGGCGGGCGTCCGGCTGCCACTCCGCGCCCTCGTCGTTGTCCGTCGGGGCCCGCCACACGTCCAGCCGGGGCGGCACGATCTCGAACCCGTCCAGGTAGCGGAGCTCGCCGGTGGCCGTGTCGAAGGCGCCGTGGCCGAGCACGAACAGGTTGCCCTCGCCCTGCCGCAGCAAAGCCGGCGCGCCGGAGGACGTCAGCGGCGGGTGCGGTACGGCCGGGAGCTGAGCCCACGCGATCTCGTGCCCGGCCCCCGCCCAGTCGGTGTCGCTCGCGAGCACGGCCCGCACGGTCCAGAGCGCCTCGCCCGGACGCTCCGGAGCGGGCGGCTCCGGCAGCTTCAGCTCCGTCGACTCGCCGGGCCCGAGCGGCGGTACGGCCAGCTCCCCGTGCCCGACCGCCAGGCCCTCGACCTCGTACGACCAGTGGAACGACAGGCCCGACAGGTCGGCGAAGTCGTACCCGTTGGCGATCCGCACCGTGCCCGCCCTGCCGTCCCCGCCGATCCGGACGGGCTCGATCACCTTCTTGTACTCGGTCAGCCCTGGGGAGGGGGTGCGATCGGGGAACAGCAGCCCGTCGCACACGAAGTTCCCGTCGTGCAACTCCTCGCCGAAATCCCCGCCGTACGCGTACCAGGGCTCCCCGTCGCCCGTGTGGCGGGCGATGCCGTGGTCGATCCACTCCCACACGAACCCGCCCTGGCAGCGCTCGTACGTCTCGAACAGCCGCTGGTACTCGGAGAGGCCGCCGGGACCGTTGCCCATCGCGTGCGCGTACTCGCACAGGATGAACGGCATGGCGCGCCGCCGCGCATCCAACGCGCCGTCGGCCCAAGGGGCTTCGGCGCGCCGGCCGATCTGCTCGACCTCGGCGTGGTCGGCGTACATCCGGGAGTAGACGTCCACGTCCGCGCAGGACAGGTCGCCCTCGTAGTGGAGGGGCCGCGCCGGGTCACGCTCCCGGATCCACCGGGCCATGGCGGTCAGACCGCGACCTGTCCCGCACTCGTTGCCCAGCGACCACAGCACGACGGACGGGTGGTTCTTGTCGCGCTCGACCATCCGGGCCGCCCGGTCGAGCAGCGCCGGGGTCCAGCGCTCGTCGTCCACCGGGTTGCCGCGCCAGCCCACCGCGTGGAAGCCGTGCGTCTCCAGGTCGCACTCGTCGATCACCCACAGGCCCAGCTCGTCGCACAGGTCGAGGAAGGCCGGGTGCGGCGGATAGTGGCTGGTGCGCACGGCGTTGATGTTGTGCTGCTTCATGAGCAGCAGGTCGCGGCGCATCGTCTCGAGGTCGACGGCTCGCCCGTGCTCGGGGTGGAACTCGTGCCGGTTGACGCCCCGGAAGAGGATGCGGCGGCCGTTGACCTTGAGCACGCCGTCCTGGACCGCGACCGTACGGAACCCGATGCGCAACGGGACGCGCTCGCCGTCCGTCTCCAGCACGGCGTCGTACAGCCGCGGGATCTCGGCGCTCCACGGCTCGACGGGCACGGTCGCCGACTCGCCGGTCGCGAGGTCGAGCCCCAGCTCGGGCACGGTGACGCGGCCTCCGGGCTCCGCCTCCACGCGCAGGGTGCCGGTGCCGTCGGCGTGGTCGTACGAGGCGTGGACGAAGAAGTCGCGCACCGCGCCCTCGGGGCGGTGCAGCAGCGTCACGTCCCGGAAGATGCCGGGCAGCCACCACTGGTCCTGGTCCTCCAGATAACTGCCGGACGACCACTGGTGGACCCGTACAGCCAGCAGGTTGCCGCGCGGCCGCAGCAGCCCGCCGACCTCGAACTCGTGCGGCAGCCGACTGCCCTTGAAGGTGCCCAGCTCCTGCCCGTTGAGCCACACGCGGGCACAGGACTCGACGCCGTCGAAGCGCAGCACGGCGGCCTGGCCGGTCTCGCCGCCGCCCCAGCCGGGCGGCAGGTCGAAGGTGAAGTGGTGGTCGCCGGTCGGATTCTCGGTGGGCAGGTGCGGCGGGTCGACCGGGAAGGGGTACGGCGTGTTGGTGTACGCGGGGGAGCCGTGCCCGTGCAGCACCCAGTGAGCGGGGACGGGCAGTTCGTCCCATCCGGAGGCGTCGAAATCGCGGTGTGCGAAGGAGTCGTCCGCGGCGGTCGCGGTCGGCGAGAGCCGGAAGCGCCAGATGCCGTTCAGACACAGCCGGGCGGCATCGGAGGACGCAAACCAGGCGCGGGGCGGGAGGGTGCCCTGGGCAGGGGAGACGTCCTCGTAGTACGGGAGATCGCGTTCGGCGAGGACGTCCTGCGGGTTGCTCATGCTTCTCCTCGATGGCGGCCCTTGGCGTGGGTCTTTGCCAAGCCTGCCGCAAGGGCTTGCTCCGGAAAATGGACTCGCGTACCGAGTTGTAGGATTTCGCGCGGGCGCGGCGCGAGCGCGGCGCGGCGCGGCAGGGTGCGGGCGCGACGCGGCACGGCAGGGTCCCGGGTCACGTGATCCGCCCGCCCGTGATGCACTCGACGCGCGAGCGCAACCCCGCGACGGCCCGGCCGTCAGGCGCCAGCGGCGCAGTGCCTAGCCCGAGCGATCGGTGCGCAACTTGTCCAGGGCGCCCGCCATTTGGTCGTATTCGTGCACATGATGCGGGTGTTCTCACCGGTGCGTTCCGTAAGCCGCGATCGCCTTCTTCGCTGGCCCGGTCATCGCGTTCGTCGTGACCAAGCGGATCTGCCTGGGGCTGCAGCGGCGGGACCGGGACAAGGTGCTGCACGGGCGGGAGAGCGGCATCATCAAGCGGCTGCCGCACGGAGAGTTCATCGAGGTGCACGAGCCGCTCTCGCAGGAGCAGCTGCACGCGCTCACCCAGCACCACCAGTACGAGCCGCTCGAGCTCGGCCCGGAGGTCGGGGAGGTCGACGAGAACGGCGTACGGCGCAAGATCAAGCGCTCGCAGAAGTTGCGCGCGAAACTCAGCCGCGCCTTCTACGGCTCGGGCAGCCAGATCCCCAAACCCGCCAGCGCTCATTCCCGCACCCCGTCCCGCCGTTCTTAGGCGCTCTGGGAAAGCGTTTACTGAATTGCGGATTTGGCGCTGGGCTTGTGTCAGGAAGGCGCGCCCGCGGGTCACGATGCTGTCGGCGGCCTGGTTCCGGGCGGAGTCGAGTACGGCGGTGCCCATCGACGCGGCCGCCGCGGTCAGCTAAGGGCGATCTGGCCGGCCACCATCATTGTCTCGGACTTCCAGCACTCCGTCCCGCCGCAGAACCACGTACCGAGGCTGTCAACGTGCTTTCATGTGCGGCGAGTTATCCGTCATGGGCCGATACGAATGCACAGATGCGAGGTCCAGGTGACCTGCGCGTCGTGGGTCATTTTCACGGCTCACCCCTCCAGGGGCCCTGGCATGAGGGACGTGCGGGCGGGGGAGGGTGGTCCCGGGACGGATACCACAGCATCCCTGACAGTGATTCAGGAGGCGAGCCGCATGACGCAGACGACGCACGGCATGGCCGGCAACGGCGCGGGAGCCGGCAGGGGTGCCGGGGCGGGGACGGGTACGGGAGCGGGCAGGGGTGCCGGCACGGGCACGGGTACGGGAGCGGGCAAGGGTGCCCGAACCGGCACGGGTGGCGGTGCCGGCTTCACGTACCGTACCGACCACCTCGAGGCCGCCGACCACGCGCGCGTGGCCACGTACACCTGGCTGCCCGCGAGCGGCGTCCGCCCCCGCGCGCTGGTCCAGATCGCACACGGCGCCGCGGAACACGGCCTGCGCTACGACCGGTTCGCCCGCTTCCTCGCCGGGCACGGCTACGCGGTGGTGGCCTCCGACCACCGTGGCCACGGCGCGACCGCCGTCTCCACCGGCGGCTACGGCGTCGCGGGCGACGACGGGTGGCGGGCGATCGTCGCCGACATCAAGGCCATCGGCGACCGGGTCCGCGCCGAGCACCCCGGGGCGCCCTTGGTCCTGCTCGGCCACAGCCTGGGCTCGATGCTCGCCCGGGACTGCGCGCAGGAGTACGGGAGCGAGCTCGCGGGGCTGATCCTCTCGGGCACCTTCCGCTCGCTGCCCGGCGCGGAGACCGAAAGCGGGATCGCGGACCTGGAGCAGGAGATCGCGGAGCGCGGCCGCGCCGCGCTCTCCTCCTTCATCCCCGACCTCTTCGCCTCCTTCAACGACCCCTACCCCCACAGGACCGGCTTCGAGTGGCTGTCCCGCGACGAGGCCGAGGTGGACGCGTACGCCGCGGACGAGCGCTGCGGGTTCGCGTTCAGCGCCGGTCTCGCCCTTGACTGGGTCCGGGCCGTCCGCAAGATCAACGACCCGCGCAACCTCGCCCGTATCCCGGCCCGGCTGCCGGTCCACATCGCGGTCGGCACCGAGGACCCGTGCAACCAGCGGATGACGCTGGTGTACGAACTGCTGGAGGACTTCCGCTACCTCGGCACGGAGGACCTGAGCTGGCGGGCCTACGAGGGGGCGCGGCACGAGATCCTCAACGAGACGAACCGCGACGAGGTGCAGCACGACCTGCTGGAGTGGCTGGACAAGCACGTCTGACGCGTCCGAGTCAGCGGAGTTCGGGGCCGGGCCGGGGCCGCTGTCAGTGGCGGGCGCTACGGTCGGTGACAGTGGGTGACAGCCGGGGACGGTCAGCACCGGCAGACCGGGCGCGCCCGGAGAACCGGGGGTTCCGGGGATGACGGTGCTGCCGGGAGCCGGGAGCCGGGAGCCGGGAGCCGGGAGCCGGTTGCCGGGGAGAGTGGGAGAACGGAGGGGCAAGGGGATGGGGACCACGGCCGAGGACGTCCGCAGGATCGCGCTCGCGCTGCCGGAGACGGAGGAGAAGCTCGCCTGGGGCATGCCGACCTTCCGCGTGAAGGGGAAGATCTTCGCCTCGCTGGCCGACGACGACGACTCGATAGGCGTGAAGTGTCCGATCGAGGACCGGGAGGAGCTGATCGCGGCCGAGCCGGGGAAGTTCTTTCTGCGGCCCGGACACGACGACAACTTCGCGTGGCTGCGGGTGCGGCTCGCCGCTCTGGACGACGGGAACGAGCTGGAGGCCATCCTGCTGGACGCCTGGCGCTTGACGGCGCCGCGCAGGCTGGCGGAGGAGTACGAGGGGGAGGGGGAGGAGGCGACGACGGGCTGAGAGCGTGTGGTCGGCGTGCGGTCGTGCCCGGCCCGGCGGCCAGGGGACCAGCCAGCTGGCGTCGGCCGGTTAGCGGTCAGCCGGTCGGCTGCCGGCGTACCGGGCGTGCCGGGCGTGCAAGGTCTGCCGGGTCAGACGGGTCGAACGGGCCTGACATGCCTCCCATGCCTCCCAGGCATCCCAGGCCGCCCAGGGCTTCCGGGGCTTCCGGGGCTTCCGAGGCCGAGGAAGCCGGTGACGCGCTCGCGCAGCGCACGCGGGTCGAGCCCGTGCGCGGCGAGGTGCTCGTCGATGGTGCCGTACCGGCGCAGCTCGCCGCGCGCCGTGCCGAGCCCGAGGATTCGGTGCGGGGTGTCGGCGAGTGCGTCGACCGCGGCGGCGGTGGAGGTGCCGGCGAGATAGGGCTCGACGAGCACGACGTCGGCCCGGTCGCCGACGGCGGCGCGCAGCGAGGCCGCGTCGAAGGGCCGCACGGTGGCGGCGTACAGCACGGTCACGTCCAGGCCCTCGACGGCCGCCAGTACGTTGCCGAGCATGGGCCCCACGGCGACGACCACCCCGCAGCGCCCTCGCCGTACGGTCAAGAACCCGCCGTCCCCGGTGACCGGCTGCGGTTCCGCGTTCTGCTGTACGGAGAGCCGTACGTACACCTTGTCGTCCCCGGCGGCCACCGCGTGCCGCAGCAGCCGCTCCGCCTCGTCGGGGTGGCCGGGGACGTGGACGGCCCAGCCGTCGAGGGTGTCGAGGAGAGCCACGTCCCCGGGCGCCATGTGGGTGTAGCCGCCGGCCGGCCAGTCGTACGACGCGCCCGCGCTGACCAGCACGCCGCCCGCGCCCTGATGTCCGAAGTCCAGCTTGACCTGCTCAAACGGACGCTCGACCAGGAAGCTGGCGAACGTGTGCATGACCGGTCGCATCCCGGTCAGCGCGAGTCCGCCGCCCGCGCCGATCAGCAGCTGCTCCCGGATACCGACGTTGATCACGCGGTCGGGGTGCCTGCGCTCGGCCTCGGCGAAGCCGTCCCTGCCGATCTCGGCGAGGACGACCGCGACGCGTGGGTCCTCGTCGAGGAGCTGGGAGGCGGTGGCGGCGAAGCGTTCACGCATGGTGTCCATGGCGGGTTCCTCTCGGCGGGGGTGTCGGCTTGCGCTGTCGGCCGGGACTTGGCGGGGCCGGTGCCGGCGGCCGCCCGCTGGTGGCCGCGGCCCGGCGCGGCCGGGGGCCGGGGCCTGAGCCCAACCTGGGGCCGGGCTCAGGTGGTCTTGGGTTCGACGCGGGCGACGACGGCGTGCGGCCGCCCGGGATGGGGCGCGGTGAAGGCCTGGTACAGCGCCTTGTGATCGCGCCCGTCAACGGTCGCGGCCGACCAGCCCGCCGCCTCGAAGCGCGAGGCGATGCCGCCGGGCCAGCCGTGGGTGGCGGAGGAGTTGTCGATCACGAGGGTGTGCAGCCGGTCGAGGCCCGCGGCCGGCGTGAAGGCGATGGCCTCGTGGTTACTGCCCTCGTCCAGCTCGGCGTCCCCGATCAGCACCCACACGCGGGCGTCGGTCAGGCCCTGCGCCCGCAGCCCGAGGGCCGTACCGACGGCGAGCGGCAGCCCGTGCCCGAGCGACCCGCTGCCGATCTCGGCCCCTGGGATCAGCATCCGGTCCGGGTGGTGCCCGAGGGGGGAGTCGTACGAGCCGAAGCCCGGCAGCAGCGACACGGGGAAGAAGCCCTTGGCGACCAGCACGGCGTAGTACGCCATCGGCCCGTGCCCCTTGGACAGCAGAAACCTGTCCCGGCCGGGCGCGTCGGCGGTGGCGGGGGAGACCCGCAGCACGCGGTCGTAGAGCACCCAGAGCGCGTCGAGCGTCGAGGTCGCGGCGGGGCCGTGCTTCTCGTCCCCGGTCATCACGCTCATGAGCCCGGGCAGATCGGCGTAGCCGTACGCGAGGTCGTCTGATGTGGCGGTCATGGCTCCGAGCCTGCAACCTCAAGCTTGCTTGAGGTCAACTGGGCCATGTGGAGAACCGGCCGCGCTCACGGTGAGTGACCGCGCCCGGCCGGGTTCGGACGTCAGGCGTCAGACGTTCTTGATGTCGAACGGATCGTGCTCCGAGATCAACTTGTCCAGCCGGGCCTTGTCCACCCGGCTTGTCACCTCGGTCATCTCCTGCCGGTCCCGCACACACTTGGCGAGGGTGAAGCTCGACGTCACGACGAAGATCATCCCGAGCCCCAGGAACCCCCGCTCCCATGCGCCCACAGGCAGCTTCAAGATGCCGTACGCAACCGCCGCGAGCGAGATCCCGAACGAGATCGCGGCCTGCACGAAGAAGGCCGTCGTCGTCGGCCGCTGGATCGGTGTACTCATGTCCGTAGGCTCGACCATGGGCCGGGCGCGCGCCTGAGTAGCCGTACTCAACCCGACGTGACCCGTACGTGCCCCCTGCCCGGGGAATGGGGTGGGCAGCCACCCCCTGAGGTGCGGTATTGTTCTCGTGCGCGGTCGCCCGGGGGGAACCCCAGGCTGACACGGGCACCGGGACGTGGCGCAGCTTGGTAGCGCACTTGACTGGGGGTCAAGGGGTCGCAGGTTCAAATCCTGTCGTCCCGACCAGCGTTTTCGCAGGTCGGAGGCCGTTTTCTCAGAGATGGGAAAGCGGCCTTTTCCGTGTTCGCAGGCCTGGTGGTCGCATACCTACCCTGGAATTGGGATGCCTGGGGTGAACTGGTTGGTGGGATGGGGGAGTAGGACGGCTTGAGTCGCTTGTTGCGGCCTTCGGAGTGGTCGCGGTGTGGTCGCAGCCAGTTCGGCCAGTGACGGCGGGTGCCGCCTTGGTCGGCGTTGGTCAGGGCTCGGTCGATGGTGTCGACGGCGTCGCGGGCGGCTTGCTGGGTGAGGTGGCTGTAGAGGTTCGCGGTGGTGGACAGGGTGGAGTGGCGGAGGGTCTTGGACACCACGGTGAGGGGGACGCCGACGGTGATGGTGAGGGTTGCGGCGAGGTGCCGCAGGTCGTGGAGGCCGATGCGGGGCACTCCGGCTTCTTCTGCCCGTCGTCCGAGGTGAACAGACGACGGTACATAACGCTCCCAGGGGTTGTTGCAGGTTGGCCGGTTCGGAAACGGAAGAGGCGGAAGCGAGGCAGGGCGTACAGAGCGATCACTGTCCCTGCTTGCGGCCTCCACTGGCGCGGGCCCGGAGCCGTGAAGGGCGGCGTCCGTCCGCGGCTCTCCCCCTGCGGTGAGGCGGTTTCGAGAGAGTGCCCGCCGGCCGCGGGGGACCCGATAGAAGGGTCGGCCGCTGGTGCGGCCGTGCTGGGCCCGAACATGCTCAGCACGGTGGGCAGCGGGTGGGTGTCGGGCGCCGGCGCCCGGGCGGGAGAGGAAGAGGGGCGTAAGGAGGCATGGTTCTCACACCCGCCCCGGACCAGTCCCTCCGCCGCCCCTCCAGCAACCTGGGCCAGGGCTTGACAGGACGCACAAAGACCTGAGTCCGCGATCTTGCCCTTAATGGTGGACATCATGGACACCGAGCCCTTCATCCACGCGGTCCCCAGATAGGGGGCGTCGCGGGGAACCACTTGCCGCCGCCGGTTCAGAAGGTGGCCAGGCCGAGCGCGGCGCGGAAGGCGTTCTTGTTGGCCACGCCGTCGCGGGGCGGCAACGCGCGTGGTGGCTCGTCGGTGGTGATCAGCACCTGGGCGTACGTTGTCGCCGCGCGCGCCTTGATGCGTGTGGCGAGGTCCTCGGCCTGGGCGAGGTCGGTGATCCGTACGGCGTCGCGGATGCCGAAGCCGTGGGCGACGGCGACGAGGTCGGTGCCCAGACCGGTGTGGCTGGGCTGCATGCCGGTCTCGCCGAAGTGCGCGTTGTCCAGGACCACAAGGGTGAGGTTCGGAGGGAGTTGGGCACCGACGGTGGCCAGCGTGCCAATACCCATGAGGTGTTCGCCGTCGCCAGTAATCGCGACGACCGGGCGGTCCGGCTGAGCGAGGGCGAGACCGAGGGCGAGTGGAGCGGCGGCACCCATCGCGCCCCACAGGTAAAAGGTGCCGGGACGGTCGCCGGCCGCGAACACGTCGTAGCTGGGGGCGCCGAGGCCGGTGACGACCAGGGTGTCCTCGGGGACACCAGCAAGCAGGTCGGCGACGAACACACGCCGGTCCAAGCGGGCGGGGGTCATCAGTCGCGCTCCCATTTCTTGCGGCCGATCAGCTTCTGTCCGAGGAGCACAGCGACGCGCTCGCCCGCCTCGAATACCGAGTCCAGGGCGGCCTCGACGGTCTCCTCGACCTCTTCAGGGGTGTCGGCGCGCAGGACGGTGATGCCCATGAGTTCCAGGGCCTGTTGCGTGGTGCGGCCCATGGGGCCCTGCCACGGGTTGAACTCGGCGTACTCGCCCCGCATCGTCACCAGCGTCAGGAAGGGGAACCGGCACATCTGCAGCAGGGAGAACATGTTGACGCAGTTGCCCACCCCGCTGCTCTGCATCAGCAGCACGGACCGCTGCCCGCCCAGCCAGGCCCCGCTGACCACGGCGACGCCCTCCTCCTCGGTGGTCAACACCACGTCGTGGATGGCTGGATCGACACGCGCTTCACGGATGACGTGGGAGTGGCCGGCGTCGGGGACGTAGGCGACCTGCTGGATGCCGTACTTCTTCAGTGCGGCGAAAACGCCCTCCTGCCAGGAGGGGGCCGCCGGGGCGCGTGTCTGGCTCATCCGTTACTACTCCGCTGATTGGTCGGTTCAGGTGCAACGCACCATGAGTGCTGATGGACAAGGGAGGGCATCTCGCACTGCGTTTGGCTGTACTTTCGGTTCCCGCCCTCGTTCCGTGACGTCGAGGACGTGATTGCAGAAACTTCTCTGGACCCCGCGCCGAGGGGCCGATCGGGCGACAGACCACCGACGCGCTCCTGGACCACCAGCTTCAGGAGCGCGACCGCGCCCTCACCATGTACGACCCACTTCGGACTACAGGCTGCGTACGAGGCCGCCGTCGCAGCGCAAAGCTGTCCCGGTGACGTACGACGCCGGCGCGCTGCAGAGGAATGCGGCTGCTGCGGCGAATTCCGAAGGGCGACCGTAGCGACGGGCTGGGATCGTGGCGATCGACGCCTGCTCCACCTCGGCGACGGTACGACCGGAGCGTTCGGCATTCGCAGCGTCGACCGCCGCGGTGCGGTCGGTCTCGATACGGCCGGGCAGCAAGAGGTTGACGGTCACACCGTCTGCGGCGACCTCTGCCGCCAGCGTCTTCAAGTACCCGGCCAGTGCAGCGCGGCCGAGGTTTGACAGCGCGAGGTTCGGCAGGGGGGCGGCAATCCCGCTGGAGCCCACCGCCAGGATTCGGCCCCAGCCGCGTTCTCGCATAGCGGGCAGTGCCTGCGAAACCAGCCGGACGTGCTGGCGCAGCATCGCGTCCAGCGCGGCATCGACGTCATTCGCATCGACGTCGGCCGCCGGGCCGGGCTTGGGCCCAGGGCCGTTGAGTACGAGCACATCGGGTGGACCGAATGCCGCGACCGTCGCCTCGAACAGCTCGGCCGGACCGTCCTCAGCGACAAGATCCACCTCGACACCGACGGCGCTGGGCAGGTCCGCGGCGATCTCCTTCGCCCGGTGTCCCCGCCGGCCACAGACCACAGTGTTGGCTCCTTCCGCAGCCAGCGTCCGGGCAATTGCCTCGCCGAGGCCTCCTGTCGACGAGCAGACGAGGGCGGTACGCCCTGAAAGACCAAGATCCATCAAAAGGAACCTCCTGTAAGGCCCCAGCAGGATCGGGGGCTGGCGCGGTGGCCGTGAGGGCTCCGTTTCCAGCCCCCTCTGCTAGGCCCTGTCGGCCTAGGACTTCACCGTGTGAGCGAGGGTGCCGATGCCCTCGACGACTGCGGTGATCGAATCGCCGGGTTCGATCACCGCGGCTCCCGGGGTTCCCGTGCAGATGACGGTTCCCGGCGCGAAGGTGCGGCCGGCCGTGAAGTACTCGACCAGGAAGCCGAGGTCGTACTTCATGTCGGACACGGGCGCGGAGGCGACGACCTCACCGTTGCGAACGGTCGAGACCTGGATCGACTCGAGATCCGCGTCCTCGAACTCGTCGATGGTCACCAGCTGCGGGCCCACGCTGCAGAACGTGTCGAAGCCCTTGGCCCAGGGGATGTAGCGGGGGTTTTCACGGATGACGTCCTCCGCGGTCAGGTCGAGGACGGCCGTGACGCCCGCGATGACGGACCGCCACTCGTCACGTCGCACGTTCTTGCACTCCGTGCCGATGACGAGGCCCAGTTCAGCTTCCGCAGTCACCCTCTTGCTCTGGGACGGCAGTTCGATCTGCTGACCGTTACCGATGAGGCAGTTGCCCGGCCGCAGATACGATCCGGGCCCGGACGAGGGTTGTTGGGTGTTCAGATCCTCGGAGTGACCCTTGTAGTTGAGGCCGGCTCCCCAGATGTCGCCCCCGTCGACGATGGTCAGGGCGTCGTCCAGGCGGACATCGGCCGGCTCGGCGTCCGGCAGAGGGTCGAGCAGCGCCGCGAGCTCCCTCCTGCGGGTCGCGTCCAGCAGGTTGGCCAGACGGCTCGGGGCCTCGTAGCCTTCGATGCCGGAAAGCGAAACCCAGCCGCTGCGGTGATGTGCGAATATCTGGTGACCGTCCTCGGTATTGAACCGTGCCAGCCGCACTTTTTCTCCTCCCGTATCGTGCTGTTCGAAGGGGTCAGGCCGCTGCCGTGCGCTGGAAAATGCGCTGTGCCGCGGCATGGATATCGCTCTTGCCCACGCTCCGCGGGGCCAGCTCGGCGGCGGTCTCCATCAAGGAAGCCGGGTCGACGGTGAGTTCGGCGCACAGCCGCTCGATGATCGGGAAGAATCCGGAATGCAGTCCGATCACGCCGCCGAGTACCTGCATGTTCCGGTCCTCGGGAAGGAGTTCCAGGCTGGTCCGGCAGAAGTGCGCGAGCCTGGCCAGCGCCTTGTAGTCGAACCTGTCCTCGCCGAGGGTGCTGATGATGCCCGCCAGCGACTCCGTCTCCGCGTTACCGGCGCCGCGGCCGATGCCGTCGAGCGTCCCGTCGACGATCGTGGCACCCGCCTCGAATGCGGCGATGCTGTTCGCGTTCGCCATGCCCAGGTTGTCGTGGCCGTGAAATCCGACAACGGGGAAGGACTCCTTCGCGATGGTCACATAGAGGTGGACGTTCGCGGGAAGCATGGAGCCGTACGAGTCCACCACATACAGACCGGCGATGGCCGGAGTGACGTCGCGTAGCAGACCGGGCAGTTCCTCGGCGGGCGTGCCGCTCGTCTTCATCAGGTTGAGGTAGACCCCGCCGCAGATCTCGGTGGCGCGCTCGATGTAGTCGAGGTGCTCCGGGACCCGCTCGGGCTCCATGCCGATACGGACGAACGACATACCCTGGTTGCAGAGTTCCGCGAGTGTGGAGAGTCGGCTGAACTCGGGCTGCGCGAACATGCCCCACGAGGTGGCCGTCAGCTCCGACCGCGCGATCTCGCACCAGCGTTTGAGATCGATGTTGCATGCCCTCGTACCGAGTCGTTCCGCCTCGAAGCCGAGACCGTGCCCGATCTCGACCTTCTTAATGGGTGTCTCGTCGAGTCGTCGGAGGAGTTCGCTGACGAACTCTTCGTCGAGTTGGAAGTCGACTGCGTAGGAACCATCACGCAGTGTCGCGTCAAGAATCTCTAACCTCTGCGGCTGGAAGAGCGGGGACTGTGGTGCAGGCATACGTATCCTCCTGAGCTCGGCAGTGTGGAGATGGCTCTGTCAGCCATTGCGGAATTGCGCGGGGCGTGGCGGCCTGTGGTCCTTTTGCTGATGCCTGTGACTGTGTTTTCGTCCGGCGCGGCTCAGTTCACGCGAGCGAGTTCCCTGCGCAGTCGCCTGTTGTCTTCCTCCAGTTCGTCCAGGCGGGCGCGGGTGGCATGGAGGTACTGGCGGATCTCGGCCTCGGTGAAGCGGGGTGTGATGTGCTGCTGGCAGTTCCAGCTGTAACCGTGGACATGGACGGTGATCACGCGCTCCACGAGTCCGTCCGTGCGCGGGCCCGTGGCGACATGGTCACCGCCGGCCTCGGCCGGGTCGCCGACGGATGCCCGGCCGAACAGTTTCATGCGGCGGCGGTGTGCGTAGTCCATGAAGAACAGCGACACCCGGTCGTTGTGCGCGAGGTTGCCGACGCTGATGTACTGCCTGTTGCCGCGTACATCGGCGAAGGCCAGTGTGTCGTCGCCCAGGACCCGCGCGAAACCGGGCGGCCCGCCCCGGTACTGCACATACGGCCAGCCGGTCTCACTCACGCTCGCCAGGTAGAAGCCGTCGCTGACCGAGATGAACTCCGCTTCCGCGGGCCCCAGTCGGTCGCGTTCGGGTGCATCGGCTAGCAGCCGCGAGACGGCTCGCGTGCTTCCCTGGTCCTGCTGGGCGCGGCGTACCGAATCGGTGAACGCGATGTGCGCGTATCGGCTCATCGCCGGCTCCCCAGTCGCGCGGTCAGCTCCAGCAGCCGGTACGAGAAGGCCGTCTCGTTGTCGTACCAGCCGACCGTTTTGACGATCGACCCACCGCCCTCCCGGTTGGTGACCATGGTGAGCTGGGAGTCGAAGGTGCACGAGGCCGTCGTGCCGACGATGTCGGTCGAGACAAGGGGCGCCTCTGTGTACGCGAGCAGACCCCGCAGCTCGTTCTCGGCCGCCTTACGGAAGGCGGCGTTAACCTCGTCGACCGTCACCTCACGGGCCAGCTCCACGGTCAGATCGGTCACGGAGCCGTCGGCGACGGGGACGCGCATGGCCATGCCGTCGATACGTCCGGCCAGTTCGGGGATGACCTGCCCGATGGCCCGGGCGGCGCCGGTGCTGGTGGGAATGATGTTCTGGGCGGCGGCGCGCGCACGCCGGTAGTCCTTGTGCGGCAGGTCGAGGATGCGCTGGTCGTTGGTGTAGGCGTGCACGGTGGTCATCAGCCCGCGTTCGATCCCGAACGCCTCGTGCAGGACCTTGGCCATGGGCGCGACACAGTTGGTGGTGCAGGACGCGTTCGAGACGATCCGCGCGTCCTCGTCCAGGGTGTCCTCGTTGACCCCCATCACCACGGTCCGGTCCGCGTCGGCGGAGGGCGCGGAGATGACGACCTTGCGCGCGCCGGCCTCGATGTGCCGCCGGGCGTCGGCGGCGCGGGTGAAGACGCCGGTCGACTCGATCACGACGTCGACGTCCAGCTCCCGCCAGGGCAGCGCAGAGGGGTCGGTCTCCTTCAGGACCCGGACGCGGCGCCCTCCGACGACCAGGACGTCACCGTCCACGGAGGCCCCCTCGGTGAGCCGCCCGTGCACCGTGTCGTACGCCAGCAGATGAGCCAGCATCGCGGGTTCGGTCAGGTCGTTCACCGCCACCAGTTCGATGTCGTCACGCTCCAGGGACGCGCGGGCCACGCTGCGTCCGATGCGCCCGAAACCGTTGATGGCGAGGCGAAGCACAGTCATCACCACTCCTACCTATTGCGACGTCAATCGGATGCTTCGAAGTCTATAAACTGGTTCGATGGTCATCGCAACAAATCCAGGACCCGGGGAAAGGTGTGCTCCAGGATGTCCAGGCCCTCGTCGAGGAGGCCCTCGCCGATGACGAGCGGGGGCAGGAAGCGCAGTACGTTGCCGTAGGTGCCGCAGGTCAGGACCAGCAGGCCCGCGGCGTGGCAGGCCTTGGCCAGCGCCGCCGCCAGCTCCGGATCCGGGTCCTTCGAACCGGACTTCACCAACTCGATGGCGATCATCGCGCCGCGGCCGCGGACGTCCCCGATGACGGACAACTTCTCCTGCAACACCGTCAAGCGGGCCTTCATCGTCTGCTCGATCTCCTTCGCCCTGGCGTTGAGGTCGAGCTCCTTCATCGTCTCGATGGCGCCGAGCGCGCCCGCGCAGGCCACCGGGTTGCCGCCGTAGGTGCCGCCCAGGCCGCCCGCGTGCGCCGCGTCCATGATCTCGGCGCGGCCGGTGACCGCGGCGAGCGGCAGACCGCCCGCGATGCCCTTGGCGGTGGTGATCAGATCGGGCACGATGCCCTCGTCCTCACAGGCGAACCACTGGCCCGTACGGCAGAAGCCGGACTGAATCTCGTCCGCGACGAAGACGATGCCGTGGTCGGCGGCGAACTCGTGGATCGCCGGCAGGAAGCCCTTGGCCGGCTCGATGAAGCCGCCCTCACCCAGCACCGGCTCGATCACGATCGCGGCCACGTTCTCCGGGCCAACCTGCTTGGTGATCTGGTCGATGGCCTGCGCGGCGGCCTCCGGACCGGCGTTCTCCGGACCGGTCGGCCAGCGGTAGCCGTACGCCACCGGCACACGGTAGACCTCGGGTGCGAACGGGCCGAAGCCGTGCTTGTACGGCATGTTCTTGGCGGTCAGCGCCATGGTCAGGTTCGTACGGCCGTGGAAGCCGTGGTCGAAGACCACGACCGCCTGGCGCCCGGTGTACGCGCGGGCGATCTTCACCGCGTTCTCGACGGCCTCGGCGCCGGAGTTGAACAGCGCCGACTTCTTGTCGTGGTCACCGGGCGTCAACTCGGCGAGCCGCTCGCAGACCTCGACGTACCCCTCGTACGGCGTGGCCATGAAGCAGGTGTGGGTGAAGTCGGCGAGCTGGGCGGAAGCCCGGCGCACGACGGCCTCGGCGGACGCCCCCACGGAGGTCACGGCGATGCCGGAACCGAAGTCGATGAGCCGGTTCCCGTCGACGTCCTCGATGATCCCGCCACCCGCGCGCTGGGCGAAGACCGGCAGAACCGAGGCGACGCCGGCGGCGACCGCCCTGTCCCGTCGAGCCCGCAGCTCCAGCGACTTCGGGCCCGGGAGTGCGGTCACGAGTCGGCGCTCCTGCGGAATGCTGTCCATAAAGGCTCCAGGTCCAGGAATGGCGCTAGGCGCTCTTTGCTCTGCCCATGCAGGCTACGGTCCTCGGGCCGTCGAGGGATATGGCGATTGCCTGGCCGCTACCGGCCTGGCCGCTGGCGGGCATTGAACGCGTCCGGTCTCCTCCATAGCGTGGAGTTGCCACCAAGTTGGGGAGGGCGATTTCACATGGTGAGCCAACTCATCGACAGCGACGAGCGATTCCTGGGAATCCTCGAACGGCTCTCGGCGAAGTCGATCGACGACTATTACAATCCGTACCAGATGTTCGAGTGGCCGGACAGTCTGCCCGAGGACATGTGGTGGATGAGCCCGGAACTCACCACCACGTACGGAACGGAAATCGCCAAGCGGCTGAGCGAGCAGCAGTTGCACGCGCTTTCCAAGTACGAGAGCGTCAACTTCTACAGTCTGAACGTCCACGGAATTCGCGAACTCCTCATCGAGGTGGTGAAGCGGATTCACACGGCCGGGTTCCAGACGCCGTCCGAGTTCTTCCACCACTTCGTGGGTGAGGAGAACGAACACATGTGGTTCTTCGCCGAGTTCTGCAACCGGTACGGCAAGAAGATCTACAAGCAGATGCCCGGCGGGACCGTCTCCCTCGCCAACAGCCAGGCAGAGAGCCTCGTCGTCTTCCTGAGAATCCTGATCTTCGAGGAGCTGGTCGATCACTTCAACTCCCTGATGGGTGCCGACGAGCGCCTGCACGAGACGATCCGCTCTATCAACCGGCTCCACCACCAGGACGAGTCGCGGCACATCGCCTTCGGGCGCGAGCTGGTGGGTGTCCTGTACGAGGACCTCAAGCGCACGGCCACCCCCGACGAGCTGCGAGACCTGGACGCCTACGTACGGCGTTACATGACGTACAGCTTCGAGACGCTCTACAACCCGCAGGTCTACCGGGACGCCGGGATCGACAACCCGCAGCGGGCACGCAGCGAGCTGCTGTCCAGTGCGGCGCGCGCCGACCTGGAGCAGCGGGTGTTCCGCAAGACGCGCAAGTTCCTGGAGAAGACCGGGATCATCTCCCATTCGCAGGAGGCCTGGCGATGACCTCACCCACCACCACCGCGTCGGACAAGGCCCCCGCAACCTCGGGCGCGGTGACCACCCTGGGCCCGGAGCAGACCGCCCTGCTCAAGGAGCTGGACGGCATCTTCGCCGGCTGGGCGGTGTCGGACGGCGCGCGGGAAGTGATCGCGCCGCCGCTGTACCCGGTGTCCGACCTGGAGAAGTTCGACGTCTACAAGAACTTCCCGCACCTGGCGCTCACCGCGAGCCCGATCGATCCGGCGCACCGGGGCGACGGGCCGGTCGCGGGCCGGTTCGAGCCGTCCCAGCTCCAGGGGACGCAGTACGGTCTGCCGCATGCCACCTGCTACGGCGCGTACCTCTTCCACGAGGGCCGACAGCTCGATGCGGATGTGCTGGTGACGCTCGTCAGCCGATGCTTCCGCAACGAGACGCACTACAGCGGGCTGCGTCGGCTCATGACCTTCCAGATGCGCGAAGCCGTCGCCATCGGGGCCTTCGACCACACCCAGCACCTGTTGGAACGCTTCTCAGGGCGGATCACCGCCTTCTCGGACGCCCTCGGGCTGGGCCTAGAAAAGGTCCCGGCCACCGACCCGTTCTTCGAGAACACCGGGGCGCGCGCACTTCTGGCAAAGCTCTCCCCGGTCAAGTACGAATTCCAGTACGGCGACCTCGCCATCGCGTCGGTCAACACGCACCGCAACTTCTTCGGCGAGCGCTGCCGGATCACCCTGCCCGGGGGCGAGGACGCCGCCTTCACCAGTTGCGCGGCCTTCGGCCTCGAACGCTGGATCGCGGTGCTCGAGGAGCACCACGGCGGCGATCTGGGCAAGGCTCTCGACGCCGTACGCGACGCGGCACGGCAGATTGACTGACGGCGGCCCTGGCGGTTTCCCGCCCGTGCGCATCGGCGTCGACCTCGTGCCGCTCGGCCGGGTCGCCGCGATGTCGACGAACGCGGATCACTCGCCGATCACCCGCATCCTGACTCCGCGCGAATACGCCGAGTGCCGCCGGGGAAACGCCGTGGATGTGCCTGGGGCCGCCGGGAGGCTGGCCGCCAAAGAAGCCGTGTTCAAACTCTTCCAAGCTGCCGGAGAAGTCCTTCCGTGGCAGGGGATCGAAATCCGCCACGGCGTCGGCGGCTGGCCGACCGTCGAGCTGACGGGGCGTGCTGCCGAACTGGCGGCAAAGGCGCATCTCGGTCCCATAGAAATCAGCATCACGCACGACGAACCGTTCGCCATTGCGGTCGCGTGTGCCGTTAATTCGTCGCCCTTCAAGGCCGACAGGACGAAGGAATAGGGAGAAAACTCATGGCATCGCGGGGCATCGAGGAGATACGCGACTGGGTTCTGGCGCGCAACAAGCACCGGGATTCGCTGGGGCCGGACGAGGATCTGATCGGTAGCCGGCTCGTGGACTCAATATCGTTCGTGGAACTGGTCTACGCCATCGAAGCGGCCGCCGACGTCGAGATCGATTTCGACACCATCGACATCCGGGACTTCCAGACCATCTCGGCGATGGAGAAGGCCTTCTTCGCGTAGACGTTTGTCCGGTTTTCGGGACCACCCCCGCCAGGCCCGCGTCCCGGCGCACCCCAGGACCGCATACCCAGCAAGGAGTTGACGAGTGGAAGCTGTGTCGTACACGGCGCAATGGACCGCAGCGGCGCGAGCGGTCGAGTCCGAGCAGAGGGAGGGAGCACTGTTCACGGACGACCTCGCCCGCGCGCTCGCCGCGCCGCGCGGCTTCGAACTGCTGGACAAGTACGGCGGCGGCGGCCTGCTGCAGTACATCGCCATCCGGACCAAGTACCTCGACGACAGCATCGAAACCCTCCTCACCGAGGGCGGCATCAGCCAGGTCGTGTTCGTCGCGGCCGGCATGGACACCCGTGCCCACCGGCTGACCTGGCCCGAGGGCACGATCGTCTACGAGGTGGACCACGCCGGGCTGATCGAGGAGAAGGCCGAGCGCCTGCGCACGCTGGGTGCGCGGCCGCGCGTGGAGCGCAGGCCTGTCTCCGCCGACCTCGCCGGTGACTGGCTGCCCGCGCTGGAAGGGGCGGGGCACGACCGCGAGGCGCCCACCCTGTGGGTCGTGGAGGGACTGTTCTTCTTCCTCACCGAGGAGCAGGCGAAGCACGTCCTGCACACCCTGGGACAGGTCTCCGCGCCCGGCAGCTGGCTGGCCACCGACATGGTGAACATGCAGATGCTGCGCAGCCCGTTCAACCAGACCTTCCTCACGGCCCTGCGCGAGGACGGCACCCCGTGGGTGTTCGGCACCGACGAACCCGAGGAGTTCCTTGCCGCGTGCGGCTGGAAGGCGCTGGAGGTCAAGGAGCCCGGCGAGCCGGGTGCCGGTGAGAACCGCTGGCCGTACGCGGTCCAGCCCAGGGACCGGCGCGGAGTCCCCCGCAGCTGGCTCATCCGGGCCGAGCATGTCACCGGCTGACCTCCTGGAGCCGGATCAGCTCAGGGGTGGGCCCACGCACCGGCCCACGCGTCGTCCCTACGAGGGGAGTGAAGTGCGGTGAACGCGACGACGACGGACACGGCGACGACATTGGAGCGGATCGAGGCATTCCACCCCGAGCGGACGGTCAAGGTGGGCGACCTCGCTGAGCATCTCGGGCTGGGCAGAGCCGAAGTGGGTGCCTTCCGCAAGCTCTACGGTCTGGAGGAGATGCGCTACGACCCGGAGCTGACCCTGTTCGACCTAGCGCTGCCTCCCGCCCGGCGGGCCCTGGAGGCGCTGCCCGTCGGCAAGCGGGTGGACTACGTGGTCTACGCCCACACGATTCCCACCCTCACTCCGCCGGACATGGAGCCCGCCCAGATCATCCGGGACGAGCTCGGACTCACCGGGGCCGAGGCGTTCGCCGTCAGTCAGCAGGCGTGCGTGAGTAACCTGGGCGCCATCGACATGGTCGCGCAGCTCCTGCGCGCCGAGTCCGACGCCGATGGTTACGCCTTGGTGGTGACGGGCGAGCGGGCGTTCTCGCCCGCCGTGCAGCTGATGCGCAACAGCGCCGTCATGGCCGACGCGGGAGCCGCGTGCCTGGTGACGCTCGGCGGTGAGGGCGACGTGGTGCGCTCATACGTCTCGCGCACGCTCGGGGAGTTCTCGCCCGGGCTGTTGATGAGCGACGAGGAGAACCGCGACTTCGGGCTGGTGGCCACCGACACCCGCATCGAGATCATGCGCGCGGCGGTGGCGGAGGCGGGTCTCGCGTTCGACGACATCGAGCTGGTCCTGCCGCACAACGTCAACGCCCTGTCCTGGAAGCGCGTGATCGACGAGATGGGGATCGCCGCGGACAAGATCTTCCTGGAGAACGTGCCGCGGTACAGCCACTGCTACACGTCCGATGTGTTCGTCAACTACGCGACCGTGCGGGACAGCGGGCGACTCATCGACGGCAAGCACTACCTGTTCGTCTCCGTCGGCATCGGCGCCACCTTCGGCGCCATGGTGGTCACCCATCGACGGGCCAAGTGAAGGAAGAGGTATCCGCTCATGCCCATTCTCACAGCGGCGGCCTCCGTCGTATCGCCTTCCCGCAAGCCCTACACCTCTGACCCCGAGCGTCTCGCCTTCTACCGCGACCTGGTCGAGCCGTTCGGCGAGCCCGTGGACGAGGAGGTGCTCCGGGCCGGTCCGCAGATCAGCCACCACGACCTGCTCGACCGGCTCGTGGCGAACGCCGGGCCGTCGGAGCGGCTCAGGCCGGACCTGATCGTGCTGGCCCACTCGCTCCCCGACCTGCACCCCTTCTCGGTGCCGGGCCCCCGGCTCAACCATCTCCTCGGCGGCGGGGCCACGAGCGTGGGGATCTCCCAGCAGGGCCTCGCGGCGCCCTTCACGGCTGTGCGTGTCGTCGCCGGTTATCAGAAGGCCGGACGGTGCGGCGACGCCGTGGTGGGCGTTCTGGAGCAGACCACCCTGCCGACGCGTTTCGCGCTCGCCCACGAGACGCCGCTGGTCGACTCGGGTGTTCTGCTCGTCCTCGGCCGCGACCCGGAACCGGGCCACGTATCAAAGGCGGGAGCGGACGCGGCGGCAGGCCCCCGGATCGGAGAGGTCGAGGCGCTGGGCACCCACGTCTCTCCCGCGGTGCGGCTGACCGAACTGGCGGAGGCGGACGTCGAGGGGACCCTGATCGTGCTCGGGCCCTGGTTCAAGGACGACGCCCTGCCCGACAAGCTGCGCACGTACCGGGCGAACCGGGGCACCTACTGCACCAGCGTCTGGCTGACTCTGGCCCGCCACTGGCAGACATGGCGGCAGAAGTACAAGACGGTCGTCCTGTGCGACACCGAGCCCCGCACTGGCGTGAGCCACCTGGCCGTACTGCGCTGAGCACCCCGCGACCGGCCGCGCCCGCCCCTGCACGGCAACGTCACGCGTCGGCGGGCGCGGCCTCCAGAACCGCCTTGAGCAGGCCCGGGAAGCGCCGTTCCAGGTCGTCGCGGCGCAGTCGGCTGTAGCGGGCGTTTCCGTCCACCCGCGTTTCGACGACTCCGCTCTCCCTCAGGATCCGCAGGTGGTGGGAGACGGTGGAGCGCTTGACCGGCAGGTCGAGCGTGGTGCACGAACCCTCGCCGCCGACATCCAGCAGACGGACGATCTGCAGCCGGACCGGGTCGGCCAATGCCTGCAGCACCACACCGATCTCGACCCCGGCGAGGTCCGGCTTCGGCATCCAGGTGAATTCTTCGTCGGTCACGGCACCTCCGATGGTGATCGAACGTGAGCATACCCGTCACACCTCCCTTCAGCTCCGATAGTCATCGACTCTTCCGACGAACATCGTATCTCTGCTACGGTCGCCGGAGTCGACGATCCCGAAACGGAGAACGGACACCCCCATGTCTGCACCGACAACCCCGTCCCCCACACCCCAGGGCCGCTGGCGCTCCCACGCGGTGACCCTGGCCTTCGGCACGTTCGTGGTGGGGACCGACGCCTATGTCATCGCCGGCGTCCTGCCCGACATCGCCGACGCGCTGAACGTCAGCGTCGCCGCGGCCGGCCAGTTGGTCACCGTCTTCGCCATCGCCTACGCGGTTCTCGCCCCGGTCCTGGCGGGGCTGACCTCTCACTGGCCCCGGCGCGGGTTGCTCGTCACCGCGCTCGTCACGTTCGCCGTGGGCAACGCCGTGACCGCCCTGGCGCCCGGTTACGCCTCCGCCATGTGCGGGCGCGTCGTCGCTGCGGCGGGCGCCGCGATGTTCACCCCGAACGCCGGGGCGACCGCGGCCCACCTGTCCGGCCCGGAACGCCGCGGCCAGGCCTTCTCCATCGTGACCATGGGCCTGTCCTCCTCCCTGGTCCTGGGCGCGCCCCTGGGCACGCTGCTCGGGCAAGCGCTGGGCTGGCAGGCGACCATGTGGTTCGTCGCGGCCCTCGGTATCGCGGTCGTCCCGCTGTTGGCGCTGCGACTGCCGGAGATCCGGCTGGCGTCCGGGTCCGGCTTCGGTCAGCGCATGTCCCCGCTCACCGACCGCAAGGTGCTGGGCGTCCTGCTGGTGACGGTGGTGGCCTTCATCGGGATCTTCATCCCGTACACCTACATCAGCGAGGTGTACGCGCCGGTGACCGCGGGCCACGACAATCTGCTGACCATCCTGCTGCTGGTGTTCGGCGTCGCGGGAACCGCGGGCAACCTGGTGGCCGGTTCCCTCGCCGACCGGCAGGGCCCCCGCAGGGTCGTCTCCCTCGTGACGCTCGCCTTGGCGGCCGTCTTCGTCGTGACCGTGGCGGCGCGCAACGAACTGATCACCGCACTGCCGGTGATCGTGGTTTCCGGCTGGCTGTCGTGGTCGGTACTGGCACCGCAGCAGCGGCGCATCGTCGACCTCGCCCCGCGCGAGCCGGCGCTCAGCGTCGCGCTGAACGCCTCCGGCGCGTACGTCGGGATCTCCCTTTCCGCGGTGGTCGGCGCGATCGGGCTGGACGCGTTCGGCGCCGCCCGGCTCCCGCTCCTCGCCGCCGGCGTGCTCGTCCTGGCGAGCGCGCTGACCTGGGTGACCGGTGGACGCACGCGACAGGTGGCGGCCGAGGACGAGGCGGCGGGCTCCGGGGCGACCCGCGGCACGGCGGCCGAGAGCAAGGCCGCACGCTGACGTCCCCTCGGGCGGCGTGCCGGGCGCCTCACGCCGACGCGTGGGACAAGGGATCCAACAGCCACGAGGCCCGCACTAGGCCGACGTGGGCGGCGGAGACACCCGCCTGGAAGCGGCTCTGCACGCCGAGCCGGTCCATGATCGCCGCGATGTGCCTGCGGAACGTCCGCTCGGACATACCGAGGCGGCGGGCAATAACCTCGTCCTTCAGGCCCGTGGCCAGAAGTCCGAGGATGGCGTTCTGCACGGCTCCGAACGCCTCGCCGTACCCTGCGGAGCTGCTGTCGAAGTCAATGCCGGAGTCCCAGGCGTGAGCGTGCAGTCGGCTCAGGATCTCCACGGCCGCGGCGTCGTAGACGACGGTGACGTCCGGGGCCGAGGGGGGCTCCGCGGCCTCGGGAGCCTGCGGTGCCTTCGGGTCTTCAGGCGCGAAGGCGAACGCCGTGCTCCCGTCGAAGATGAGCAGGTTCTCCGGCGGTTCGTCGGACGTGCGGACGCGGGCCCCGGCTGCCGCGATGCCACTGAGCAGCGTGCGCACCTGCGTATGGGCGCGCGCGGTGTGCGGCGCAATGAGGCGTACGTCGATCCCGCGTCGGAGCAGGGAGACGAGGAAAGGCTCGGCCACGCGGAGCGGGTACGCGTCACCGATGTCGCCCGACTGCATGAGGAAGACCTTGGAGGAGCAGTGGGCAGCGGCGTCGGCCAGCCGCCACTGGATCTGCTCACGGTCCCGGGTGGTGATGGACGTCTCGCTGTGTAATCCGGACCGCTGCACCGCGTCGTACACGTCACCGAAACGCTGCAGCCTGCTGTGGATTTCAGACAGGGTGAGACGTTTGTCGGATATCTCCTGTTCTATAGGGGCGACCAGCTCCACATGCGCCTTGCTCGGACTGATGCCGATCAACCTGGTCCGGTCGTCCGCCAGGAAGGTGATGAGCTTCAGGTCGGCCAGATGCCGCAGGGAGTTTTCGACGTAGTCGGGGGGGACGTTGAAAGTTTCCTGGATTTCACCTGCGGAGGCCGAGGACTGCCGCAAGACCCAGGCGTAGACATCGGCGGAGAACTCCTCATCAGGGATCATGAAGTAACACTCGCTTCGGGTGCACTGGATGACGGTCTCAGGTGTGGGCCGACGACCGGCGACCGTGCGGGTGGTCGGCTGGGGGTGTCAAGCGATTGCGGCGGGCGCGAGAAGCACCGGGCTCAGGCCGCCCATGCTTCAGGACGGCCTCCGGACCGGAAGTGGGGGTGAGATCGAGCCGAACACGGACAGGCCTCTCCGAGGGCCCAGTTGCAGAGGTATTTCAAGCCGCGGTGTTCCACCGGAAGCAAGTCCTTGAGAGGACGGCGGAAGACCGCACCGCGGCTCTCGCGTCGCGTCGGGGCCGGACAAGGGCATCCAGGCGTTGCCGCTCTGCCCCACGGCCCATCACAGCCGCAGCAATGGTCCTACTAGGGGTGGTCACGTACGCTCCGTTGCGGTGAGTTGGCGAGACCATGACATCTTGGCCGTGCGGGCTCCCTGCTGCACGTCGTGCGGGAAGCCTTGGAGCCGGCCGGGTTACGCCCCTCCCGGCTCGCGGGCAGCCGGGGCGGCGTGTTCGTCGGGCAGGCGACGTCGGAGCACGCGGAGACCGATCCTCGGGCCCACGAGCCCGATGTCCGCAGCATGGTGGGCAGCCGGCTGCGTGTCGTCACGGCCGGCCGCATCGCCTACGCCCCCGACCTGCGCGGGCCGAGCGTCGTGCTGGACACCGCGTGCTCCTCGTCGCTGGTCGCCGGTGCACGCCGCACGGCAGAGTCTGCTCACCGGCGAGAGTGACCTGTGCATCGCCGCGGGTGTCAACGTCATCATGTCCCCGCACGACTCCATCGCCTACTCCCAGGGAGACATTGATCGGTCAAGGCAGCGGTCACGCCGAGGCCGCAGCCGGCATCGCTGGGCTGATCAAGGCGGCGCTGATCCTCCGGCACGGTGTCATTCCCGCGTCGCTGCACCTCGAAGAGCCGCACACCCTGCTTGCGCAGGATGGCTTCCCGGTGCGTGTGGTGACCCGCAACCACTTTCCGGTCCGCGCACCAGCTTCGGAACAGCTGACTCCGGCCTGTCAAGTTGGCGGGGATCTGTTCCTGTGTGAAGCCTACGTCGGGCAGAAAATTGACCATACAATCCTGTGATTTCTTCGCGGATCCGAGTAGCTTGCGGAGCTCGTAGATATTGGTCTGCATGGCAGTTGAGACGGTGGCCGGCGGCTGATCCGGCCATAGTTCTTCGATGAACTTCCTCATGGAGACGGCCTGCCTTGCGAGATCAGCAGGAGAGCCAAGAGTGTGCGCAGTTTTGGAGCCAGCACCACGGCATCGCGACTGCCGGACAATACTTCGAGATTTCCCAGTAACCGGGAAACGCATTCCATTGCCTCAGCTTCCTTGGTTGAAAGTTGCAACCCCGACTTGCATGGCATAAATGAAGTCACAGAATTTCGCATCACTTCGGACGAATGGACGCACATCGGGAATTCATTTGCGCGGCAGCGACCCGGTCCGGGAGCCCTCCACCAGCCGGTGGTTCAGCTGAAGTTCGCCATACACCGCTCTGCGGCGGGCGCTTGACTGGCAACTGGAGTCCATGTGAGATCTTGGTACACAATTCCCCCACTCGGTTTCGGCATCAGTGTCTCGTGATGCATATGGGTCAGGTGCAGGTGCCAATCGACTGGCGGCCGACATTCGGGAGCGTCCAGAACATCAGCCGGTCCCATCCAACGACTAATGGGACGGGGCTCAGTGTCGGGGCACTGTCGCATGGACTCCGGCGCTATCCAGCGAGCCACCAGCGACGCCGAGGCTATAGACGGTGCAGTCAGAACGTCAACTGATGTGAACGCGATCGAGCCAACTGTTCACAACAGCTGTCGAGAGCTGGCCGCGCGCGCGAACAGAGCTGAGTCTCGTAATCCGATTCCGCCGTGGGAAACCGCAGCCGAGGCTGACCCATGGCAGGTCAACTGCCAGGCCTGACCTCTCCGTTTCGCTTCGGATGGCTGAGCTGGCTGGCTGCGGTGGACTGGTGATTCGGTGGTTGGTCGCTGGGCGGGCATGGCTGGGGCCCGACGCTTGGGCCGGGTGCTCAAGGGTCCCTCGGGTCGTGGGTGGGCAGGGACAGTGCCGCAGGTCAGGTGGCCGGTCGCGACAGGGCCATGAGGCGGACGAACGCGCTGCCGAGTTCGTGCCTCCAGGGCCAGGTCGCGGCGATCCGCAGACGGAGGCGGCGGCCGGCCGCGAGCGATGCCGGCGGCGTGCAGTAGCCGGTAGCGGAGCTTTTCGGTTCCACGGTGGCCAACTCGCCTTTCAGCAGCAGGGTCTGAGTCGTATCGGCGATCAGGTCGGCGGCGCTCAGCGCGAGTTCGAGCCATGCTTGGTTGAGGGCGAAGTGACGGGAGGGTAAGCGGCCCAAGCCGGTGGTCTTGCCGCAGCGGATGCGGTCCCGACGCGGGCGTGGGCGCGATGGCGGACCTCCAGGTGCTGCAGGAAGCCTTCGCCGTACGGGTGTCGGTCAGGAGGACCTAGTGGCGGATGTCCTCGTCGAAGTCGACGCGCGGCAGCACAGGCCGTGCGCAGTGCTGCCAGCGCCGTGTGGTCGATGCCGTTCAGCAGGCGCCAGGCGGTCGGGGTGGAGGTCACCGGGCCGAAGACCCCGGCCTGGTCGCGCAGCAGGGCCAAGTCGGTGATGGCTTCGCCGCCGTCGGCGAGCATCACGCGATCCTGCCGGGGTTGTGTGCGGTGCCGCGCGGCTGCAGCCGCCTGAGCGCGTCGGTGAACGCGCCGGTCAGGCCGGTGCCTTCGGCGATATCTGCCAGCAGGCGGGATCCGGCATGGTTGATGACGGCCCTGTGACCGTCAGCCGAGGCGACGAGTTTGGGACGCGCCCCCGGGGGCCCTGCTGCGTCTGTGGCCGCTCCAACCAGCGGTAAGGCTGATCACCTACTTCAAGATCGTCGCCCGCACCAAGAGATGACGATCTAGCGCTCCGGTTGCCACCAGAGGGGTCTAACGTGCCCTGAAGCAAGGTGATCTGAGGCGATTGTTGTTTCAGGCCGCATGCTGACCTCCAGTGCCTGTTCGGCTGGAAACGCTCGGCGCCAACTGCAATAAATAGTAAAGGGGCGCCGAGGCGGTTCCCGTCTACCACCGTTTCGGGCAAGCTACAGAGTGTCACGCTAGTGGCATCACCAGGTACACCTGTTGGTGCCCTACCGAGGGGTGCATAGCTGATGGACGCCAGCAAAGACCAGCCGGGCGACAGCCGGCTGACGATGGCGGCGAGGCTCGATCATCTGCTCAAGTGGCGCACTGGGCTGAGTGAGGGTGGCACACCGTCGTACAAGACACTGGCGGCGCAGATCGCGGCGCAGTCCGGGGAGACGTTCTCCGGCGCATACCTGTGGCAACTGCACCGCGGGGAGCGCGCCAACCCGACTCTGCGGCATCTTTGTGCCTTGGCTAAGTACTTCGACGTGCCGGTGTCGTACTTCACGGACGACGATGTGGCTCAGAGGATGATCGACGATGAGCTCCTCGCCACTCGAGAATTGAATCAGTCCATGGCCGAGGCCGGAGTAAGTGCCGTATACCTCCGGGGCGACCTCGCGGCTCTCTCCCCAGAGGGAAAGCGTATGGCTGCAGACATGATCCGGCAGATTCGCGAACTGGAACAGAACGCGAAAAGGCCCCCGTCACCTCCGCACTCATGAGCCGACCCAGTCACACGACGTGGCGCGGCTACCGAATCATGTGCCCTCCCGCTCCGACGAACCCTGGAGATTCGACAGAAATGCGCTGGAGACGCCTGCGCCGCCGGTGTCAGAAGGTGATCAGTGAGATCCTCTTACCTGAGCCTTTCTCCGCACAGGAGCTCTGTGACCAACTCGCGCGGGAGCGGGCCCGTCCGCTGCATCTGCTCCCGTTTCCGACGCCATCGGTTCCCAATACTCCATCAGGCATGTGGCTCGTCGCCGAGTACGGGGACTACATCTTCTACGACTCGCAAACCAGCCCCCTGCATCAGGAGCACATCATCGTGCACGAGATCGGGCACGTGGTGTGCAACCACCGGTCGGCTGGCGACGACCAGCGATTGTATCGGCACATCGATATCGCAGACCCGGAGTCCATCCGTCAGGCGCTGCCCCGAATCCGATACTCTGACCAGCAGGAACAGGAAGCGGAGATGATCGCTAGCCTCATCTTAGAGGCTGCTGGCCGTGTGCCCGCCGCGACACTGCTCTCCGGAATGCTTGGCGGGCTGGAGTCCGCCATGGGACTGCGGACGGCTCGCCACTCGGGAGCATCGTGCCCACGTACATAGAGAGCGTCGGCATCACCGCCCTGTGGGTGGTGGCGGCTGTGCGCGCTCGGCAGGGCATAGCCGATCGGGAGCAGCGGCCCTTGTGGTTCGCGATCGTCATGATCGCCCTTGCAATGTCGACACATCTCGAACCCGTCACGGCTGCTCTAGCGCATGTGGCCCCGAATGCGCACTCGATCGACATGGCGACGCACCTGTTCGGTGCCATTGACGCCGCCGCGGTGCTGTGGTTCATCTTCGGAGCTGCAGGACGGCAGCGGCATACCACTCTGGTATTCGGTGCCGCCGCCACTGTGATGATCACTCTGCTCCTCCTCGACGCCCATGCTCCTCCGCACGTCCGCAACGCAATCGCCCCCTCAACCGCAACGCCGAGCGTTCCGGATGCATACTGGTGGGTCTTTTTCTCCTTCCATCTGGCTGCGGACACGACCTGCGGGCTCGTGTGCTGGGGCTACGGCCGGCACGACACCCCGCGGCTATTACGCTATGGACTGCGTCTGTTTGGCACCGGCATGCTCCTGGCGGACTTGCTGTGGGTTCTCAAACTTGCCTACCTGCAGACCCGTTCGCCAGCTATCGGCTCGCTGTTCTCGCCAGTCACCGGCGTCGAAGCCTTGTTCATGGCCGTGGGGGTTGCGATACCTGTCCTGGCCCAGGTGCACGACCGCTGGCGGGATGGGAGGTCGTACCGGGCGCTCGCCCACTTGTGGCTGGACCTCATCACTGCCAGCCCGGATGTCATCCTCGGACCCGGTCATCGCTTTCGTGGCATGGCGGTCCCACTCCAGCTCCGCCTATACCGTCGAGTGATCGAGATCAGGGACACAATGATCGTGTTGCGGAACTATGTCACGCCGACCGCCCTCGATCTGGCACGGCAGCACGCCACCGACCAAGCGGTCCCTGAGCACTTGAGCGATGTTCACGTGACCGCCTGCTGGCTCACCGCCGCTCTGCAGGCCAAGCATGACGGCATGGCCCCCCAGCCCCAGATAGCCAACCTCGCTGGCGCCGGCGCGAGCGATCTCGCCGACGAGATCAGCTATCTGTTGCGGGTCGCAGAGGCTTATGCATCACCCGCCGTTCGTTCGTATAAGAAGTCGCTCGCCAGGGCGAGCTAACGAGAGGAAGAACACCGTGCTCGTCGCCTTCGCTTTGACCCCCATGGGCGTGGAAGCAACCGTCGCCGACTACATTGCTGACGCTGTGAAGATAGTCCGTGAATCCAGCCTCCCGAACCGGTCGGACTCCATGTACACAATGATCGAAGGTGAATGGGACGAGGTCATGGACGTGATCAAACGAGCTACCGAAGCTGTCGCCGCCAAAGCGCCTCGCGTCCAGCTCAGCGTCAAGGTAGACATCTGGCCCCACATGCCCCACCCCTTGGACGGAAAGATCGCGCTCCTCGAAAAGCGTGTCGCGGGCACCACCACACACTCGCCCGCAGCGACTCCGTAGTGTTGGGCAATCAACCGGCCCGGGTTCTGTGGAGAGACGGGCCTGCTCGTCCGTTAATTCCTGGAGGAGGCGGACGTGCGGGTTGAACACGGACCTGAACTTAGCCTGTCGTGACACGAAAATTCTTCAGTGGCACATATCGCAGTGGCTGGTCAGGCCGCTTCGACGGGCTGGAGGGCGACCAGGTAGCCGAGTTGGTTGAGCTGGCTGACCAGCCGTCGGGTGGCGCGGGTCTTGCCGGTGCGCTCGAGGAAGTAGCCGCCGCCGAAGTCGTCGTGCGGGACGACGGAGGTGAGCATGTGCCAGATCGCGAGCCTGATTGAGTGTTCCAGCGCGACCAGGGCCCGGCGTTTGCCGCTTGGCGGGCGACCAGGCGCCGGCAGCGGGCGGCGAGGTAGGTGTTCTTGGTGCGGGCGGCGGTGCAGGCGGCCTGCCCGAGCGCAACTTGAGCCACGGATCGCCGTGCCGGGTGCGGCTGGTGGGCTGCTTGCCGGCCGATTCGCGGTTGCCCGGGCACACCCGGCCCAGGAGGCCAGCGGGCAGGTCAGCGCACTGAGCAGCGCGCACACATCCGGCGGCGGCCGCCTCGCACTCCGATCGCGCCCCCCGAGCGTCCGAGCTGGGTGGGCAGCGTCCGCCGCGAGTGCACCGACCGGATGCTCATTATGGGGGAGCGGCATCTGCGTGCCGTCTTGGACACCTATACCAACCACCACATCGGGCATCGGCCGCACCAATTCCCTGCAGCAGCGGGCGCCTGGGGCCCTAGAGACCAGGAAGTCGGCCTCGGTGTTCCCGCTGGAGGGCCAGATTAGGCGTGTCCGGCTTCTCGGCGGTCTAATCAACGAGTACCACCGTGCCGCATGAGGTCACCTGCTGGCACCGGAGTTCTTGACCAACTGCCGAAACCGGATTTTCGAACAGGACACGCCCGCGCAACCGCGCGAATCCCGCCATGCCGCAGAATCCGGGCCTCCCCCAATCAGCAGCCGACGCTGTCGCTCGTCCAGATGAGTGAACACCCGGAATTTCACAGCGAGTTGACCACTGGGATCTCATCAGGAACGCGCACACACATCAACGAGCCCCAGCGCGGGAAGCAACACGTTGATTATCTGCGAGCCCTTAGTTCACGTTGACATCCGCCACACGCCAGGTCTCCCCGATGCGGTTGACACGCACCCACGTGTACCCGTCTGGGCAGTTGATATCGACACGCACAGAGTCGGGGGTGTCCTGTGGGTCGCTGCCAGTCTCATAATTGGCGAGGTCAACAACGCAGGCAGCCTGAGGGAAGACGTACCGATCATCGTGGGTGAGTTCGGCAAGGGCCTCACTGCACGGCGCACCAAACCTTCCCGCCCGCAGACGGGGGTCGGCCAATCCACAGGCGAGATCCGCGTTTCCGTCCGCCACAGCTTGGCTGAACTGTCGTGCGGCTTCGCGGGCGGTCTTCGCAGGTGACAACGACGAATTGCTGCTTTGGTCGGGGCCACTGCTCCGGGAGTACGACGCCCTCGGTGAGGATGACGCCTTGTCGGTAGCCGAATCCTCCGACGAGGAGCCGCCACACCCGGCCAAAGCAAAGGCAAGGGTTGCTCCGACTAAGGCACCGACTGCACGGGTTTCCCACATGCGATCAGCCTAAGGGTATCCCGTAACTGATCTTTGGCATGCGGGTAGTTGGGCAGGGCTGAATCCTGGGGCCACCGGTGGGCTCCGCCACCAGGGTCGCGTCGTCCTCGTGGGCTGTCCGGTTTGATCACTTGATGTCCAAGATGGCCCAGGGCCTGACGGGGTTGCGGGTGGACCCCCCTGGGGAAGTGAGCGGCAGGGTCCCAAGTCCCCTTGGTACGGTGCACCGATGTCAGCGATCAAGAAGTTCCAAGTCACCTTTGACTGCGCAGAACCTGAGCGTCTTGCTCGTTTCTGGTGCGAGGTGTTGGGGTACGTCGTACCGCCGCCACCAGAGGGGTTTGCCACTTGGGATGATTTCAAGCGTTCGCAGCCAACTGAGCAGCGGGATTCATGGTTCGCCTGCATAGATCCCTCAGGTGTGGGCCCGCGGCTGTACTTTCAGCGCGTCCCCGAAGGGAAGACCGTCAAGAACCGGGTGCATCTTGATGTGCGGGTCGGCACCGGACTCGTGGGTAAAGAACGCCTCGCCGTACTTGAGGCCGAATGCGCACGACTGGTCCCGCTCGGCGCAGTACACGTGCGAACGCTTTATGACGGCAATGATTCGTGCATCCCGATGCTGGACATCGAGGGCAACGAGTTCTGTATCGACTGAGCGCATGGAGCGGAAGTCATCCCGTGAGGGCGAGGTTGTGCAGCCGGGCGATGCCGAGCATGGCGGTGTGAACGCCGTCGCCTTTCAGGCGGCAGTGGCGAAGGATCTTCCAGGACTTCATGCGGGCGATGACGTGCTCGACGCGGGCCCGGACCTTGCGGTGGGAGTCTCAATGATGAAGTCAAGCCGCTTGAGTGACGGGAGGGGCGGAGGTGAAGGTCCGTCCGTCACGCAGCAGCGCCCACAGCACACTCGCTCGGCGGCGGGCCAGCGCGATGACGGCCTGGACATGCTTGCAGCCCTCGGCGCGCTTCTTGAGGTAGAAGTCCCGGTTCGGTCCCTCACGGATGATGCTGGTCGCGCGGACATGTAGAACACCCTGCGTAGGCGGCGGCTATAGCGTTTGGGCCGGTGAAGGTTGCCGGTCCGACGGCCGGAGTCGCGCGGAACTGGCACCAGCCCGGCCGCCGAGGCCAGATGGCCGGCGTCCGCGTATGAGGCCAGGTCGCCGGCGGCCACGACGAACTCCGCCCCGAGTATCGGCCCCATCCCGGGCAGGGACTCGATGATCTCCGCCTGCGGGTGGATGCGGAAGGTGTCGCGGATCTGCTTGTCGATGCGCTTGAGCCGGTCGTCCAGGGTCAGGATCTGCGCGGCCAGGTCGGCGACGATCCGCGCGGCGACGTCCTCGCCGTGCAGCGCGGTCTGCTGGGCCTGCGCGGCCTCCAGTGCGGTGGCCGCGACACCGTCGGCGCCTCGGACGCCGCGGTTGGCCAGCCATGCCGTGAGCCGGGTCCGGCCGCGGCGGCGGATGGCCGCGGGGGTCTGATACCCGGTCAGCAGGACCAGCGCGCCCTTGTGAGCCGAGTAGTCGAAGGCCCGCTCCAGGGCAGGGAAGACACCAGTGAGCACGTCGCGGAGCCGGTTGATCATCCGCACGCGATCGGCCACGAGGTCGGCGCGGTGGGCGGTCAGGAGCGCGAGGTCGGCGGCCAGCTGAGCGGCCACGTCGATGGCAGCGAAATCCTGGCGGTGGCGGGCGGTTTCGGCGATGACGTAGGCGTCGCGGGCGTCGGTCTTGGCCTCGCCCCGATAGGCGGCCGACATGCGGTTGACCGTGCGGCCGGGCACGTAGACGGCCCGCTGGCCGCGCGCCGCGAGCAGGGCCAACAGCAACGTGGACGAGGTTCCGGAGATGTCGACCGCCCAGTGGACCTCGTCCGCCAGATCCAGGATTTCGCCGAGCGCGGTCAGGATCGCCGACTCGTCGTTGTCGATCTTCTTCGACCACAGCGTCGCACCTGTCTCATCGACCACGGCCGCCCAGTGGTGGCCCTTCCCGGCGTCGATGCCGGCCCAGACCTGGGTCTTCGCTTGCTCACTCGCCCCTCCTCGTTCCGCACAGCAGCGCCGTCGGCCCGAGGAACACCCCGCTGTCATCTCCGTAATCAGCGACCGAAGCGCACATCTCAATCAGCAGCCAGGGCGCCCCGGAGAGCTGGGCGGCCACTCCCACCGAGCCACGTCCGACAAGGCGTTGTCAGCCACACCCGGCCCTCCCGGGCCGCCCAACAACTTACGGAGGTGTTGTGCTCCTCCTTCCAAGCTGGCAGTTTGGTCTGGCCGCGTTTACGGCGGTGCGGGATGAGCAGGCCGGTACCCCGGTAGCCGCCGTCCGCAATGACCGTGGTCCGACCGACGGCGGCCTTCGCACCGGAAAGTTCCCAAGCCTTGCAATCATTGCGGTTGCCTGTGACCGGCCGACCGACGGCGACGACGAGTCGGGTTTCGGCGTCGATGACGACCTGGTGGTTGGTCGAGTACCGGTAGTTCTTCGACTGCTCGGCAACCGTATGATCCCGCGTGGGGACCAAGGTGCCATCGACGATCAGCACAGCGTCCTTACGGAACCGCTGACGGGGGCTGAAGCGCGAGCGACGGTCCGAGGTGGCTGATGATGCGGTTAGCGGCCGACTTCGACACCCCGAACAGCGGGGCGAGCTGCCGCAGCGTCAAGTTCGTACGCCAGTAGGCCGCTACCAGCAGGATCCGGTCCTCCAAGGTCAGGCTCCACGGTCGGCCCTTGCGTACTGGGCTCGTACCTTCGCTCCGTATCGCAGTGACAAGCTTGCCGAACTGCCGCGGGCTCAGCCCGGTGAACGGGGTTATCCATGATGGCTGCGACGCCATGATCAGACCAGGCACGGCAAGATCATGCCACCAAGATCAGCCGTTACGGGACAACCCTTAAAGCGTGTTGCAGAAGGCCGTGATCAGGGCATTTCTCTTGTATGGGTGGGGTGTTGAGGGCCGAGCGGGTGTGGGTGGAGACGTTCACTGGGCTGCGGGTTGATCAGTTCGGGCGATTGCTGAAGGTGGTGCGGGAGCGGGGCGGTGAGGGCTGCGGCTGGGGACGCCCGTGGCGACTGCCGCTGGCCGAGCGGGTGCTGTTGGTGGCCGTCTACTACCGCACGAACCTCACCATGCGGCAGCTCGCGCCGCTGTTCGGCATCTCACCTGCCACCGTGTGCCGGGTGATCCAACGGCTCGGCCCGCTGCTTGCGCTCGAGCCAGTGCGGGTGCCGGCCGATTCGGTGGGACGGCTCTGGATCGTCGACGGCACGCTCGTCCCGGTTCGCGACCGCAGCGTCGGCGCCTCCTCGCGCAACTACCGGTTCTCGGCGAATGTGCAGGTCATCGTGGACGCGGACACCCGCCTGTGATCGGGAACTTCTACGGAGTCGATTACACGCCTGATGGCGACCAGGCCGACCCCTGGAAGATCGACTGGACGAAAGCCGACTGCGGTTACGGCATCACCCAGGTCACTGACGGCATGCGGCTGGACGAGCAGGGCCACAAGCTGACGAAGACGCAACAGGAGGCCATCGCCCTGGACTACACCGCGAACATCGCGGCCGGGGTGAACATCCTCATCGAGAAGTGGAACGAGACTCGGAAGGCCGGACTCAAGGTCAACGACGGGCACCCGAAGTTCATCGAGAACTGGTTCTTCGCCCTGTGGGCCTACAACTCCGGGTTCTACAAGCGGGGAGATGATCCCGACGGTGGCACCGACCACTGGGGCGTGGGGTTCACCAACAACCCGGCCAACCCGATCTGGAAGGCCAACCGCACGCCGTTCCTGGAGAACGCCGACGGCAAGGACGACTACAGTCATGCCTCGCACCCGCAGGACTGGCCGTATGAGGAGAAGGTGATCGGCTGGGCAGCCCGCCCGATCGCCGCGATGTTCAAGCCAGGCATCATTCAGCCCGGGTACCGGGCCGCGTGGTGGAACGACGAGGAGGACCGTACGGCGGCGAAGCCTCCGATTGACCTGTTCTGCGACGCCTCCAACTATTGTGACCCGGGCCGGATCGGTGAGAACGACTCGAACGACCCCGGGCAGGGCGCGTGCACCCTCGACGAGAGCGAGGTCGTTTCGCACTGGTTGCATTGCTGGTGGAACAAGCCAGTGCAGTGGAAGCTGTGCGTGGAATGGGCGCAGTGCGGTAACCCAGTCCACCGGTTCGATGACACCTACCCCGAACAGCCGGACGAGAACTCGTATCCGCCGCGCTGCGGCAAGACCGGCCTTCCCGACGGGGCCCTCATCATCGACAACCTGCCGGACGGCATCACCCCGGCCGGGAGCGCGGCTCGTTCCTGCGGGGTATCCAGATCGGATGGCGCCTTCAAGTTCCAGTTCACGAACTCGAACGGCACCTACCCCGGGAAGATGGACTTCCACCAGATTGGGGCCGGGCAGGGCAACCATTTCTGGTTCTCCCACACCCGGAACAAGAATGCGGGGCACCCGACAGACTCGACTGGGGCGCGACTGTTCACCACCGGTACCTGGACGCTGAACCAGTCCAATATCGGACGGGCCAGGGCCATGGTGCACATCCCCGACCACGGGGCCCACACCCGCCAGGCCACCTACAACATCGGCGGATCCGACTCCACCAGTGACGTGCGCGTGGTGCCTCAGCGAACACGCGCGAACCGGTGGGTCAGCCTCGGGGCATTCCGCTTCACCGGCACCCCGAGCGTGTCCCTGTCCACCCACACCACGGACGGCACCGGGGACGAGGACGTGGCCTGGGACGCGGTCGCCTTCCCAAAACTGCCCGGCAAGCCCAAGCACCAGATCGTCGCGATGGGTGACTCCTACTCCTCCGGCGAGGGCGTCTCCGAGGGCAATGACAACTACTACCCGGAGACCAACTACCGCGACGCGCAGAACGACTCCACGCGCAATGCCTGTCACCGCTCCACCAAGGCATGGTCGCGCCAGGCCACCCTGCCGGGCTACACCACGTCCATCGGCGAAATGGAAGACAGCCACAGCCCGAGCATGGACTACCACCTGATCGCCTGCTCCGGTGCCCGTACCTACAACATCCTGAAGTACCCGGAGAACGGCGAGCTTCCACAGATCCAGAAGGGCTACCTGGACCAGCACACCAGCCTGGTCACGCTCTCGATCGGCGGCAACGACTCACGCTTCTCCTACATCATCCAAAAGTGTCTGCTGGCGTTCACCCGAGCGAGCTGTCAGGGGGAAACGTTCGACGACCATGACCCCAAGATCGACAGAGACGTTGATGGGGACGGCCAGGTAGAGACGGGCCGGGACCAGAAGGGATTCGAGAACCTCACGCTGGACAAGGCGGCGCCAAAGCTGATCAGCGAGGTGGTGAAGCCGGACATCGTCAATGTTCTCAAGCAGGTCCACCGCAAGGCGCCGAACGCCAAGATCGTCCTCATGGGTTACCCGAAGCTGGTATCCGACAATGCATCATGTCTGAACCTGGGGCCGATCGGCCTGTCCGCCGACTCCAACGCATGGCTCGACAGCATCGCCGAGTATTTGGCAGCAGAGATGCAGGCAGCGGTGAACACCGCCAAGAGCAGCGGCATCGACGCCCGGTTCTCCAACCCGATCCAGAACTTCACAGGCAAAGGGATCTGCGGAGACCCGGAGACCGTCCATGGCCTCGTCAAGACGCTCGTGGACAGTGATCATCCGGCTTCTGACTGGCCCATGCTGCGGGAGTACGGACTGTCCGCCCAGTCCTTCCACCCGAAGATCGCCGGAGCCCGGCTCTATGCTGATGCGCTCGAAGGCACGATGAGCGGCTGGGTCCAGTAGGAAGCAACACCCGAACAAGAGGGGCCGGGCAGTCGAACTTCCTGCCCGGCTCCTCTTCTCATGGCCTACGTGCGCGGAATCTCGTGATAGCTGATGGTGTCTTGCCAAACGAACAGTGTGCCGTGCTGCTTTCTGAGCTCGGGCAGCGTGACGCCGTCCGGCTCCGCCTCGCATCGGTGATAGATATCTCCAGCCTTGCTGCATGGTTCCGGAAGCTGCAACTCTTCGTTGGGAACATCCCAACTCAGCGAACCATCATGTGCGCTCGAGAGGCTCGGGGGATACGCATGCGGCTTCGCGTAGCGCTTCTCCTCCTGGTACCTCAGCGCGGTCTCGACAGAGCCCTTGGTCCATTTCACTGGCGTGTCCGTGGACGCCAGCTTCCGAATCACCTCAGGTACCGGGCGGCCCGGCGCGAAGTAGAGGTGCACCCTCATCCTGCACGACATCGCCGACTGAACTGGGGCACCATTGTCAGGGATGATCTGGCTGTGGCCGCGACTGCACCGGTCCTCCACCGTGAGCCGGGCCGGTTTGATCCATGAGATGTCCCGCTGGAAGCGGGCTGCCTCCGCCCGCAACTCCCGCTCAGTCTCGGCTCGCTTCGCCTGAACCTCATCCGAAGCAGCGGCCTTCTCCAGCCTCGCGGTCTCCGCACCACCGGCGCACGCGCTGGCCCCGAGCAGGGCGAAAACGACCAGTAATCCCGCCGTTCCGCGCTGCATCAGTGGCCGCCGGTGGGCCGGTCGCAGCTTCCGCCCGGGCCGGGTTCCGCGTACCGGCCGTGGACCTCGGTCGTCACTTCCTTGGCATCGACGCTGCCGGATATGCAGGCGTCGCCGATGTACAGGCCGTAGGAGGTTCGGTCCCCATCGTCGCGGACGAAGAGACTGTGTTCTCGGGTGCAGCCCAGGAGGGCCAGTGCCGCGGTCACGCCGCGGACACTGTGATCCCCTGGATCCTGATCCTGTCCAGCGCTGCGTTGACCTGCGCTGCAGACGCCTCGCTTCTCGCTGTCTGTTCCGGGCCGAGCGGGGCTCGCATGCGGTACGCGTGGTTGTCCTCATAGTTGGGGTTCTCCGGCTCCGGGACGCCGTTGCTTTCCCGCGATCTGTCTGAGGACGAAGTAGATCCCAGCGATGAGGGGGTGTCAGGAAGCTGCGCGCAGCGCGGCGCTGGACTTTGCCGCGGCTGGCGGGTCGGGCTGGGTCGCCTATTTTCGCCGTCCGCCCTGGACTCTGTATGAGCGCTGCATGCGGTCGCTGTCAAGAGTATGAGGACGGCTGCCGTTGTCGCACGGCGCATGGTGGTCATAGGCATAGTGTCGGGATAATTGCTCACTGTGTCTTGAGTATGCATACTCAGGCCTGTGGCCCCCTGATGTATGGCGGTTTCCAGGGGCCGCAGGCACATTCGCCAGCCAATGCCGCCACCGGCGGTTCCCGGTGGGAAATCAGCTCTGTTTGGCCGGGGCGCTGGCTTGTCGGCGGCGGCTGACGTTTCTCGCCAGGAGCGAGTCAGACAACGAGGCGTCGGTCCCCGATCCGAATCCCCTGGGCATCATGGCGGCACCCGGGATTGCGATGAATACCTCCTTCACCAGGGCGCCGAGGGGCGCCGGCCCATCGGCCGCCACCCCGTCTCGGTCGTGCTCAGGGCGGCTTGGGCCAGAACTGCACCAGATACTCCTCAACTCCCCTGGCCGTACTGGACTGCTCGGACAACGCCTCGGCCTCACGGCGCCCGGCACAGCACACGCGCACCCGCCACGAGCCACCCGTGCCGGCCAGCGTGATCACCTCATCCTGGCGCCCCAGGCTCATCGACCACGGACCACTTGAGCGGCGACGAAGCGTACTCCTCGCGCCGCACCCGCCGTTACCTGCGCCGTCGGCCACCCCACCTGTGCAGCGGCACTTCCGCTTCTCCATGGAGCCGAAGATGGAATGGGCCTTCAAGCGGGACGCGGCCGAGCTGGCCCGTAACCGAGTGACGGCCGGACCACGTCGCCACGGCTGAGTGCGCTTGATTTCTACCGCCTCTGCCGCGCACAGCAGTGCCCTTGGATGGTGTGGGTCAAGGCAAGAGGCGCAGAGCCATCAGGCCCACGGTCGCCTGGGAGCCGTTGTGCGCGCCTCCCAGGGGAGGTGCAAGCGCCCGATACCGGCACGGGTAGAGGCATTGTCCAGTGATCGCAGCACGGTGACGGCCACCACGACCCCGGCGGCGAGCAGCCACGCCATGCCTTTCCCGCTCATGCGTTCCTTCCTCGTGCGACCGGCGTCTCGGCAAGGTTGCACAATTCCGCGTTCGGGCCTGCGGCACACCGGGCCGAGGTCGGTTCGGCGGCTCGCGCCGACTCGCCTGTCGATTTGAATGCCAGGCCAACATTGGGTGACTGTGTGCCCAATCATCGTCAGCAGCCCAATTGCGACGTCTTCGTAATCGAGACCTTTTCGGAGCTGTCGAGCTGTCAGCGCACCACCGGAACTGAGACAGTCAACCCAGCTTCGCTCAATCTGACACTTCGCCAGATACCTCATTACCATTGAACCTTCACTTAATTCCCATCTGTCCAATAAAGCACTGTCGTGCGTGCTCGCAATAGCCTTATCATCTCTATTCCGCGCCGTAATCACGAGGAGGCAGGATGCGCTTATCCACAACAATCGTCTCGTGCGCAACCCTGATCAGCTCCATGATGCTCTTCGCTCCATCCTCGTCCGCCGAGGAGCCGTGGCGTCCGCTACGTGGCGGCGGCGAAGGCATACGAGCATGTGTGGACCGCGCGCAGCAGATGAGACCGCAGGCGTGGACATGCACCGGTGGCACCCTGACCGTGACCGCCGATAAGAACGGCAAGGCGATCGACGAGACCTATGCCGTAGCCGACGACTACCGAACTACAGCCCCTGTGCCAGCGGGATCTGTGGGGCCGTTGGAGGACGACTACGACACCTGGTGCGAGAACGGCACCATCTGCGGCAGGATGGTCGACGAAGAGGGCTTCATCGCCGAGGCCAAGGGCAACGTCGCCTACGGTAACCAGGACGGCGTCATCGGGACCTTCGACCTCATCCTTCGCCAGGCATTCGATGGCCCGTGGCCCCGGTGGCGCACGGCGCTGGACTGGGACAGCGGTCCGCAAGTCCAACCCGGTGAGTGGACCATCGACTGCCGTATCAACATCAGCTGGGGCTCGGACGACTACTGCGGCAACAACCCTGCTTACTTCTCCTCCATCGACCTTGGCTATCAGCGCACTTGGTGGCCTTCGAGCAGGGGCTACGCCTACAACGAGGGCCCACTGCGCGACGGCCGTAGGTACCATGACGATGAGAAGGGCGAGTTCTACGCCTATGGGTGGGACGGAGTCTGGAGCATCGGGGTCCTGCACACCGGCCGGTGGCACGAGTGCGACCAACTGTGCCGGTACTACCAGGTGCCCTGGGAGGCATGAACTGGATCTTTAGCATGGAGGACCAGGTCCACTAACTAACCGGCCAGTCTGTGCAGTTCTTCGGCGACCAGAAGAACGAACTCGGCGCTGAGCCTCTCGACGCCCCGGGACTCAGTTATGCGGTCCAGGTGACGAACCATCTCTTCGACCGCGGCAAAGCCGGCGAAGGGCCGCAGGAACCAGATACGGCCGATCGGACGGGGAACGGGTACCCCGATATCCTCGAGCTCAGCGTTGGCTTCTTCCTCCCACGCCCCGAGCAGTGCCGGGGTCCACCTGATGCGCTGCCGGGGCAGGGGGGTCCCTTGCGGGTCGATGGAGTAATCGATGCATTTCTGCCAGGCGTAATGGGTTGAGCGGTTCGGCACCCAGGTGCGGTGCTGCGGGGGCCATATACACGGCAAAAATTGCCACCTGGGGCCCAGCCTGGAGTACCAGCCTTGCTCGTGCAGGGCTATGATTTCCGGGAGCTGGTTAACCTCAAGATCGGCATTGTCCGGATGGCCTTTGGCGAGCGGATGTGGTTCTTCGTTCCATCCCCAGTCCATGATGACATCGTGACAGAGTCGGCTGGTATGAGCCGTACGAACCGGCCATGGGTGGTATCGACGCGGGCCCGAGTATGCGCACCGCGGGGGTCGCGCCACAGGGACCAAGGCCTCGTTTCCGCCCTTGGACTGCTGCGCCGTTCCCTGCAGCCCCTCACCTGCCTCTCACAGATCTCTCACGGACTGGGTGCCACAAGGCGGCAGACGGTGTCATGCTGGTGGTAGTGAAACAGGACCTGACCTGCACCACCTGGACGCAGCAGGAGTGGCGATAACAGGGCGTCAGGCCGTGTCGACCGCTGGGGGTCAAGGGGTCGCAGGTTCAAATCCTGTCGTCCCGACTTGCGAATCCGCAGGTCAGAGGCCGTTTTCCGATCATTCGGGAGCGGCCCTTGTCGTACGTGCGTTTGCTCCCACGTGGGAGCCCTCTGGGAGCGCTCGTGCTCCCACGCTCCCAAGGTGTCAATCACGCCCGATTCGTCCGTCGCCCGATCCGGTCGATGTGTCCGGCCCGTCGCGGCGGTAGTGCGCGGTCGTCAACCCTGGGGCGCCGTTGGTCGCCCGTTCGCGGTCCGTGGACGTGTGTGCGGCATGGTGGGCGCGAGCCAAAGAACCCTTGTCGCTGGGTCGGACCCCTTGGCCGCTTCCAAGAGGGGCGTTGCTGCCATGCGACGCCCTTGTCTGCAAGTCCGGGGGCGAGAAGGCACGGTGTTGGCTTTGTAATCGAGCAGCTCACGGCATGTGGAGGGCGTCGATGTCGGCCGTCGTCGTGGTTCAAGAAGAGGTAATGCCCCTTGCCGACGGCCTTCATATGTTGACTCCCCAAGGCGCGAGCGCCGTAGACGGCTGTGACGGGCCGTTGGCCGCCGCTACTCACCTCATGCGACGAGGGAAACGACAACCCAGTGCGGGTCTTTCCCAGCGTCAGATTGGGGCGTGGTGAAGGACAACGACGGTCTTCTTCGCTGTTGGTGCTGCAGCGCAGTTTCCGCTGTGCCGCCGGCCGCCGCTTGAGCTGGATGCCAGGGGAAGGCGCCGGACGGGGTGGTCGGTGTCCCGATACGCCTTGTTGGCCAAGCACTTGAGGCTGGACTCGGCGATCGCGTCGATGATGCCGTGCTCCCGCCTTGAGGGCAGGTCGTGGGTCGAGCTGGGCAGTGCGGGCAGGCCTGCAGCAGCCGTCCGAAGGGATCGGCCACCACTTGGACGTTCACGCCGTGGCGTTCGTCTCGGAGTAGTAGGGGGTGCCGGCGGCGATCGGTTAATCGACAGTAGTGTCCCGTCCAGGGTCGCGAAGGTTCGATGGCCGACGTCCCGGACGGCTTCAGCGGGGGTCAGGGCGAGCGCGGCCAGGTTTTCAACGGCTTCGCGTACGTGGAGGTAGGCAGTCGCGACTCCGATGCTGACCCCGGCGTACAGCTCGACTCGTCTGCTATCGGGCCCCTGACCTGGGGCAAACACGCCCGGGTCGGGGGCCGCTACCCGATTTCGCAGTACCCGGCTGACCTGGGGTTTTCCCGGGAGTTCCCGCGTGTTTGTGCATTGAAGATCAACCATCCTGAAGTCGCTGGTCGCGGGGCGGGTGTGGGTCGTTGATCGTGTGCCCGTGCTGGTCGGGGGCGGCTGTCGGAGCTCAAGATCGTCTGTCAGGTGGTGACTTCGGTGCGGGTCAGGACGAGCAGAGCCCGCAGCAGCGTGGTCGCGTAGTGGGGCGACATGCGGAGCTTGGTCAAGATCCTCCAGTTCTTCAGGTGGGCGAAGGCGTGCTCGCAGACCGCGCGGACGGACGCGATCAGCTTGTTGACCTGCTTCTTCGCTTTCGTGAGGGGTTTGGTGCGGGCGGCCTTGTAGCCGGTGATGACCACCGGGTTGTCCGCGTCGTCGTCCAGGCCGACGAAGCCGAGGTCGCCGATCGGGCTGAGTTCGTGAGCGCGTAGGCGCTCGACGAGGTGGTTGTAGCGGGCGGTGGTGATCTCCGAGGAGCGTCCCGGGGGCCGCGGAGACCCACAGCAACCTGCCACGCTCGTCGGTGAGGGCGAGGAAGAGCAGGCCGTGGACCTTGTGTTTCCCGCTGTAGTTGCGCCGGTTGTCGCTTCCGGTGCGGCGCCGGGTGCGGATCAGGGTGCCGTCGATCAGGACGACGTGGCCACCCTTTCGGATGACCTTCTTCAACGCGCGGTCCAGCCGCTCGGCCCGCGCGGCGAGCAGGCCCATCACCTCGATCACCCAGCGGCGCACCGTCGTGGCGGAGACGCGGTTGCCGCCGGCCGTATCGGCGAGGCGCTGGTCATGACGCAGGACCGCGAGGACGATCGCGGCAATCTGTCCGGGCGGCAGCTTGCGCCACCGCGAACGGATCTTCTTCAGATGGCCGCGCAGCACATCACCGATCAAGGTCAGGGTGGCCGTGGACAGCGTGAGGCTGGACTGGTAGACAACCGTCTCAGTGCTCCAGCGGGGCTGGTTTTCTTTGACATGAACTATCAACTGCCGCCAGGGGCACGCACGTTACGGCCCCGGCCACACGCTGTGGGAACTCCCGGGTCATCCAGCGACTCGAGGGTGGCGGACTTCTGCAGAAGGACCAGAGCGCAACCGACCGCCGCGCCAGCATGGCCAGACTCACCGACGCCGGCCGCGAGGCCCTCGAGGGCGCTGCCCCCTCCATGTCGAGACGGTTCGTCGCCACGTGATCGACGTGCTGACGCCCGCCCAGGTCAACCAGCTCCGTGAGATCGCTGGCGCGATCCTCACCCGCGTGGCGCCGCCGAGACGTGTGAGCAGGTCTTCCGGCGCTACGGCTGAGGCGGCCATGAGCGGTCACCTCCCGGTGCGGTCGGCTCAGAACGGGTAGCGAGCGGGCTCGCCGCGCATCGTGATCCACCGGGTCTCGGTGAAGGCCTCGATGTTGGCCTCGGCGCCCCCGAAGCGGGAGCCGGTGCCGGACGCCCGGACGCCACCGAAGGGCGCGTTGGCCTCGTCGTTGATCGTCTGGTCGTTGATGTGGACGATGCCGGTCGGGATCTGCTCGGCGACCGCAAGCCCCCTCATGACGTCCTTGGTGACGATGCCCAGGGACAGGCCGTACTCGCTGGCGCCGGCGAGCTTGACCGCGTCCTCGACCGAGCTGACCTTGGTGATGGGCGCGACCGGGCCGAAGACCTCCTCGGCGTACGCCGGCGCGGTGAGCGGGACGTCGGCGAGCACGGTGGGCTTGTAGAACAGGTCCTCGTACGTGCCGCCGGCGGCAATGGTGGCGCCGGCATCGGCCGACCCCGTGACCAGGCTGTGGATCTTGTCGCGCTGGCCGGCGTCGATGATCGGGCCGAACGCAACCTCCTCGGTGGCGGGGTTGCCGACCGGCAGGTGGCTCGCCTTCGCGGCGAGAGCCTCCACGCAGTCGTCGTGGATGCTGGCGGCGACCAGGTGACGACCGGTCGTCATGCAGATCTGGCCCTGGTGGAAGAACGAGCCCCACGCGGCCAGGTTGACGGCGGCTTCGACGTCGGCGTCGTCGAGCACGAGCAGGCCGGAGTTGCCGCCGAGCTCGAGGTGGGCACGCTTGAGGTGCTTGCCGGCCAGCTCGCCGATGCGGCGGCCGACGCCGGTGGATCCGGTGAAGGAGATGACGCGGATGTTGGGGTCGGTGACCAGCGCCTCTCCCACGTCGGCGCGACCGGGCAGCATCTGGAGGACGCCCGGGGGAAGCCCGGCCTCCTCGAAGATGCGGGCCATCAGGGTGCCACCAGTGACGGCCGTGCGCGGGTCCGGCTTCAGGATGACCGCGTTGCCGAGTGCGAGTGCGGGGGCAACCGAGCGGATGCCGAGGATGATCGGCACGTTGAACGGCGCGATGACGGTCACCACGCCGGCCGGCATCCGGCGGGACATGGACAGGCGCGGCTGCTCGGACGGGATGACCTCCCCGAAGGGGCGGCTCGGCAGGCTGGCAGCCTCGTAGCACTCCTCGGCCGCGACATGGAGCGCGAAGCCGGCCATGCCGGGGACGGCGCCGACCTCGCGGACGTTCCAGCCGGTGATCTCGTCGGCGTGCTGCTGCCAGAGGTCGCCGGCCCGCCGCAGGACGGCGGCGCGCGCCGTGTGCGGCAGAGCCGCCCACGCTCGCTGGGCCTCCGCGGCGACGGCCGCGGCCTCGGTGACGTCAGCGGCCGAGGCCAGGCCATCCGGCCCAGCTCGGCGTGGCGGGCTCGACGACGGCGTAGTCGCCGCCCTGGCCCGGCTGCCACTGGCCGGCCTTGAGGATGTTGCCGGACCAGTCGACGGAGTCGAGAAGGGACATGATGATGGGCTCTTGGTGGTTGGCGCCGTTGGTGGCGGAGTGGGTCATCGGACAGGGGGTTGCCGGGTGGGCAGGTGGCTCACACGCCGGTCGCCTCGTCGGGATGTGCCGGCACGGTCAGCAGGGCCAGCAGGGCGACCACGGCTGCTCCGGCGAAGGCGTAGAACCCCCACGGGTAGGCGAGACCCGCGGTGAGCAGGGTGCCGCCGAGGAACGGCCCGACGATGGCGCCGACCCGGCCGACGCCGGCGGACATGCCGAGCGCCGTGCCGCGGATCCGGGCGGGGTAGAGGTGGCTGACGAACGCGTAGACCAGCACCTGCGCGCTGAACACGAAGATTCCGGCGGCGAGCACCGCGCCGTACACCAGCAGGCTGCTCTCCATCTTGATCGAGAGCAGCGCCAGCATTGCCGCGGCGATGCCGAACCACATCACCACGGTCTGCTTGTTGCCCCGGGTGTCGGAGATGCGGCCGGCGAGGAGGAGTCCGATCACCGCGCCGACATTGAGGGTGAGGAGCAGCCCGAGCCCGGCGTCGAGCGAGTAGCCGGCCGCGCCCATGATCGTCGGCAGCCAGGTGTTCAGGCCGTAGACCAGAAGGAGTCCGCAGAACGACGCCGCCCACAGCCCCAGGCTCACCCAGAGCAGGCGGCCGCGGACGACCTCGGAGGAGCGGACCTTCTCCGTCTCGACGGTCCGCAGGTAGGCCTGCGACTCCGGCAGCTTCGCCCACATCGCCGGCACGGTCAGCAGACCCGCGACGCCACCGATCACGAACATCGCCTCCCAGCCCAGCTGCGGGATCAGCCAGAGGGCCAGCAGTGCGGTGAGCACGGCCCCGACGTGGTAGCCGGTCATCATCCGCGTCATCGCCGTGCCCGAGCGCCCCTGGCGGGCGTGCTCACTCATGAACGCCAGCGCTGTGGGCAGGCAGGCGCCCAGGCCCAGTCCCGCCAGGAAGCGCAGCACGATGAACGTCGTGGCGTTCGGCGCGAACGCCACGGCCAGGGTCAGCAGCGAGAACAGGGTGATGCTCCCGATCAGCGTCTTACGCCGGCCGAACCGGTCGGCCAGCGGGCCGATGGTCACGGCTCCGATGCCGACACCGACCAGGCCGAGGGTGGCGGCCGTAGTGACCGACGCCTTCGTGAACCCGAGCGCGCCGGTCTCGACCAGGGTCGGGATCACCGCGCCGAGGACGACGAGGTCATAGCCGTCCAGGGCAACGGCGAGCCAGCAGAGCAGGACTGGCCAGAGGCTTCGGACGCCGGCCGCGGGCGCGGCGGACGAGATGGTCGGTGCGGGCACAGAAATCTCCTTCGGGTTGGTTCCCCCGAGTTGATGTCATACGTCGAGGCGGCTGCGTCAGCCGCGCGTCACACGGCGGCGGTGATGCCGGCGATGTGTCGCGCGAGGGCCGCGGGGTCCACGAGGAAGGGGGAGTGGCCCGTCGCCATGCGCACGGTGGTGTCGGCTGCCTCGGACATCGCCTCCTGGGCGAAGGGCGGAATCGCCGCGTCGTTCTCGCAGAGGATGTAGGCGCTCGGAATCGTGGTCCACCCCGCGGCCGCGAGCGGCTGGGTGAACGAGTCGAGCGACTGCAGACCCAGCCGGGCGCTGGCCACTGCGGCCACGTCGGCCGGGCAGTCCTGGTAGAAGATCGCGACCGGGTCGGCGACGTCGACCGTGCCGGCCTCCTCGTCGATCACCCACCACGGGGGCGGGGTGCCGCCGACGGCCTGCAGGATCGACACGCCCTCGGGGAGCATGAAGGCGGCGAGGTAGATCAGCTGCTCCACGTTCTCCAGGGCCGGCCGATGCCTCCGTGATCACCATACCGCCGTACGAGTGGCCGACCAGCGTGACCGGACCGTCGATCGCGCCGACGGCTGCCTGCACCGCCGCCGCGTCAGCGTGGAGGTCGGCCAGGTCGTCGACGCGACCACTGCTGGGGAGATCGATCGCGTGAACGGTGAAGCCCTGCTCGGTGAGCAGCGGGATGAGCGCGTCCCAGTACTGGGCCGAGTGCCAGGCGCCGTGGACCAGCATGAGGTGTCGAGTCATGAGAGGAACCTACGGAGACCAACGCCCTGTGACGTCGACACACTTCCGCCCAATGGAAGGCTCGGGCAAGTTTTTCAGAGCCTGCGCCCGATCGACTGTGCGGCGACCCGGAGGGCGCCGTACAACCGCTGCTCGCTTCCCTTGAGCGAGGCGACCACCAGTCCGAGGGAGGCGACCACCTGATCGTCGTGGTGGATCGGCACGGCGATCGAGCAGGCCCCGAGGCTCATCTCCTCGTTGGTGGTGGCGTAGCCCTTCTCGAGCACCTGCCGCAGCTGCCGGCGCAGCACCCCCGGCTGGATGATCGTGTAGCGGGTGACCCGGGTGAGGTTGCCCAGCGCCTCGTCCTGGATCTCGGCGGGGGCGTAGGCGAGGAGGACCTTGCCGACCCCGGTGGCGTGGAGCGGCAGGCGCGCGCCGACCTTGCTCACCACCGGGACGGACCGGTTCCCGCGCAGCCGGTCGAGATAGACCACCTCGGTGCCTTCACGCACCGCGAGGTGCACGGTGGCCAGGGTTGCGCCGTACAGGTCGTGGAGGAAGGGCTCGGCGACCTGGCGCAGGCCCGTCTCCGCGGGCGCCAGGTGGCCGATGTCCCACATGCGCCGGCCGAGGACGTAGTCGCCGGACGTCAGGCGCTCCAGCGCGCCCCACTGGACGAGCTCGGCCAGGAGCCGGTGCGTCGTGGCGAGCGGAAGCTCCGCGCGTGCAGCGATGGTGCTGAGCGACATGGTCCGGTGGCTCTCGTCGAACGCGCCCAGGATGGCCAGCGCCCGGCTTGTCACGCTCGCGCCGAGCTGTCGGCTGTTGCCCGCCATCGCTGCCTCCATCCGTCGGGAACGAGTTCCCCTGATCATCGCCCCGATTTCACTGGGTGAAAAGGGGGCGTCGCGGCCGGGCTGCCGCCCCACCTAGCGTGGCAGTGTGACGACCACCACCATCACCGCTGCTCCGGAGCTGGAGCCGCAGGCGCGGATCAGTGCCGAGATCTCCGAGGTCCACGCTGCAACCGCGCCCGGCTCCCCGCAGCCGCGTATCGACTTCACGCCGTACCGCAGCTCGCTGCTGCGCCACCCCACGAAGGATCCGCGGCACGTCGACCCCGAGGGGATCGAGCTCGTCGCGCCGGTCTTCGGTCACTCCGACGTCAGCCCGGTGGAGGCCGACCTCACGATCCAGCACGGCGGCGAGCCGGTCGGTGAGCGGATGCTGGTCACCGGTCGCGTCCTGGACGGCGACGGGCGCCCGGTGCGGCACCAGCTGGTCGAGATCTGGCAGGCCAATGCCGGCGGTCGCTACATCCACAAGCGCGACCAGCACCCCGCCGCCATCGACCCGAACTTCACGGGCGTGGGGCGCTGCCTGACCGACGACGAGGGCAACTACCGTTTCACCACGATCAAGCCCGGCCCGTACCCGTGGCGCAACCACCACAACGCCTGGCGGCCCGCGCACATCCACTTCTCGCTGTTCGGCACCGAGTTCACCCAGCGCCTGGTCACCCAGATGTACTTCCCGGGCGACCCGCTGCTCGCGCTCGACCCGATCTACCAGTCGATCACCGACCTCGCCGCGCGCGACCGGCTCGTCGCGACGTACGACCACGACCTGACCACCCACGAGTGGGCCACCGGCTACCGCTGGGACATCGTGCTGTCCGGCACCCACGCGACCCCGCTGGAGCGTGAGGACCATGAGTGAGGCAATCGCGCCGACCCCCGGGCAGACCGTCGGGCCGTTCTTCCACGACGCCCTCCCGTACGACGGCGACAGCGCCCTCGTCCCGCCGGGATCGGCCGGGGCGGTGCGGCTGCACGGCACCGTGTACGACGGCGACGGCACGCCCGTCCCCGACGCGCTGATCGAGATCCGGCAGGCCGACGCCGCGGGCAGGATGCCCCGCGTCGAGGGCTCCCTGCACCGCGACGGGCGTTTCACAGGCTGGGGCCGGTCGGCGACCGACGCGTCCGGGCGCTACGCGTTCACGACCGTCGTCCCGGGCGGAGTCGACGGGGGCGCGGCGTTCTTCGCGGTCACCGTCTTCGCGCGCGGGCTGCTCGACCGGCTCTTCACCCGCGCCTACCTGCCGGGGGAGTCCGACGCCTTCCTCGCCGGCCTACCGGCTGCTGACGCCGCGACGCTGCAGGTCGCGCCGGATGACGACGGTGCCCTGCGCTTCGACATCTACCTGCAGGGCGAGCACGAGACCGTCTTCCTGCGCTACCCGCGGCAGGGCGGATGAGCGGCCTGCTCCGTCCCGGGGCGCACCGTGCGGTCGGAGTCGCCGACGACGGCGCCGTACTCGCCGCGCTGCTGCGCGTCGAGGTGGCCTGGGCCCGGGCGCTCGTCGCGGCCGGGATCGCCACGGACGCCGAGGCCGCGAAGGTCGCGGAGGCCGCGGCCGGTCTCGACGTCGACGTCGCGGGTCTGACGGTCGCGGCGGAGGCGGCGGGCAACCCTGTCGTCCCCGTCGTCACGCTGCTCCGCGAGGCGGCGGGAGATGCGGCGGCTGCGGTGCACAAGGGACTCACCAGCCAGGACGTCCTCGACACCGCGCTGGTGCTGCTGGCCCGCGACGCGGTCACCCGGCTCCGCGCCGACCTCGTCGTCACCGGCGACCGGCTGGCCGACCTCGCCCGAACCCACCGCGACGACGTCGCCGTCGCGCGGACCCTCACGCAGTGGGCCGTGCCCACCACCTTCGGGCTGCGGGCGGCCGAGTGGCTGGCCGGCGTGACCGACGCTGTCCGGCTGCTGGACGGGCTCACGTTCCCCGTGGAGTACGGCGGCGCCGCGGGCACCCGTGCGCTGCTGGCCGACCTCGCCGGCCCCGGGGCCGGAGCCGCGGCCGCCGTCCTCGCCGGCGAGCTCGGACTCGCGCACGTGGACCTGCCGTGGCACACGCGGCGCACGGCAGTGACGACGATCGGCGACGCGCTGGTCACCGCCACCGACGCGCTCGGCGTCGTCGCCTCAGATGTGCTGCTCCTCGGCCGGCCCGAGGTCGCCGAGGTCCGCGAGGGCGCCGCCCCCGGACGCGGCGGCTCGTCGACCATGCCGCACAAGCAGAACCCGGTGCTCTCGGTGCTGGTCCGCTCCGCCGCCCTCCAGGCGCCAGGGCTCGCTGCGGCGCTGCACCTGGCCGCAGCCGGCGCCGTCGACGAACGCCCGGACGGTGCCTGGCACGCCGAATGGCCCGCCCTGGCGCGGCTCCTCGAGCTGACTGTCGCCGGCGGCAGCCAGGCCGCCGAGCTGGTCGTCGGCCTGCAGGTCGACACCGCAGCGATGGCCCGCCGGGCCGAGGCTGCCTCAGACGCGTTGCTCGCCGAGCGCGGCCCCGGCGAGCCCGACGTCCGCGGCTATCTCGGCGACGCCCCCGCGCTCGCGGATGCTGCCGTCGCCGCGTGGGAGGCGCAGCGTGCCTGACCTGACCCTCACCTACCCGCAGCTCGCCGGCGACGACGCCGCCGAGCGCCTGCTCGTCGTCGGGCCCTCCCTCGGCACCGGCGTCGCACACCTCTGGGGCCGCTGCGCCGCACTGCTGCCACCGACCTGGCAGGTCGGCGGCTGGGACCTGCCAGGCCACGGCTCGGGGGCCCCGGTGACCGAGGCCTTCGAGATCACCGACCTCGCCGCGGCCGTGCGCGACCGGGCTGCAACGATCGCCGCCGGTCGTTCGGCCGCCTACGCCGGCGTCTCGCTCGGGGGTGCGGTCGGCTTCACGCTCGCCCTCGACCCCGGCCCCTTCGACGCGGTCGTCACCCTCGCCTCCGCCCCGAAGATCGGCACCCCCGACACCTGGCACGAGCGAGCGGCGTACGTCCGCAAGGCGGGGACCGCCGCGATGGTCGAGGGCTCGGCCGCCCGATGGTTCGCGCCCGGGTTCCTCGAGCGCGACCCGGCGACCGGGAGCGGCCTGCTGATCGCCCTGCAACACGTCGACGACGAGTCCTACGCCCTCGCCTGCGAGGCCCTGGCCGCGTACGACGTCCGCGACCGGGTCGCCTCCGCGAAGGTCCCGACGCTGGTGGCCGGGGGAGCCCACGACGTCGTCGTCACGCCGGACCAGGTCGACCTCGTGATCGACGGTGTCGCGCACCTGCCGCCCGCCGAGGACCCCGCCGCGACGGCCGAGCTGATCATCACCCACCTGACCCAGGAGCAGCGATGAACGACCCCTACGACGTGGGCATGAAGGTCCGCCGCGATGTGCTCGGCGACGCCCACGTCGACCGCGCCGAGGCGGCGAAGACCCCCTTCACCGAGGACTTCCAGGCGCTGATCACCCGCTACGCGTGGGGCAGCGTCTGGAGCCGCCCCGGGCTGGACCGGCGCAGCCGCTCGGTCGCCGTGCTCACCGCGATGCTCGCCCTGGGCCACTGGGAGGAGTTCGCGATGCACGTGCGTGCCGCGCGCACCAACGGACCGACCGACGAGGAGATCGCGGAAGTGATCCTGCAGTCGGCGATCTACTGCGGCGTTCCCGCCGCCAACCACGGCTTCGCGGTCGCGAAGCAGGTCCTCAGCGATCTCGACGAGCAGGAGCAGGCATGAACCGCACCACCACCGACGTCGCCATCGTCGGAGCCGGCCCGGCCGGCCTGATGCTCGCGCACCTGCTCCAGCGGGCCAGCATCGACTCGGTTGCGATCGACATTCGCAGCCGCAAGGAGATCGAGGAGACCCACCGCGCCGGCATCCTCGAGCAGGACAGCGTCCGGATGCTCCTCGAGTCGGGTGTGTCCGACCGGGTCCTCCGGGACGGCTTCCAGCATGCGGGCATCGACCTCGGCTTCGGTGGCAGCGGGCACCGCATCGACTTCGAGGCGCTGGTGGGCGCCACCGTGCAGCTTTACCCGCAGACCGACGTCTTCATCGACCTGGCCGACGCCCGGGCGCGTGACGGCGGCGACGTGCGGTTCGGCGTGAGTGACGTCTCCGTCGCGGACCTGACCACCGACCGCCCGGTCATGCGGTTCACCGACGCCGACGGTGTCGCCCACGAGGTCGCCGCGCGCGTCCTCGTCGGGTCCGACGGCTCGCGCAGCATCTGCCGCCACGAGTTCCCCGAGGCGCAGCGCCGGCAGTTCTTCCGCGAGTATCCCTTCGCGTGGTTCGGCATCCTCTGCGAGGCGCCGCCGTCGAGCGAGGAGCTGATCTACAACCACTCGGACCGTGGCTTCGCGCTGATCAGCCAGCGCACCGAGTCGCTGCAGCGGATGTACTTCCAGTGCGACCCGTCCGAGGACGTCGCCGACTGGTCCGACGACCGGATCTGGGAGGAGCTCCAGGCCCGCGTCGGCGCCAACGGCTACACCCTCAAGGAGGGGCCGATCACCTCGAAGGTGGTGCTGCCGTTCCGCAGCTTCGTCCAGGAGCCCCTGCGCCACGGCAACCTCGTGCTCGCCGGCGATGCCGCCCACACCGTGCCGCCCACCGGAGCGAAGGGCCTCAACCTCGCCCTCGCCGACGTCCGCGTCCTCGCCGAGCAGCTCGAGCGGCACCTGCGCCACGGCGCTGAGGACGCCCTCGACCAGTACGCCGAGCGAGCGCTCCAGCGGGTCTGGAAGGCGCAGCACTTCTCGTACTGGATGACCACCATGCTGCACCGGCTGCCGGAAGCCAGCGACTTCGACGTACGGCGCCAGGTGGGTGAGCTGACCTCCGTGACCAGCTCGACCGCGGGGTCGACCTACCTGGCCGAGGGCTACACCGGCTGGCCGACTCGAGAGCAGGGGATCCTGTGATGCACTCCTTCGTGTACTCCGCCGTTCCGTACTCCCTTCGGCCGGTTCAACGGCGGCCTGGCCGGCGTCCGTCCCGACGACCTCGGCGGTGCCGTCATCAGGTCGGCCCTCACCCGCACGCCGGACCTCGACCCGGCGGCGATCCGCGACATCGTCTGGGGCAACGCGAACGGCGCCGGTGAGGACAACCGGAACGTCGGGCGCATGGCAGCCTTGCTCGCCGGGCTGCCGGTGAGCGTGCCGGCGACCTCGGTCAACCGGCTCTGCGGCTCCAGCCTCGACGCCGTGATGGCCGGCTCGCGCACCATCGAGACCGGCGACGCTGACATCGTCCTCACCGGTGGCGTGGAGTCCATGACCCGCGCCCCGTGGGTGCTGCCCAAGCCCGACCGGGCGTTCCCGGCCGCCGACATGGCGGCCGTCTCGACCACGCTCGGCTGGCGCTTGGTGAACCCGAAGATGCCGAAGCAGTGGACCGTCAGCCTCGGCGAGGCCAACGAGCAGCTCCAGGAGCGGTTCGCCATCTCCCGCGAGCGCCAGGACGAGTTCGCAGCCGGTCGCACGGGCTGGCGCACCGAGCCTGGGAGGACGGTTTCTACGACGACCTCGTCGCCGCGGCTCGTCGAGATCGAGTGTGCGGGGCAGGTCGGCGAGGCCGGGGCTGGTGGTGGCGCGCAGCATCGCGGCACCCTGCCACTGGTAGCTGACAACTGCTCGCGGCGGCTGCGGTCACGCCGGCCGGCACCGGTATGCGGAACCCTGTCTCGATCCCTGGATCTATGACCATCTGGTGATGTTTGTGCTACCAGGCGACTCGGTCGCCGGTTTCCGTAAATGGTGGCACAGTAAAACCCGTTGCTGTCGTTTTCCCAATTCGCCAAGTTGATCAGTGGGCTGCGTTCGCGGCCTGAAAAACGGGTCGTGGTGTTTTGATGTACTACACAACAAAGGCGTGGGGTGAAATCTGCCCCACGCTTTAGTACCTCCAGAGAAGACAACCATGTTCAAATTCCTCACAACTCGCACCTTCAGGTATTCGGCCTGGGAGACGACACCGAGCGCTGGGACGGGCCGCCATCGAGGGGTGCTCGCCGTGGACGACAGGCCCGAGCAGCGCGGGCACGGCCGCCATCGTCGTACCACTCCAAGCGATGCCAATCCCGAGGGCGATGACTTCGCTGAGGCAGTGTGGGGTTAGCATGCCTGGGAGTGTTCTGTGCCGCTGGGAACTCCGCCAGTTACTTGGGCGGCTGCGCACCGTTTCGGTGGACCGACCCGAGGCGACCGCCCCCACAGGTGCCGAATCCGCGGCTCCTGACCCGTCTGCGTGAACGCGTCACGGCGTGCCACCCCTTCTCCCCCCGGCAGGGGCAGCGCGTAGGTGTGAGTCGACGCGTGGAGCGCGTCGTGGAACCATCAGTTGGTCGGTGCTGTCCCGGACATCAGGCTGGCGGACCGGTGAGAATTGCCGCGATGAGGAAGTTTCACGCGGCCTTGGCGGCAGTCGTGACGCGCAACGTCGCGTAGGTTCGGCAGCCGGTGTCGGCCTTGTGGATCTCCATGTGATGGGCAAGGAATTCGACGATGCCGGTCCCGCGGCCGTGCTCGTCCTCAGCGAGGTGCTCTGACTCTCGGTGCGGTACGGGCGCTCCACTGGAGGTGACGACGATGAGAAGCTCGCTCTCGTCCAGGGACAGGAACAAGGACGTGTCGGCCCGGCCGTACAGGGCCGTGTTGGCGGTGAGCTCGCCGACAACGAGCACGGCGGAATCCAGATCATCCGGTGTGACGCCCCAGCTGCGGAGAAGGACTGCAGCGAAGTGACGGGCGGTCCCCGCGCTCGCCGGATGGGAAGTCAGACCGAGCAGACCTTGACGGACGGTACGCTGGGGCCGGTCTGTCGGCGTCTGCCCAGGATGGCCATGGGCGTCACCCGAGGTCTCTCGGGGGTTGGGGAGCAGCTCGACATGGGCGCCCAGTCGTGGCGTGCCGCGCTTGCCGCGCCGTGTGAAGGTGGGCGCGAAGGCCTCCTGGACCGCCTCGAATCCGTTGGCGGTGGTGCCTTTGATGGTCTGTTTCAGAGGCTGCATGGCATGGTCCCGTTGAAGCGATGGTGATCGGGATCGATCATGTGGTGTGGCGCCTGGTGTTTGTTTCTCAAGAATGCGCGTACCGCCGCAAGGGGGTCCTGCACGAATGCGCCGCCGTGTCTGCACCAAAAGCGCTTATTTCGGTCTGCGGCAGCCTTGGTGATGCGGCTGGAGCCGGGCTCCGCTCGGCACGTGACAGGTGAATGAGCCGGTTGCCTGGGCACCGGCCGGGTGCCCCGTCCTGCGCTGCCTGGCCGCTCGGCCCGCAGCCGTAGGGTTGCTCCCCGTCTGATCGCCTTGGCCGGCCCGGTGATCGAGCCGCCGAACCACGGCAGCAGATCGGCGCCGAGCCAGTCCGCGTGGAGCGTTGCCTCCACTGCCGCCTGGATGGGCATGTGCTGGACGACTCCGTCGTTCCGCTCGACGGCGGTTCCCCAGCGGGCACCCTGAACCAGCGCACTACGTCCGTGCACCCGGCGCAGAGTTCCGGGTGCACGGATCATCAGCCGGTGACCACCTCGTGTACGAACGAGGGAACCGAGCGTAATTCAGCTGTTGCCATAGAGCCGCGGCAACTCGGCGTCGACGTTGATCCAGACAGCTTTGGCCTCGGTGTACTCGTGCATGGCCTCGAACCCCATCTCGCGGCCGTACCCGGACCGGCCGACGCCGCCGAACGGCGAGCCGGGGTTCACCCGCTTGTAGGAGTTGACCCACACCATGCCGGAACGCAGCTCGCGGGCGGCCCTGTGGGCGCGGGAGAGATCACGGGTCCACAGCCCGCCGCCGAGACCGTACTCGACGGCGTTGGCGAGCTGCAGTGACTCCTCGTCGGTACGGAACCTGTGCACCGCCACGACCGGGCCGAAGACCTCCTCGCGGGACACGCGGTGCGCCGGGTCGGCCGCGATCACGGTGGGCTCCAGGTAACAGCCGGCGGCGAAATCCGGGCCTTCAGGGGCCCTGCCGCCGGTGAGGATCTCGCCGCCCTCGTCGCGCGCCGCATCCAGGTACATGAGGACGCGGTCGCGGTGCAGGGTGGAGGTGAGCGGGCCCATCTGCGTCGCCGGGTCCTTGGGGTCACCGAGGCGCACCGACCGGGCCAGCGCGGTGAACCGGTCGAGGAACTCGTCGGCGATCGACTCGTGAAGCATCAGCCTGCTTCCGGCGATGCACGCCTGGCCCTGGTTGTGGAAGATGGCGAACGCCGAGCCCTGCACCGCGGCGTCGAGGTCCGCGTCGCCGTACACGATGTTGGCGCCCTTGCCCCCGAGTTCGAGTTGGACCCTCTTGAGCGTGTCGGCCGCGCCGCGGGCGATGCCCTGGCCGACAGCGGTCGACCCGGTGAAGGAGACCTTGCCGATGCCGGGGTGTTCGACGATGCGCGCGCCGGCGGTCGACCCGTACCCGGTCACGATGTTCACCACGCCCGCGGGGAATCCGGCCTCGGCCATCAGCTCCGCGATCCGCAGCGTCGACAGGGGGGTGAGCTCGGACGGCTTGAGGACGACCGTGTTGCCGGCGGCCAGCGCGGGACCCATCTTCCAGCTGGTGAACATCAGCGGGAAGTTCCACGGCACGATCTGCCCGACCACGCCGATGGGTTCGCGGGTCACGTAGTCGAGGAAGCCGCGCTCGACCGGGATCACCGAGCCCTGGAGTTTGTCGGCCATGCCGCCGAAGTAGCGGAACGTCGCCGCGGTGCGCGGCACGTCCAAATTCCGGGTGTCGCGGATCGGGTGCCCGGTGTCGCGGGTCTCCAGCAGCGCGAGTTCCTCCGCGTTTTCCTCGATCATGTCGGCGAGCTTGAGCAGCAGTCGGCCGCGCTGCTCGGCCGAGAAGTGCCGCCAGGTCTCGAACGCCTTGGTAGCCGCCTCGACCGCTCGGTCGACGTCGGCGCCACGGGCTTCGGCCACCTCGGCCAGCAGGCTGCCGTCGTGCGGGTCGTACACCTCGATGGTGGCGCCGTCTACGCCGTCGACGAACTCGCCGCCGATGAACAGCTTGGTCTGCACAGTTTCTCGCCGCTTCTCTCCGCGTTTCTCCGCATGGTGGCGCTGGGGTTCGGGCGCTCCCCGCGACGGGACGGCCCGGGTCGCGTGGCGCGGGGCCCTCCGCCGCACCGCGCGACCCGGACCCGGGACGGTCAGAACTCGATGGGGTAGGTCGGCGTCTTGCCACTGGCGATCATGTCCGGCAGGTCAGGGTTCGCGTTCTCCCAGACCAGCAGCATGGACCGCTTCGGCGAGTAGCCCTGGTGCCGGATGTCGGCCGGCATCGCGGACACGTCACCGGGCTTCATCACCACGCGGGCGCGCACCGCGCCGCTGTCCCGGTCCTCGATCTCCCAGGTCAGCTCGTCGGTGACCTGGATGAACCACTCGACCCGGTCGTTGCCGTGGATGATCGGCAGGATGTATTCCTCAGTCGTCGGGCAGAACAGCGAGTCCTTGCAGGCGCTGGCCACCGACGGGTTCCATGTCACGTCGGAGCGGGACAGGTAGGCGAACAGGTTGAACGAGGACACCTCGCCCTCGAAGCCCTCTTCGGCCTCCACCAGCGGCTCGTCCTGTGGCACGTCGGCGAACATCCGGTTGACCGGGTAGCCGTTGTCGTCGCTGCGCAGCGGCGCGTCACCGGGTAGGCCCACCATCCGCTGCGCGGCGACGCGCTCGCGCCGGACCGCCTTGGTGTTGTCGCCGTTCTTGATCCCGAACGCCGAGCCGGTCTCGTGCGGCGAAGCGAACGGGTCGAACGTCTCGTTGGTCCAGTCGTCCAGGATATCCGAGAACGTCTCCCGGATCAGGGGCGTCTCAACCGTCTCGCTGTAGTCCAACTCGGCCTTGCGGTAGGCGTCGTTGTAGCGGCCGGCGAAGACGTCCACCTTGCCGTAGTGGTTGACGGTGCCGAAGACTCCGTCGAAGTTGACGGTGCCGTAGAAGAAGTCCCACGCGATATCGCGCTGCATCGCGCGCAGGAAGGAGTCCACGCTCATCATGTGGCTGCCGGTGGGCCAGGTGATGTAGGCGAAGTACTCGTCCCGGCGGAAGTGGAACTGACCGAGGGAGTACTCGCGGTAGCCCACCTCGTTGGGCTGGGAGGCGATGACGGCGGGTTCAGCGGTCGTGGTCATTCGGTCTCTCCTCTGAGGGCGAAGGGCGGTTGGGTCAGAGCGACTGGGCGATCTCGGACCAGCGGAACTGGGTGTCCGGTCCCGCGACGGTCTGCTGGAGGAGCACGCCGGGCCGCTCGGCCGAGAAGCGGTACGCCGCACCGGCCGGCAGGAGGGTCATATGTCCGCGGCGCGCGATCACTCGCCCCATGCGGCGGCCGGCCGGCTCCCCCTCGAGAGCGACCGAACCCTCGGCGTCTGCGGCCAGTGGGCTCTCGTCCAGCTTGACGAGGGTGATTTCCACCTCGCCGTCCATCACCAGCGCGAACTCGTCGTGGGCCGCGGTGCGCCACTCGCTGGTGCCCTCGGCGCGGATCGCCTCCAGGACGTACTCCAGGTTCTTGCCGACGGCGATCTTCTCGTACGGCTTCGCGAGGCTCGCCACCTCGAACACGTTCGAGAAGGCGTAGTGCCGCGGGTCGTCGTTGATGATCTCGACGCGGCCCTTCTCGTAATTCTCCAGCGAACCGAAGCGCGTTTCGTACGACGACTTTTCTTTGCCTTTTAGGGTCGGCGCGTTCATTCGTGACTCCAGTATGCTTGTGGCGAACCTATCGCCATCAGTATGACGGCTTGTGCGAATTCAATAATTTGCCAGCGCAACTACATTGTCCGGCTCTGCCGTCATGTGCCGCGTGCATCTGCAGCCGCTCGCCGGGGAGTGCTGGCAGGGGTCGGCGCACCACCTGTGGGGGTGGGGCCGCGACGATCCAGGGAGCGGGTCGACGTCGTCGTGACGACCGTTCGGGCGCGGGTCGCGCCGGGCTCATCGGATCGACTTGCTCAATCGTTGCGGGAACCGGTGTCCGGATGCGGCTTGGGGGCTCGGCCTCGTGGGACGGCTCCACGGTCCTGTACCGGACAACGCTCTCGTTCGTGGGCGGAGGAGACGGATTCCTGCATACGGCTCCCCATGCTCCGCGGCTCAGGGGTGCCTGTTGTGCACCGCTGCGACGAGTATGCGCAACGCGGCGTTCGGGATCCTGCACCATCCTGCCGCCGTGTTTGCATGAAACGCGCATGAAACATGCGTCGTGGTGCCGGCGGGGCGGACGCGAGTGACAGTCGAGCGACGCCGGTCGGTCTAGGGCAAATCCGGGTGACGCCGCTCTCCGATCGCCGGTCGTTCTCACCCCTGACCGCTCAGCGTGAGCGGGCGTGGAGCAGCGGTGTCGGCCCGACCGCGACCGAGCGCAACTGGGCGAGCAGATCCGCGACGTCCTGCTCGTCGGCGAGGGTCGCCCGCAGGGTGTCTGCGCCGGCCCGGGCCAGTTCCAGCGCCTGCTCCTGGGCGTGTTCGAGGGTGCCGAAGAGACCGGCGATCTTCGGGTGCTGGGCGCCGGAGAGTGCGGAGTCGCGCAGCGCCCGCGCCTCGGCCTCGCTCATGGTGCGGCCGATGGATACCGTCAGGGCGACCGAAATCACCGGGGCATGCCCTTGCCCGCCGCGCCGCTCGGACGCGTCGGCAAGTCCCTTCACGGTCGTGGCCCGGTCCGTAGCCCGCTCGGCGAGCACCACGTGACCGGCGGCCTCCTCGTCGTACCAGGGAACGAAGGCCCGTTCCCGCCACTGGCCGGGCCCTCCGACAGCGGCGACGAGCCGGTCCCGGAGCTCGACCGGCGCGTGGATCTCCAGCAGCGCGTCGGGCGGGAGCCCACCGTCGCGCAGTGCCGTGACGCGCTGCACCACGGACTCGGGATCGCCGCCCACGACGAGGCCCACCCGGCTCGGCCGCGCGCTGTCCACCAGGGCGGCAGGATCCGGCACGGGAGCGTCGTCGGGGACCGGCAGCCAGAGGTATCGGAACCCGAGGCGGGCCGCAAGCCGTGCGACGTGCTGCAACCGCTCGATGTCGCGCTCTGGTCGGAGCGTCAATCCCAGATCCAGAAGGGTGCTCGGCGCTGTCATGAATAATTCCCATCAATTACAATACTTGGCATGCCGCTTAACGATCGTAAATCGTACAGCTCGGTCGTCTCACCGTCCATGGTCTCAGGAATTGTGATCGCGTTCTCCGGCGGCCTGCGTGCCGCGGGCGTTCCCGTGTCAACGGGAGAAACAATCGACGCCGTCGCCGCGCTGGCCGCGGTGGACACATCCCGGCGCGATGTCGTGCGGGCGGCGCTCCGGGCGGCGTTGCTCAAGAGCGACACGCACGACGCCGTCTTCGACCGGCTCTTCGATCTACAGTTCCCCGCACCGCGTGCCGAGCGGCGGGCGCCGGAGCCGGGCCGGACCGACGGCAGCAGGCCGTCAGGGGCGGAGAACCTGCGGGACGAGCTGGCCGAGGCCCTGCGCCAAGGCGACGACGACTCGGTCGCCGGCGCGCTGGAGGAGGCCGTGGACCGCTGGGCAGGCATCAATGACGAGACGGCAGGCAGCGAGCGCCATCACCTGCAGCGCGTACTGCGCCGCCTGGATCTCGGCCAGGTGCTGCACCAGCTCATGCGCGGTTCCCTGGACCGCTCGGAGCTGGAGCGGCAGCTCGACAATGCGGAGGCACACGCCCAACTCGAAGAAGTGCTGCGCCTGCTGGAGCAGCTCGTCCGCGCCCGTCTGCACGACGCAGGAGCGGGAGTTCAGCAGGAGGCACACCGGCCCCGGGCCGGCGAATTGCAAGACCTGCCCATCATGTACGCGGCACCGGACGAGCTGGCCGCGCTGCGCGCCGCCGTACGGCCGCTGGCCCGGCGCATCGCCACGCAGCTCGGACGGCGGCGCCGCCGCGGCCGCGGGCACCTCGACATGCGGCGCACCATCCGCGACAGCATGAGTTCCGGTGGCGTACCACTGACCCCGCGGATGCGTCGCCGTCATCCCTCCAAGCCCGACCTCGTGGTGCTGTGCGACGTATCCGGATCGGTCGCCCAGTTCGCACCCTTCACGCTGTCGCTGCTGCATGTGCTGCACGAGGAGTTCCGGCGTGTACGGTCGTGGGTCTTCATCGACGGAATCGTCGAGGTCACCGACCTCCTTCAGGCCGCGCCGGGCGTCGTCGACGCCCATCACCTGCTGGGGCGGCGCGGCTTGGTCGTCGCCGACGGCCGCAGCGACTACGAGCGCGCGTTCGCGGAGTTCCTGCGCCGCTGGCCGGACGCCGTCACGGGGAAGACCACCGTGCTGGTGATCGGCGACGCCCGCAACCACGACCGCATGCCCGCGCTCGCCGAGACCAAGGAGCTGAATCGGCTCGGCCGGCGACTGTACTGGTTCAACCCCGAACCGCGCTTCGAATGGGACACCGGCGACTCCCTGCTGTCCCTGTATGCCGCGCATGCCACCCGCGCCTTCGAAGTATCGACGCTCCACCAACTCGGCGATGCCGTAACCGAGATCGCGCGCTGATGCGCGGCTCCGGACCGCCGCCCAGACCAGCACACCAGATGAGATAGGAATCAACATGACAGCGTTCTCAGCCGTAGCTGACGTACGCGAACGGCTCGCGGTGACGGGCTATCTCGCGGACGGGTCCATCGCGACCACCGCCTTCCTCGCCGACCGGTTGGGAAAGCCGCTGCTGGTCGAGGGGCCGGCGGGCGTGGGGAAGACCGAGTTGGCCAAGGCGGTGGCCACGGCAACAGGTGCGGATCTGGTGCGGTTGCAGTGCTACGAAGGCCTGGACGAGGCCCGGGCGCTGTACGAGTGGAATTACAAGAAGCAGTTGCTGCGCATCCAGGCTTCACGGGACGACTCCGCCTGGGAACAGGTCCACGACGACGTGTTCGGCGAGGAGTTTCTGCTCGACCGGCCGCTGTTGACGGCCATCCGCCGCTCTCAGCCCACCGTGCTCCTCATCGACGAGGTGGACAAGGCGGACATCGAGATGGAAGGCCTGCTTCTCGAGGTGCTGTCCGACTTCCAGGTGACGATCCCCGAGTTGGGGACGATCACTGCGGTGCGGCGCCCGTTCGTGGTGCTCACCTCCAATGCCAGTCGCGAGCTCTCCGAGGCGCTCAGGCGCCGGTGCCTGTACCTGCACATGGACTACCCGGAGCCGCAGCGGGAGAGGGAGATCGTGCTCGCCCGCGTGCCGGAAGCCGCCGAGCAACTGGTGGAACAGGTCGTCCGCACGGTGGCAGCCCTGCGCGGTCTCGACCTGCGCAAGGCGCCGTCGATCGCGGAGACCATCGACTGGATTCGGACCCTGGTCGCCCTCGACCGTGACGAACTGGACGGCGAAGCGGTCCGGGGGACACTGGGCGTCGTGCTCAAGCACGCCGCCGACCAGGAGCGGGCGTTCGAGGCGCTGTCCCTCGGCTGACACCCCGGCGCCCGACATCACCGGGGCCGGGCTGCCTCCACGCCCTTGAGACGGTGGGGCATCCCGGCCGCGGTGCCGACGTGTACCATGCCGCCGCTGCCGCGACATGCCGAAAGCCCGGCAGCGGCGAGGTTCTCGTTGCCGCTGCCGGGCTTTCCTGGAGGGGGCCCACCGGGCTTCCCGTGAGGGGTCCTACTGGGTGGAGGCGAGGCGGAAGGTGTAGTCCAGCCGGTGCCAGGGGCCGGCGAGGACGCGGCCGTCGGGGGTGGGGCCCTTGGTCTCGTGGAAGTCGGCGACCAGGGCGCCCTTGACGCCGAAGACCGTGTCGCCGTCGACGTACTCACCGCCCGCGACGAAGAGCTGGGTGATCAGGGTCTTCCGGCCGGGAGCGCTGATCATGAAGTGGATGTGCGGGGCGCGGTACGGGTGGCGGCCGCTGCTGCTGAGCATCTGCCCCACCGGGCCGTCGTCGGGGATGGGGTACGTCACGGGCACGATCGACCAGAAGGTGAGCCGCCCGTCGTCGTCGGTGCGGAAGCGGGCGCGCAGCACCGGTCCGTCCAGGTCGGGCAGTTGGACGTCGTAGAAGCCGTCTTCGTTGGTCTGCCAGACGTCGACGACCGCGCCGGCCAGGGGCACACCCTCGGTGTCGGTGACCCGCACGTCCACGTACAAGGACGCTCCTGGCAGGCCGTCGGCGATGTCGGCGCCGTGCTCGCGCGGCGGGGGGCCCTCCACGTAGAACGGACCGAGGACCGCGGAGGGAGTGGCCTGCGCGGCGCGGGAGTTGGTGAGCGCATCCACCGCGCTGGAGACGCCGAGGGTGTCCGAGAGCAGGATGAACTCCTGCCGGGTGTCGCTGCAGATCTGCCCGGTGCGGGTGAGGAAGTCGATGGCATGGCGCCACTCGGACGCGGTCAGGTCGTTGTCGGCCGCGAAGCCGTGCAGGCGGCGTACCAGGTCGGTGAGCAGCCGCCGGGTCCGGGGATCGGGAGCGCGGTCGAAGCTCCCCGTGACCTGGCCGAGCAGAGCGTGCAGCTGCGCGGCGAGCGGGTCGGCCGGCGGCGGGCGGTGGCCGGACCAGGCGTCGTTCAGCAGGGCGGTGATTCCCTCAGGGGTCACCGGGCGTGGGTTGGGGTAGGGCTTGGCGGTGGCGAGTTCCACGGCGCGGGGAATGCCGTCCGCGGCCAGGCCCAGCTCACGCAGGGACAGCGGACCGCCCAGCTCGGCGATCAGGTCGTACACGGCGGTGGGCGCGTCCGGGAGGACCCCGGCATCCGACCCGGCCAGCGCACCCGCGATCCGGCGCATCGGCTCCGCGGCGGCGGACGCGTTGTACGCCATGGCGTGGGGCAGTACGACCGTGTGTGTCTGCGCGTGCGGCAGGTCGAAGGAGCCGCCGAGAGTGTGGCACAGCTTGTGGTGCAGCCCCATGCCGACAGTGCCGAGGCAGATGCCGGCCAGCCAGGCGGCCTGCAGGGCGTCGGCGCGCGCGTCCCGGTCGACGGGGTCGGCGACGATTCGCGGCAGGGCGCCGGCCAGCAGCGAGATCGCCCGGAGCGCCAGCCCATCGGTGACGGGGTTGGCCTGCGGGGCGTACAGCGCCTCCACCGCGTGAGCCATGGCGTTGACGCCGCTGGTCACCGACACGGGAACCGGCAGCCCCAGGGTGAGCTCTACGTCGTAGACGACCGTCTCCGGCAGGATGTCCGGAGAGGAGCGGGTGGTCTTCACGCCGTTTTCGGTTTCGCCCAGCACCGGGGTGACCTCGGAGCCCGCGTAGGTGGTGGGGACGACGATCTGCGGCAGCCCGGTGCGCACGGCCAGGGCCTTCGACAGTCCCGTGGTCGAGCCCCCGCCGACCGCGACCAGACAGTCTGCGTCCAGGTCGTCGGCGATCTGGAGCGCGCGTTCGGTGACCTCGACCGGGGTGTGCATCGCGGCTCCGGTGAACTCGCCGACAGCGAGCGAGCCCAGCACGTCGCGCGCGTGTTCGACCAGAGGAGCTTGCTCAGGGGTGGTCAGCACCAGCGCGCGAACGCAGCCCAGGTCCTCGACCTCCTGGCGAAGTCTGCCCAGGGTCCCCGCACCGAACACGACTCGTGCGGACTGGCTGGAGTAGAGAAAATCCCGCATGCGGCTCTCCGTACTGCGCGGCATGGTGGTGCCTGGCTTATTCGGCTCGTTGCCCAGGAAGTATGGGACGCGCCGCCTCGGGATCTCCTGCACGATTCTGTTGCGGCGGCTGCACAGAACGCACCGCGGGCTCACCCACGGCAGCGTGAAAAGCGCGGTGCTGTCACCCGCGGCGGCGCAGCTCGCCCGGGGTGGCGCCCAGCTGGGCGCGCAGCACGCGGGTGAGGTGCTCCTGGTGGGAGAAGCCGCAGAAAGCGGCGACCTCGGCGATGGGCAGCGTGCCGGTGCGCAGCAGCCGCGCGGCCTGCTCCACCCGAAGCCGCATCAGATAGCGGTGCGGAGGCTGCCCGGTGCGGGACTTGAACGCCCGGGCGAACTGGCTGACGCTCAGCCCCGTCGCGGTGGCCAGCTCCTCCAGCGGGAGCGGTTCCCGCAGCCGGGCGTCCATCAGCTCCCGCGTCGCCGTGAACTGGCAGTCGGTAAGGCCTGCGGGCCGGGAAGGCGGGGCGGCCGGAGCGCGCCAGCGGTCGCTGTGCCGCTGGGCCAGCTGGACGGCGATGGTGAGGCCGAGCTGGTCGGCGTACGTGCGGCTGGCCGGCTCCGCCTCTCGCACCACAGTGTCCAGGGCCAGGATCAGATGCTCCAGCAGGGGATCGGTGATACCGAACTCCTCGATCAGCCGTACTGTCCGGCCTTCCTCGCCGGCGACCTGCTGCAGCGTCTCGTCCGACAGGTAGACGTGCACGGTCCGCAGCTGGTCACCCAGCTCCACGTCCAGCTCGGTCTCGGCCGGGTGCAGGAACAGCCCACCCGGCGGTATCCGTCGGCTCTCGGTGAGTCCCCGCCGTCCACGGCGTACCGTGACTGGGCCGTCCAGATGCAGGATCAGCAGGTGGCTGGGCGCCCCGTCGAATGATTTCCGATAGGGTTGCTCGCCCTGAGTGGACAGGTATAGGCCTTTCCAGCCGAGGCCGACACTTGTCCGTGAAGGGTGCACCCACGGCTGTCTGAGAATGCCGAGGGTGTCCTGGACGCCCAATTCGCGCATCGGCCCCAGCTCCCTGCCCGAGTGTCGGCGAGCGGGCCGACCCTCTCTGTTCCGGAGCATAGGCGGTTTTGCCCACGAGAAGGAACCGTCCGAGTGCGGCAAGCGGAATGGCGGCTGCGATCAGTGGGCTACCATACACTCGATTGTACAATATTCAATCATCTGGAGGTCGGTGCTCCCACAGATCGTCCCCCGGCACCGTTCAAGGACACCGCCATGGCTTCCACCCTTGATGTCCGCCGCGCGGGCGAGCGCTTCCACACTCGCGCCGGATGGCTGGACTCGCACCACTCGTTCTCCTTCTCCTATCACCGGGACCCGTTCAACACGCACTTCGGACTGCTGCTCGTCTCCAACGACGACGTCGTTGCGCCGGGCACCGGCTTCGAGACCCACCCGCACGGGGACATGGAGATCGTCACCTGGGTGCTGGACGGCGCCCTGGTCCACCAGGACTCAGAGGGCCACAACGGCATCATCTACCCCGGCCTTGCCCAGCGGATGAGCGCCGGTACCGGCATCCTGCACAGCGAGAAGAATGACTCCTGGACGCTCAGCGGCGAGCCGGAGCACCAGAACCCGGTGCACTTCATCCAGATGTGGGTGATCCCCGACGAGGCAGGAATCATGCCGGGTTATGAGCAGCTGGACGTCAACGATCAGCTTGACCGGGGCGGATGGACCACCATCGCCTCCGGTATGCCCGGGCACGACAACCAGCGGGCGATCGGCATCCGCCAGAAGCATGCCGCCCTGCACGTCGCGCGCATCCGCCCGGGGGAGACCCTCAGCATCGCCACCGCCCCCTTCACCCATGTGTTCATCGCACGCGGCAGCGTTGAACTGGAAGGCGCCGGCCCGCTGGCGGAGGGGGACACGGTGCGCGTCATCGGCTCGGAGGGACAGCGCATCACCGGCGGGGCGCAGGGTGCCGAGGTCCTGATGTGGGAGATGACCGCTGCTGTCTCCCGGGCCTGACATCGGCACGCGGTGCCGTGAGCGTTGCGGCACCGCGGTGAGGTCCGCCCGGGCCTCCGGCAACTTCGCGGGCATACGAGTGGTGTGGTGGTCGGATCCCGTGTCAGCCGACGGCCCGGTCGGCGTGGTGGTGCGGGTTCGTGCAGGGCGCACGCCGTCGGGCGTGGCGTCGTACGAGTCCCCGCCCGGCCCGAGGGCGGGCCGACGCCGCTCCGGGGCCCCGTGCTGTCCTTCGGTTTCGGAGCCCCGGAGTGGCGGTTCGTGGGTCAGCGCTCTAGGACGAGGGCAAGACCTGGCCTACGCCGATGCACAGCGTGGCGACCCCGGTGCCGGAGCCCGCTGCGGCGAGCTGGTGGGAGACGGCGCCGACGAGGCGGGCACCAGAGGCGCCCAGCGGGTGGCCGATCGCGATGGCACCACCGCGCGGGTTGAGGATCTCCTGGTCGAACTCGGGCCACTCCGCGACACATCCCAGCACCTGCGCCGCGAACGCTTCGTTCAGCTCCAGGATGGTCACGTCGGCCCAGGCGCGGCCGGCCTTGGCCAGCGCCCGGTTCACCGCCTCGACGGGGCCGAGGCCGAAGTAGTGCGGCTCGATGGCGGTGACGGCGGAGGCACTGATCCGGGCCAGTGGCTCACGGCCGCACGCCTTCAGGCCGTCCTCGTCGACCAGGAGCAGGGCGGCGGCGCCGTCGCTGAGGGGGGAGGCGTTGCCCGCGGTGACGGTGCCGTTCTCGGTGCGGAAGGAAGGCTTCAGCTTGGCCATGGCGTCGGGGGAGGGGTTGCTCCGTACGCACTCGTCGCGGGAGAAGAGCACCGGTTCGCCCTTGCGCTGCGGGACCGGAACCGGCACGACCTCCGCGTCGTAGAGTCTGTCCTTCCACGCCTGGGCCGCCTTCTCGTGGCTGGCGAGCGCGAAGGTGTCCTGCTGTTCCCGGGTGATGCCGTGCTTCTCGGCGATCAGCTCCGCGCCCTCGCCCAGCGGGATCACTGCGGCTCCATCTTCGGGTTGACCATGCGCCAGCCGAGGGTGGTGGAGTACAGCTCGGTGTGTCCGGCCGGGAAGGCGCGGTCGCTCTTGGGCAGGACGTAGGGTGCGCGGGTCATCGACTCGACTCCGCCAGCCAGGGCAACGGAGGCGTCGCCGAGTGCGATGGCCCGCGCGGCTTGGATGACCGCCTCCAGCCCAGAGGCACAGAGACGGTTGACAGTGGCCCCGGGCACGGTCACCGGTAGGTCGGCCAGCAGCCCGGCCATACGAGCCACATTGCGGTTGTCCTCCCCAGCGCCGTTGGCGTTGCCGAAGATGACGTCGTCGATCCGGGCCGGGTCCAGGCTGGGTGTACGGGCGAGGAGTTCACGGATGACGTGGGCGGCCAGGTCGTCCGGGCGGACAGAGGCGAGTCTGCCGTTGTACTTGCCGACTGGCGTGCGGACGGCGTCGACGACATAGACGTCGCGAAGACGGGCGGTACTCATGCGGCGGCGCTCCTTCCGGCGGCCTTCAGGGCCCGCAGGGCGGTGAGTTCCTCAGAGGAAGGGGCTTCAGTGGTGACGATCTCGTCGGCGACCTTCAGCTCCCAGCCGGTGGCGGCGCGGACCTGCTCGACAGTCACGCCCGGGTGTACGTCAGTGAGAACGAGCTCGGCGGTGGACGCGTCGGGGCGCAGGATGCCGAGGTCGGTGATGACCGCGACGGGGCCGGAGCCGGGCATGCCGATCTTGGCGCGGTCACCCGGGCCGCTGCCGTGGCCGAGGGTGATGATGAAGTCGATCTTCTTGACGAAACTGCGGGCGCTGTGGCGCAGCACCATGAGCACCTCGCCGCAGTTGGCGCCGATCTCCGGAGCCCCCCGGCCCCGGGCAGGCGCGCCTCCGGCTTGTCCGGGCCGCGGTCGACGACCGTGGTGTTGATGTTGGCGTAGCGGTCGACCTGAGCCGCGCCGAGGAAGCCGACGTCGATCCGACCGCCCTGCAGCCAGTAGTTGAACATCTCCGGCACGGAGACCACCGCGTCCGCGGTCTCGGCGAGCTCCCCGTCTCCGATGGACAGCGGCAGCCGGGTGGGATTGGAGCCGATCGTGCCCGACTCGTAGATCAGCACCAGGTCGGGGTTGTGGATGCTGCGGGCGAGGTTGGCGGCGGTGCTGGGCAACCCGATGCCGACAAAGCAGCTCCGCGCCCCGGCCAGCGCACGGGCGGCGTTGACCTCCATCAACTCGTCCGGGCTGAATGCCACGCTCTCGGTCATCGGGAGACCGCCCTTTCGCTGCGCACGTTCTCGTCGATCCACCGCGTGAAGGCCTCACGGTCCCGGGCGATGGGGTCCCAGGCCCGGTAGAAGTCGTTGTCGCGCACCGAATATCCGGCCGCGTACGACGGGTGGGCGCCGCCGGGTACGACGGCGACCGCGTCGATCACCCAGGTCGGCAGGACCACTCCGCCCGGGCGGAGTTCGAGGTCGTCCACGATCTCCTCCACGAGGAATTCCCGCGTGTGGCTCTCCGTACTGCGCGGCACGGTGGTGCCTCGCTTTGCCGGGATCGTTTCCCCGGAAGTATGGGCGCGTCGTCGCAGGGATCTCCTGCACAATCCTGCGGCCGCGGCTGCAGGAATCGCGCGGCGGTGTTCTCCGCGGCGGCGCAGCGCGGCTAACCCGCAGCACGCGGGTGAGCTGCTCCTGCTGGGAGAAGCAACAGAGGGTGGCGACCTCGGCGATGGGCAGGGGCGCCCGTGCGGGGCGAGGCTCTGTCCGACGCCGAATGGGGACGTGCGGCCTGGATGCGGCAGGCCCCGATGTGGCGGCGCAAAAGGAAGTCGTCGGAGCCGGCACCGGATTCCGCACCCACGGCCATCGCGCTCGTCCGCGCGACTCGGGCCTGATCGACGCGCCCCGTCGGCCGCGTGCTCTTGGAGGCCCAGGTTGGACCAAGTCGCTCCGGTTGAGGACCTGGCCGAGCCGACAGGCCTGAGCGTCAGCCGGTTCGCCCGCCGCTCCAAGGCCCGCATGGCAGGCACCGCCATGTGATGCGGCCGCCCGTCGCTGGCCATGCGCACTGCCCATCGGTGAGCCCGCGGCCTGCTGCGGCTCCCCCCACCACCAGAGCACCTCGCTCGGGTACTGCGCACCGGCCTCCCCCGGGCGTTGCTGCTTCTCCTGCTCCTGCCTCCCCGTCTCGCACCGTGCGCGATTCGTGCAGCTTCGCCAGCGCGATGGTGCAGGAGATTCCCCTCTCGTGTGCTGATACTCCCTGAAACCAAGGCGCACTGCGCAGTCCTCTTCACCGGACAGGCTGATGGAGCCCGGCGCGGGTGCGTCCACCCGATATTGCGAACGACGGTTGCGGACCTCCGGCATGCCTGCTGTCGGCCTTCGGCTTCCCGCCGCCGATACGGCACCCACCGTCCATCGAAGTTCACCGAGGGAGACGTTCATGAAAAACACAACCAGCCGTCCAGGGGAGCGCTCGGTGCCGGAATCCGACCTTGGAGCGCCGGTGCCTTCGGCCGCTGGAACCGCGCGTCGCTACGAGGTACGCATCGTCGCGCTTCTTGCCGTCGGCTTCGGTCTGGTCGGGCTAGACCGCAACATCATCGCCCCCTTGTTTCCCGCGATGGTCAAAGACCTCGGCCTGACCTACCAGGACCTCGGCATCATCAGCGGCGTTCTCGCCATCTTCTGGGGCCTGGCATCGATCGTTGCAGGAAACCTCTCCGACCGCATCGGGCGGCGCAAAGTCCTCATCCCGGCCGTCGTCGGATTCTCCCTCGTCTGCGGCCTCACGGGAGCCGCGTCCGGCATGGGAATGCTGCTGGTGTTTCGCGCCGCCATGGGACTTTTCGAAGGCGCCTACACGCCAGCGAGCATCGCGCACACCTCGGAGTCCTCGACACCGTCACGCCGCGGATTCAACATGGGTTTGCAGCAAAGCCTGTTCGCGCTGCTCGGACTCGGTGTCGGCCCGATCATCGCCACCCAGCTTCTCGACGTGCTGTCCAGCTGGCGATGGGTCTTCTCGCTGGTGGCACTGCCCGGGTTTGTCGTCGCCTTTCTGCTGTACCGAACCCTGCGGGAGCCAGGTCACGCCGCTGCGGCGAGCCAAGTCCGGGCAGGCGCCCGGGCCGCGGAGGTTCGCGTTGGTGCCCGCCCAGCCTGGCGCGAGATCTTCGCCGAACGCAATGTTCTCCTGGCCACGGCCATGCTGTTCGGCAACTTCTCCTGCGTCTTCGTCATGGTCGCCCTCATGCCGAGCTACCTCACCGACTACCTCGGCTTGTCCGCCACTCACATGGGATTCGTCCTGTCAGCCTTTGGGTTCGGAGGGTTCGTCGGATATATCGCCCTGCCGGCACTGTCTGATCGGCTGGGCCGGAAACCCGTCCTTGTCGGTGCCTTCGTCATCGGCATTGGCGCGCTCATCGTCTTCCGTACCCTCGGCGCGAACCTCGCAGCTCTGTTCCTGGTGCTGTTCGTCGTCGCCGTCTGTGAATTCGGCGCCCTGTGCCTGCTGACCGGCCCTGTGGTCACCGAGGCCGTGCCCGCGGCTCTGGTCGCCTCCGCGGCCGGATTGCCGATCGGTATCGGCGAGATCGCCGGAGGCGGGCTCACTCCGGTCATCGGCGGGTTCATCGCCCAGCATTTCGGCATCAACTCCATCATCTTCGTCGCGATCGTCGGCCTCGCAATCAGCCTGACGATGTCACTTTTCCTGCGTGAAACGGCGCCAATCAGAACAAAGGGCCACCTGGGCGAGGAGTCGGCCGACGTAGGCGTCGACGTTGTCACGGCACGGTGACCACCGCCGCGACGACGTGACACCACGGCCGGTTCGACTCAGTCGAACCGGCCTTCGTCTGCCGGGTGCACGGACGCGCCCCTTGAATGCCACGGGCAGCTTGTCCAGCACGTCGAAGTCGGTTGGCTTGCAGCTTCCCGTGCGGGCCGATGCGCGGCGAGCTGATCGGGAACCATTGACGTGCCCACACGCTTCGATGATAGTTGAATGCCGTACGATCGATTATCGATCATTGCTTCCCCACTGGAGGATGCCGTGCATATTGGGGAACCGGCCGTCCATGGCACGGCGCAGGCCGAGGACTAGGTCACCGGCCCGGCAGCCGTCGCGGCGCAACGCCCCCTGTGGGAGCCAGGCACCGCGCACGGTTACCACGCCCAGACCTTCAGCTGGCTGCTCGGCGAGCTGGCCCGCCGGGCAGACGGGCGCTCGCTGGGCACCGTACTCGCCGAAGACCTCACCGACCTGCTCGACCTTCTCCTATGGATCGGCCTGCCCGCAGGCCACCAGGACAGGGTCGGCCGGATCGCCGCGATCGAGACCCCGCAGGCGCAAAGCGGGGCGCCGCGCACGCGCACCCGCGCGAGCATCGCCGCGGCTTTGCCGACCCCGCATCTCTCACCCGCCGCGCTTTCGGCACCGTCTCGCCCTCACCGGACGAGAACAGCCCGGCTTGGCAGGCCGCCGAGCTACCCGCTTCCAACGGCATCGCCACCGCGCGTGGACTCGCCGGGTTCTACGCCGCACTGATCGAGGGGCGTATCCTGTCGCGGCACATGCTGGCCCAGGCCCGCACCGAGCAGACGGCCGGACCCGACCGGGTGCTGCTTGCCCGGACGCGCTTCGGCCTGGGATTCATGCTCCACGACCCGCCTCCCCCATGACCTCACCCGCGGCCTTCGGGCACCCCGGGCGCGGCGGCTCGCTGGCCTTCGCCGACCCGGACCTGCGCATCGCCTTCGCCTACGTCACCAACGGCATGCGACCCACCGTAACCAGCGATCCCCGAGCCCAGGCACTCGTCCACGCGGTACGAGGGGCACTGGCCCACCCCCGCCTTCTGACAGCGGTACGAACCTGATCGAGCCGACTCAGTCGGCGCGGCGGATGCAGCCGTGAGGCATCAGCCGTACAGCCCGCCGTGTCAACGGCCATTCACTTCCGGGTGATCGATCACGCTGCGACGCTTCCCGCCACGGCCTCGGGCCGCGAGGGCGTCCGTCCGACCGCGTACCCGTGCAGGTGCATCACCGCCGCGCCGGAGCGCAGTTATGAGATTTGGAACATCACCGACAGCGGCGCCAACTCCTGTGGATGTATCCGTTTCGTCGTAGGGCGTCGGCCACGACGTGCCCTGCGGCCGGATGCCAGGTCTGTCAGCAAGCCGTGCGTTTCTACGGCACCACTTGGCGTCCGACTTCGGGTGCGTCCACAATTTCGTCGGATGGGAGGCCGGATCAGGCACTGTTGGGCGTCCCCGCCAGGCTGCCGCTCGGAGGCCGCAGGGTCCGCGACCGGGATGAACGCAGCGGTGATCCGTACGGAGCTCATGTCCCGCAACGTATCCCCATCCACCAATCGGAGGCGAGCCGCCGACAGGGTTCAGAGGCATCATGGGAATGGTCGGGGAGAGACATCATCAAGGGCGAGATGAGCGGTGATGATGCGATGCCGAACCAATCCCGGTAACTGGTCGGATGACATTCCCGACGCGGCGTTCGCAGCCACGGCCACCACCGATGAGTGGGGCATTGTGACGGGGTGGAGCGAAGGTGCCCAGCAGCTGCTCGGCTATCGTCCCGAGGCCATCGTGGGGCGGGCGGCGGCCGACCTGCTCGCCGAGGACGTGAAGGAGATGGCCCGGCAGCCCCGGGACGGACGGGTGGAGAGATGGAGTGGAAGGGCGACGCTCCGGCACCGGGACGGCCACCGAGTGGGGGTGAGGCTACTCGCGAACCGCCGGGTGACAGAGGACGGAATCGCCGAGTGGTTCCTGGTCTCCGCGGTGCCGCGTCACCTGCACCCCCATCGCAGCAACGCGCTGGTGGAGTGGACGTTCAGCCAGTCGCCGTACGCCCTCGCCATCTACGACATAGATCTGCGACTGGAGCGGGCGAACGCCGACATGGAACGCGTACTCGCCCTTCCCGAGGACCAGATTCGCGGGCTCCGTATGACCGAGATCGCGACTGGCCCCGAGGCCGACAGGACTGAGGGGGCTATGCGGCTGGCACTGGCCAGCGGCGAACCGCAGCACCTGGAGAGCTACTTCCGTGCACCCGGCGAGAGCCGTAAGCACGCCTGGTCGGTCTCTGTCGCCCCGCTGAAGGACGGGACCGGCCGGCTGCGCGGTGTGTGCCACGTGGTCTATGACATGACCGAGCGGTACGAGGCCCAGCAGCGTCTGATGCTCGTCAGCGAGGCCGGTATCCGCATCGGCACCACACTGGACATCACACACACCGCACAGGAACTGGCCGACGTGACCGTCCCCCGGCTCGCGGATTGCACATCCGTCGACCTGTACACGTTCTTGCAGCGCGGCGACGAGCCACGCGCCGGCCTGCCGACCGGCCAGCCCACCCTGTGCCGCGCCGCCCAGTAGTCCGTCCTCGAGGGCTGTCCCGAGGCGCTGGTCGGGACGGGAGCCATAACGACCTATCCGGCGTTCTCGGCACCGGCCGAGTGCCTGGCCACGGGCCGACCAGCGATGTTTGAGATGACCGACTCCGCCATCACCCGGTGGGCGGCCCACGATCCTGCCGTGGCCGCCTGGATCCGCGAGTACGCGATGCACTCGGTGATGGTGGTGCCGATGCGTGCTCGCGGCATCACCCTCGGCGTAGCCCTCTTCGTTCGCCACCGGCGCCCTGAACCTTTCGAACAGGACGACCTGCTGCTCGCCGAGGAAATCACCGCCAGAGCGGCGCGGTCATCAAGGGGTTCGTCTACAACACCGGGCAGTTCTGTATGGGCGCCCCCCGGCTGCTCGTCCACGGTTCCCTGCACGACACGATCGTCGGCATCCTCACGCAGGCCGTGCCCGGGGTACCCGTCGGCGACCCCTTCGACCCGGCCGCCGTGGTCGGCCCGATGGCAGGCGAGCGGCACCTGGAGAACGTCGAGAAGTACGTCGAACTCGCCAGGAAGGACGGCGGCCAGGTCGTCGTCGGCGGTGAACGACTGGAACTCGGCGGGGGCTACTACTACAAGCCCACCGTCATCACCGGACAGCCAGCTCGCGGCCCTGCCATGGCGGGACATTCCCGTCCAGCACACCGCCTCCGCCTCCGGGCACGGCAGGCGGGAGTCCCGCTCGATCAGGACCTGCGCCATCGCGGACCAACTCGGCGGGATCTCCTTCCCTCACGCGTCTAGTAACTGGCGGGTAGTTGAAGGGTAATTGAACGGACCTCGTGGGGTTCGCGTATCAGCAAGCGCCTGTCGCGGTTGTGGCCCATTGGCTTGACAGGGACGACGTGTGGCTGGCACTGGAAAACGGAGCGGCCAGCTACATGCTGGAGAACCAAGATGCATTTGAGTCCCTCGACGAGATGTTGCTGTGCACGGTACGCGGGGACAGTTGTCTCCCCCGTGATCGTCGCCGAGTCGTTCCGAGTCGCCGTGCGGGCGAGAGTCGGCGGGTCGGAGGCGGACGGCGGCGGCGTCGGCGCAACCGACTCCGGGGGTGAGGGGAAGGCAAAAGCGTACTGTCCCGGCTGTCGCACCGGGAAAAGCGGATTATGGCGCTGCTCGCTTCCGGCTTGCTGACCCGCGAAGTGGCCTCAATATGTGCCTGACCGAAAAGACCGTCAGGAACTATCTGAGCGTCATCTACAGAAAGCGTCAGGTGCGGGCTTATGGGGCAACCGCGCCGTTCGGACAGATGAGGTAAGAAATGACCGAAATGAGGGGCGGATCGTCATCTCCGATCGAGGCGCTCCGCTCGACGCCGGAGGAGGACAGGGCCGCTGACTTCAGGGCGAAGATGCGGGCCGCAGGGCAGGAGTGGACCGGTAACGAGCCGGACGAACTGGTTGAGCTGCTGACCAAGGCGGCGGCAGGTGATCCGAGGCTGGCCGCCATCGTGCGCGCCGTGGGTAGCCTGCTGCAGGACTTCCTCGATGGCTACCGGCAAAAAACCACTGCGAATGTTTCGCGTGATCTGGCAGGCGACCTCGCCGACGGTCATCCGCTGCCCGCGGACGTGCTCGAAGGGCTTACTCCTCGATACCTGATCGCCGTGGTGAGGCTTGCGGAGCCCGGCCGTGAGGTGGATGCGTTGCGCGCGGTGGCGGGAGAGGACACGCTGCTGACGCACCGGGACGGCAACGTCGTTCTCTTCATCCCGGCAGCCGGTCCAGGCATCGGCGAACGCTCGGTGACGAGGCTGACCCAGTGTCTTGGCGGCAGGGGCTGGCTCGCGACTGCGGAACGAGACAGGGCACGCCTCGTCGATGGGTTCAACGAGGCGTCCTACGTGCTGAGGCTGGTGGTGGCGGGACTTCGCCCGAGCGGTGCCTACACGATCTCGGACGTGTTGGTCGAGTATGCGGTCACGCTGAACGAGAAGGTGCGGACCGACCTGGCTGCGGTGATCAGGCCGCTTCGGGCGCACAAGGTCCTGTGGGAGACGTTCACTGCCTTCGTCGACTCTGACTACAGCAGGAAGAAGGCGGCCCGCAGCCTGTTCATCCACCGCAGCACGCTGGACTACCGCCTGAGGCGGATCGGAGACGTCACCGGCTGCGACCCGACCAGTGGCAGGGGCGCGCAGATGCTGACGGCGGCGATGATCGCCGAGGCCCTGCAGGGATGACCAGGTGTGCGCTGATCGCTGTGCAGGACGGCGCGTAGCCGACCGCGCGTCGCTGCTTCCACAGCGGACCTGCAGCGGTCGGACGACGCTCACGACTTGGGCGTGATCGCGTGCGTGCAGATGTAGTGGTAACAGGGACCCAGCGGCGTTCCCGTACCGGATCGCACACTCACGCACCGTGGACAGGTCCGCCCCGACAGCACTACCGCTCGGTCAGCGATTCCGCCGCGGACCGGCTCGCGGCAGACTCGAGCACCTCTACCAATCCTGCCCTGCTCCGACTACGAGCTTGCGACAGCAGATGATGAGGTTTCTCGACAGCACGCCTGCTGGCCTCGAGCGTTGCAGCGATCTCAGTGTTGGTTCTCCCTGTCGCGAGGAAGCACGTTCGTGACCGGGTGACCCTGCGTCGCGAAGCCTGTTCGCAAGCGACCGCAGCGCCGCGGCGAGCTCCCAATGACGGTCCGACGGCGCTAGCACGTCGACGGCGTCCTGCAGCAGCGCCATGCCGCGGGCCCCTTCGGTCAGCTCACCGAGCATCCGCAACGCCCGCCCGTGGGCACCTGGTGCACCCCAGGCAGCCACCAGTTGACATTGTTCCTCGGCGAGCCGCCAGGCCTGCGGCGTGTCAGCGAGTCGGCGGTGCAACCGCGACGCCCACGACGGGATCAGGACCGGATTCCGCCAACCGATTCGGTCGAACAAGCGCCCGACCTCCATCACAGTGCATGATGCAGTCGTTTGCCAGGCCACCTCGCCCGGCTGCCATCCGCAGGGCGGCGACCCCAGCCCGGCGCGGTGGTGGTCGGCCATCGCCCAGCCGACCACCTCCCGCGTCGCGAGATCGATACAGGTCGCCAGTTACAACTTCCCTTCCAGCTTGAGTAGTTCCGTCATGTCACCAACCAGCCGCATCCCGGGGCGGGATGTGGCGAAGTCCCGGCCGATCAGGTCGACGGCGAACACCGCCCGCTTCGCCTGCCGGGTCAGGCCCCCGACGGCGGGTGATCCCGACAATCCGGTGCTTGCGGACCAGCCGCTCGCCCCTCTTCGGGTTCACCACCCGTCCGACCCGCCGCAGGTCGGCATGGATCCGCGGGGCTCCGTAGGTGCCGCGCGATCCAGCGTGGAGCACGTGGATCTCGTCCACAAGACGTTCCTCCTCGCGCCGTGCGGCCCGCCGCGCCGATACGGCCGCCTGGTGCGCATAGTAGGTAGAGCGTGGCACTCCCAGCGCAGCAGCGCCATGCTGTGACCTGCAAGATTTCCGTCCGAGGCCGTCTCCGCGTCGATGAAGCGGCACCCGCGGCAGTGTCTACCTCATCTTGTCCTGCGCGAAGAAGGCGGTCGCTTTTCCCGGAATGTCCATGAGCAGGACGTCCGCGTCGGTGGCCAGGGGGGCGGGCGAGGCCGAACCGTCTTCTCCAACTCGCGGACTTTGCGCCGCGACTGGGCGAGTTCTTCCCGCTCGGCGCTGGGTCAGAGCCCCGGCATGCCCCTCGCCCCGATCGACCTTGGCCTGCTTCACCCAGCCACGCAGACACTCCGGACTCACCCCCAGGTCCCGGGCGACCGCGGTGACCGTCTTGTCCGACGACAGTGCCAACACGACGGCATCCCGCTTGAACTACGCCGTGTACCGCTTGCTCATATTGCTCTTCTTGCCCACTACCTGTGACTGCTTCCTCCGGAACCTTCCGTCCCAGGATCAGGCTGTCCAGGTCAAAGGCTGGGCTGTGACCGCAGTTCGACGAGCCGGACAGGTTCGCCGCCTGGTGGTGCGGCCTGAGTGACGCCATCCAACTGGCGAGCCGGCCGCTGTGCCGGAGAAGAGGCGTCCGCGAAGCCGGTGCGACTGGTGGCCGACTTCAATGAGTTCTCGGGCGGTTCTCCGCGAATTGCGGAAAATCGGAGCTGAGTCACGATGAACCCTGCGCGGGCGCCTAGCATTCGTTCTCCCGAGCGGAGAAATTTGAGGACTGAATGGACTGGTTCGATTGAGTGGACTAAACAGATGGTTATGCTCATCGGCTCGTTCGTGGCCTACATGTTTGACGCGCTGGAAATCTTGCTGATGTCGTTCACGTTGCCTGTGATCCGCGCCGATCTGGGACTCACGACGACACAGGGCGGCCTGCTCGCCACGGCGACGTTGCTCGGGATCGGGGTGAGCAGCGTAACTGTCGGCTAGCTCGCCGACAACTACGGCCGCAAACGGGCATTGATGGTTTCGCTCGCGGTGTTCGGCGTGTTCACCGCGGCGATCTTGGTGGTTCATAGTTTCACGATGTTCCTGGTGCTGCGTTTCGTGGCGGGCGCTGGGTGTGTTGGCTGTCAACGCGGGGTTCGGTGCCGGTCTGCTGGTGTGCGCGGGCTTCATGGCTTACGCGGCGATCGCCATGACCTTCCTGCCTGACCTGCCCGGCACGACCCAGCTGCGAGCCTCAGGGGCACGCAGCTGACAGCTGGCCGTGAGCCCAGCCGGAAGCCGGTGGCGAAACTGGCGTTCGTCGATCTGTCGAACGCCAGCGTCGCGCACGTAATACCAGCACTGGCGCCTCGTCAGTCAAGTGTTTCAACCGGCTTCTTCGCCACTGTGTCGTCCGGGTGGGGGTCGCCCTGCGAGGAACAGCTGAGCGGCCACTTCTTGTGGCGGCTCGAGCATCTCACTTCCGGTCTACCCGATCGTTGTCACCGGTCCGCCACAGGTAGCTGCGTACCGAGAGCGACGCGGCGCGCATGGCCGCGCGGATGTCGTCGAGGTCTTCGCCGGCGAGCTCGCCACGCGCCGGGGTGAGCGTGGGCAGCATCAGCCTGGCCGCCTCCAGCAGGCACAGCATCGCGTCCAGCTGTGCGCTGGCCGGCAGTCTGCTCAGGTCCTCGTACAGGGTCTGAATCTGGGCGTCCGGTTCTGCCGGCGCTGCGGTCTTGGTATCGCGCGCGAAGTTCGTCACGGCCGTTCCTCGAAGCTGCTCCACTGTGGACACAAGGCTGAGTCTCCTCCCCGGGGTTGGATGCGCGGGAACTGATGATCTTCATGTCGTAACTCATCGGTCAACGCCATTCCCTGGCACACGTCAATACGAACAAGGCCGGAATTCCGCAAAATTTGGAGAGAATTCCGAGGTGGACGGAAATTGATGGGTTGCGACGGCGTAACAGTGACAAGAGTGAGGGGTCCGCCTAGGATATTATGCCAGTACTTCTCGCTCCTGCATTTCTCCGTTTACGGTCTTGGCCTAGCCGGGCTGTACGGAATGGATGGGTACCATGGATAATGATCAGAACGGCTGCGAAGTGTCCCAGCCGGTCGATGGCTTGGTTCTCAGCTCGGTCCAGGCCAGGATCCTGGAGGGTGTTGCGGCCGGCTTCTCCAGCGGGCGACTTTCGAGAGAGTTATACCTCAGTTCGAAGACCATCGACTATCACGTCCGCGTCATGTCCGACAAGCTGCAGGCGCCGAATCGTGTCGCGTTAGTTTCGAGGGCGTTTGTCCTCCAGATTCTGAGAACAGATTCGTGGCCCCCGCGCATTGGGTGTGAAACTGTGGATTAATGCTCGGTGGTTCGCGAGATCGTAATCCGTACGTTCATGCATGAACTGCATTTTGTGTCATGTTTCCTGGACGTTTACTTTATGTCGCTCCTCGGAGGTCAGGGGCTGACCGGCCACGAGTGCGCGGGCCACGCCGTGACCTGTGACGAGCCAGTCTCCGCGGCCGTTGGCGAGGGCGGCGTGGGTCAGCGGGCGGTGGTGGGGACAGGTCAAGTTCCGGTGGAGGGAGACGAGTTGCGTTCCCCGTGAAGCTCGTCGGGTTCGTCATGGAAGACCTCTCCTCTCGTCGTCGGACCGGGTGCGGCCGGTCACGCCTCGACGTCCACGCCCATCTCCTCGGCGATGCGTGCGGCCTCGGCCAGGAGGGTCTCCACGATCTGTGACTCGGGGACCGTGCGGATCACCTTGCCCTTGACGAAGATCTGGCCCTTGCCGTTGCCGGCGGCGACACCGATGTCGGCCTCGCGCGCCTCGCCAGGCCCGTTGACGACACAGCCCATCACCGCCACCCGCAACGGCACCGGGAACCCCTCGAGTGCCGCGGTGACCCGCTCGGCGAGGGTGTGCACATCGACCTGGGCCCGGCCGCAGGACGGGCACGACACGATGTCCAGTCCCCGTGGCCGCAACCCAAGCGACTCCAGGATCTGCGCTCCGACCTTGACCTCCTCGACCGGTGGTGCGGAGAGCGAGACGCGGATGGTGTCGCCGATGCCCTCCGCGAGCAGCGCGCCGAACGCGACCGCGGACTTGATAGTGCCCTGGAACCGGGGGCCTGCCTCAGTCACGCCGAGGTGCAGCGGGTAGTCGCACCGGCCGGCGAGCTTGCGGTACGCCTCGATCATCACCACCGGGTCGTGGTGCTTCACCGAGATCTTCAGGTCGGTGTAGCCGTGCTCCTCGAACAACGAGCACTCCCACAACGCCGACTCCACCAGCGCCTCCGGGGTGACGCCGCCGTGCCTGTGCAGCAACCGCTTGTCCAGCGACCCGGCGTTCACGCCGATCCGGATCGGGATGCCCGCGTCCTTGGCCGCACGGGCGATCGCGCCGACCTGGTCGTCGAACTGGCGGATGTTGCCGGGGTTGACCCGTACTGCGGCGCAGCCGGCGTCGATCGCGGCGAACACGTACTTCGGCTGGAAGTGGATGTCAGCGATCAGCGGGATGCCCGACTTGCGGGCGATCACCGGCAGCGCGGCCGCGTCGTCCGCCGACGGCACGGCGACCCGCACGATCTCGCAGCCCGCCGCAGTGAGCTCGGCGATCTGCTGCAGCGTGGCGTCGATGTCGGCGGTGGACGTGGTGGTCATCGACTGCACCGACACCGGCGCGACGCCGCCGACCGGCACCGTGCCCACCATGATCTGGCGGGAGGTCCGCCGCGTGGCCACCGAGAGCGGGACCTCGTCCTTGCGTGGCAAGGGCATTCCCAAATCGACGGTCGTCAATGTTCCTCCCCTGAGTGAACCGGCCAGGTGCCGGGGTCGTCGATGCCTGCCGACGCCGGTGCGGCGTCGAGGCCGGTCAGCAGCTCCACCACGACCCTGGTGATGTTCCGCGCGGTCAGCCCGCAGGCGGCGAGCACCTCGGCCCTGGAGCCGTGGCTGAGGAACCGCCTCGGGATGCCGAACTCGCGCAGCGGGGTGTGCACGTCGGCGTCCCGCAGCGCCTGCGCGATCGCGGAACCGACACCACCCACGCGGCTGTTGTCCTCGACCGTGATCGCGAGCCGGTGGCGGCGGGCCAGGTCGGCCAGCGCGGGGTTGACCGGGGTGACCCACCTCGGGTCCACCACCGTCACCCCGATGCCCTGTGCCCGCACACCGTCGGCGACGGTGACCGCGAGCCCGGCCAGCGCACCTACCGCGATGATCAGAACGTCCAGCCGGCCGGAACGGCGCAGCACGTCAATCCCGTTGAACGTTGCGGTGGCGGGCAGGTCCTCACCGGCGGGGCCTTTGGGGAACCGCAGCAGTGTCGGACCTTCGTGCCACGCAACCGCCTCAGCCAGCAGTTCGGCCAGCCGGGTGCCGTCCCGCGGCGCCGCGATCCGCAGCCCCGGCACCACCTGCAGCACCGACAGGTCCCACATGCCGTTGTGGCTCGGCCCGTCGTCGCCAGTCACCCCGGACCGGTCGAGGACGAACGTCACCGGGCGGCGGTGCAGCGCGACGTCCATGAGCAGTTGGTCGAACGCGCGGTTGACGAACGTGGAGTAGATGGCCACCACCGGGTGCACGCCGCCCATGGACAACCCGGCGGCCATCGTGACCGCGTGCTGCTCGGCGATGCCGACGTCGATCACCCGGTGCGGAAACCTGCGCTGCAGCGGCAGGAGCCCGGTCGGCTCGGTCATCGCGGCCGTGATCGCCACGAGGTCGTCGCGCTGCTCGGCCAGTTCGACCAGCTTCTCGCCGAACACCGACGTGAACGACGGGGGCGACGCCTTCAGCGCCTCCCCGGTGTGCGGGTCCATCGGTTTGACGGTGTGGCCGAGGTCGAGGTCGTTGGTCTCGGTGTGTCGGTATCCCTTGCCCTTGGCGGTGATCACATGTACCACCACCGGCCCGCCCAGTGCGACCGCGTGGCGCAGGGAGTCCTGGACGGCGGAGAGGTCGTGACCGTCGACGGGGCCGAGGTAACCGAGCCCGAGTTGTTCGAACACGCCCGGCCCGCGCCCGGCGTGCAGGTCGGCCAGGTGCTCGGCCAGCCCGCCGACGGTCGGCGCGTAGGAGCGTTGGTTGTCATTGAGCACGATGACGAGCGGCCGCTCCGGCCCGCCCGAGATGTTGTTGAGCGCCTCCCAGGCCATGCCGCCGGTCATCGCGCCGTCGCCGATGATCGCGACGGTCGCCCGGTCGCGTCGGCCGAGGTGGGTGTCCGCCCTGGCCAGCCCGTCCGCATAGGACAGCGCGGTGGACGCGTGCGAGTTCTCCACCAGGTCGTGCTCGGACTCCTCCCGGCTCGGGTAGCCGGAGACCCCGCCCGACTTGCGCAGCCGGTCGAACCCGGCCTGGCGGCCCGTGAGGATCTTGTGCGCGTAGGACTGGTGCCCGGTGTCCCACAGCAACCGGTCCCGCGGGGACTCGAACACCGTGTGCAACGCGATGGTCAGCTCGACCACACCCAGGTTGGGCCCGAGATGTCCCCCGGTCGCGGAGACCCGCTCTATCAGGAACGCGCGGATCTCCCCGGCGAGGTCGCGGAGCTCCCCGGCGGTCAGCTCACGCAGCCGCGCCGGGTCGCGCACGGTTTCCAGCAGCGCCATGTCGAACAGTGCTCCTCACCGGGTGTGGTAGGCGGCCGCGGCCACCCTCTCGGTCAGTTGGGGCCGACTGCCCGGCGCGATGCCGGTTCGGCCGACGGCCTCGTGTGCCGGCTGACGCCTGGAAGGACCCTCATGGCATGGGGTGGCCGCGGGGCCGACGCGGCTCACCGCCGACGCGCTCTTGCCAACAGAGTCCTTGCCGGCGCCATCAGCGACAGAGGTCGCCCGGTCTCGATCGGTCACGGTACGTCCGCCACTCCGGTCAGCCGCGTGGGCGGGGAGAACACGATGTCCTCGGTCGCCACCCGTTCTACGGACGTGTCCGCGTAACCCAGTTCGGCGAGCCAGTCGAGCAGCTGGTCGACGAGGATCTCCGGCGCGCTCGCCCCGGCGCTCACGCCGACCGTGCTCACGCCGGCCAGCCACGTGGGGTCGAAGTGGGTCACGTCCGGCACCAGTTCGGCCCTGCCGCCGAGCCTGCGTGCCACCTCGACCATCCGGATCGAGTTGCTGGAGTTGGTCGAACCGACCACCAGCACCAGGTCGCACCGGTCCACGATGGCCCTGATGCCGTCCTGGCGGTTCTGGCTGGCGTAACAGATGTCGTCGGTGGCGGGCCCGCGCAGGTCGGTGAACCTGCGCTGGAGCACGGCGATGATGTCCCTGGTCTCGTCCACCGAGAGCGTGGTCTGGGTGAGGTAGGCGACCGGTGCGTCGGGGGGAAGGTCCAGTGCCTCCGCGTCGGCAACCGTCTCGACGATGACCGTCTGGTCGGGAGCGTGCCCGAAGGTGCCCTCGACCTCCTCGTGGTCCGCGTGCCCGACCAGCAGCAACGTCCGCCCGTCGCGGGCGAACCGGCGGGCCTCCTGGTGCACCTTGGCCACCAGGGGGCAGGTCGCGTCGATCACGTCCAGCCCGCGTGCGTCCGCGTTCTGCCGCACCTGCGGGGAGACACCGTGCGCGGAGAAGACACACACCGCGCCCTTCGGTACCTCCTGCTCGGAGTCGACGAACCGGACACCCCGGCGCTGGAACTCGCGCACCACGTAGTGGTTGTGCACGATCTCCTTGCGAACGTAGATCGGCGCGCCGTGCCGTTCCAGCGCGAGGTCGATGATGGCTATCGCCCGGCGCACACCGGCACACAAACTCCGCGGCTCGGCCAGCAGGACCTGCTTACCGCCACTCATTCCCACTCCGTTCCGTGCCATGACGTCCGCGTCGGAACGCCTGGCTTGCGTTGCCGAACAGGCATCCATGCCGGTCAGTAGAAACCGAGTCCTTCTCGGGAAGTCTTGTCCGCCGTTGGGTGCCGGCTTAATAGCCGGACTCGAACACGGCCTTGGTGCCGCCCAGCAGCCACCAATCCGCAGAGTAGTCCAAGTCCAGGCCCGTCCAGGCCTTACGCCGTCTTCTTTGGGGATTTCCCTAAATGCTCACGCCGCGTCGTTGACACGCCCCGGGTTGTCCTCCAGGATGGAATCCGATAGCCGCCACTCAATTCAATTTCGGGGCGACTGCAAGATTCCGGATCATGAGGGCGGCTCTGCATTTCGAACGAGACGCTGCTATGGCAACAATCTCGGATCAAGGCTGGCACAACCGCCCAGCCCTGGCCTACTCGGGCCGCAAACCCCTTCATGGATCGCCTACTTGCCTCGGTGCCGGGTGACTCTCGCATGTGGGAGGTGCCGGCACAGTTGATGAACATGGAATCCGGTCCGGCGATCCTTGTCAAACCACGTATCCTCGCCAAATTCATGACGAGCACAGCGTAACGACCAAAGCAATCCATTCACCGACGTCGTCGGCATTCGAGCTCTGGAGGAGTGACCGTGTCAAATCTGAATGAACTTTCAAGTTCACCTCAAACAGCGCTGGAGTCTGAGGATGAGGTAAGGATAGTTGGCCAATACTACGACGGCAAAACAGCTAGGCTTGTTCGCAAATACGGGCCTGGACCCAGGATTCACTATCATGTAGGTTACTACCCTTCCTCTGAAACGCCACCGCATGCTCACGATGCGACGCCAGATGCCATTCGCGGCAGCATACGGCGTCATCAAGAGGGTTTGCTGCGGTATGCGGCCAAGGTCTGGGGCGCTGAACAGCGGCTGTCGGGGAAAATCCTGGATGTCGGCTGCGGTCTTGGCGGGGGCTCGCTCTTCTGGGCACAGGAATACGGCGCCGACGTCACGGCGGTCACCAACGCGCCGGAACACGCGCCGATAGTTGACGAGTTCGCGCGGGAATGCGGTTTGGACGGGAAGGTCCGAACACTGGTCTGTGATGCAATGCATCTCCCCTTGGGCGGCCCCTACGACGCAGCAGTAGCAATCGAGAGCAGCGGATATTTCAACCGTCCTCTGTGGTTCGAGCGTCTGGCGCGCGTGCTTCGTCCAGGCGGGAGTGTGTGCATCGAGGAAGTATTCATTACACGCCCTCACGGGGCCGATGTGTGGGCCGAATACTTCTACACAAAACCGGCTACGGTGCTCGACTACGCAGAAGCCGCGCAGTCTGCGGGTTTTGAATTGGTCGATGAAGTCGATGCTACGTCAGAAACCTTGCCATTCTGGGAGGAGAGTGCCGCCTGGACGAAGGCGGTACTGGACAGTGACAGCAGCCTTTCGGCAGTTGACCGCAGGCAGCTGAGGATATCTCTGATGGCGAACCAGGCGCTTGGTACTGAATGGCAAGCAGGGGGCTTGCGGCTGGGTTTCTTGCGCTTCGAGTTGAAGTGAGCAAAGAATGGGACAAGATGCCGGAAACATGCCAGAGATCAACATTCCACGTGCCGGCTTCAATCCGCACGCAAGCTGAGCTGCAGGGCAAGCAATGTAATGGGCGCACGAAGCAGAGTTGCTCCAGGGAACTCACGACGAGCGGAGAATAGTAGGCGGCCAGTATTTTGCCCCGGCAGCACTGACATATTCAACAGCCCCGCGCGGCCACTTGGCCATGCTCAACGCGATGGACCTCCTCGTGTTGGCGGATTCTCGGGGTCCTCGCAACACCTGATGGCTTACGTAGTCGTCAGTAGATCACGCAGGCGCTCGGCTGGGGTTGCCCAGCCGAGCGCAGCGGGTCTCCGCCCGCCTTTCGATGTGACTGCCGGATTTCAGGGCGGTTGACTGAGATCCTCGCCGCAGAGGGTCTGTCATCGGCCGACATGGACCAGCTCGTGGTCGACGGCTGGTACACGAAAGACGCCGCGGACAAGCCCACCGTCGAGGTAAACGGCGGCGGCCAGCCGGTACAGCTCCGAGTCGCGCCGTACCACGAGAGCCCTGGGGGCGACGGGCCGCCGCAACGCCACGCCTTCGGCGGCCAACGTCTCAAGGACTACGTCAGCTGTATCCACATCGCCACCATCGCCTCGACGCGTTCCCCGGCATGTGGCTCGCGGTCGACCCGCAGGACCTTCGGTGGCGTACCAACACGATCTTCGCGGGCTCACCGCCGGACGGCTGAACCGCCGCCGACTTCCCGCCACCTTCACAACGATACGGAGCTCCTCATGACGCTCGACCACTCACCCTCCCCCAACGACGTCGCCGGCATCTACGAGGGGATCGGTCCGGTCTACCGTACCGTGTGGGGCCCAAACATCCACTACGGCTACTGGGAGAACGACGCCGACGACAGCTCCATCGAGGAAGCCACTGACCGCCTGACCGACCTGATGATCTCAGGTCTGGCCGCGCAGGCCGGCCAGCGGGTCCTGGACATCGGCTGCGGCATCGGCCATCCCGCGCTGCGGCTCATCAGCGCTTGTGACGTGAACGTGGTGGGCATCACTGTCAGCCACGACCAGGTGGCGCAGGCCACGGAACGCGCGGCCGCGGCTGGGCTCGCCGACCGGGCCACGTTCCAGTTCGCGGACGCGATGGACATGCCCTTCCCCGACGGCTCGTTCGACGCGGCCTGGGCGTTTGAGTCGATGTGGCACATGCCCGACCGCAGGCATGTGCTCGCCGAGACCGCCCGCGTCCTGCGCCCCGGCGGCCGCCTCGCCATCGCCGACGTCATCGAGCGCGGCCCGGTCAGCCCTGAGGGACGCGTGGTCCTGGACCACATCTGCGAGAACTACGCGGTGCGCTCCTTGGGCACCGTGGACGAATACCAGAAGGCGTTGGCCGCCAACGGTTTCGTCGACGTGGAGATCCGTGACATCAGCGACAACGTCTCCCGTACCCTCGCGGTCATGGCCGACGCCGTGGAGACCGTCCGCGACAAGCTGGCCGACCTGGTCGGCGAGGAACAGGCCACCTCGCTCATCGACTTCATGCGTTTGTCCGCGGTCACCCCGGAGAGCGGCTACCTCTTCCTGACCGCGGTCCGCGCATGACCGCGGGCGCCGTCCCCGGTTTTCAGCTCGGCGTCTCATGGCGTAAGGCTGAGGTCGAGGTACTTCCTGAATAGTGAGCCATTCTCGGTAATGGTCTGTCACGTCAAGTGATGACGGTGGACGCCAGGTCCGGCCGGTGCACGTCACGCGTGGCCCCGAGTACGAAATAGGGGTGAAGCCCCTGGTAGGACTGTTCATCACAAGATCAAGTCCGTAGGACCAGAGGTCTCACGTGAGTAGCAGTGTCACGTAGGACATGAACAAGGACACCGTCGAGTTCCTGTCCCGGCTGCTGGCCGCCAGCTGCGGCCAGCAGCGTACTCGGCGTGGGCGACGCGCGCTGAGCTGCTTCAAACAGGCCGTGCTGGTGATCCCCTGGTTCCTCGACGGCACCCGTGTCGCGCAACTGGCCTGCGACAACGAGCTCAGCGACAAAACCTGCTACCGGTACCTACACGAAGGTACCGACCTGCTCGCCGCACACGCCCTTGGCCTGCGCCACGCCCTGGCGCAGGCCAAGCAAGCCGGCGTGACGCACGTGAACCTCGACGGGGTGGTGATCCCCACCGACCGGGTCGCGATCCCCGGCCCCAGCAGTCATGACCTGCGCTGGAGCGGGAAACACAAGCATCACGGCGGCAACGTCCAGGTCATCTCCGCGCCGGACGGCTGGCCGATCTGGGTCTCCGCGGTGCGATCCGGCCGTGAGCACGACATCACCTGCGCCCGCCACCACGACGTCATCGACTCCCTGGCCGACATACGCGACGATCTGCCCGCCCTGACCGATCTGGGCTACGAGGGCGCCCGGGAACACCGTTCGCATCCCGGTCAAGAAGCCGGTCACCGGCACGCTGACTGACGACCAGAAGAGGGTCTGTACGGTCTTCGGCCCTGTCGTACATTCGGTGATGACGGAGAGTCGTGAGGGTCGTTGACGCTCGCGTGAAGGATGTCAACGAGCTTGTGTAGACCGTGTTTTCGGTTCTTTCCCCGCTGGTCATTGAGGATGTGGCCGATGAGGGCGAGAGGATCGCAGTGCGGGCACGGACTCCGCAGGGCACCGCGGTCTGCCCGGTGTGCGGGGCGTCGTCGGGGCGGGTGCACGGATTTCACTTGCGGACGGTGGCCGACATGCCGGTCGACGGACGGCGGACGGCGGGTGGTGGTCCGTGTGCGGGTGCGGCGCTTGGTGTGTCCCACACGCGGCTGCCGGCAGACCTTTCGCGAGCAGATGCCCGGAGTGCTGGAGCGATACCAGCGACGCACGGCCCGTCTGACCAGGCAAGTCAAGCTGTGGTCAAGGAGTTGGCGCGCCGGGTGGGATTACGTTTGCTGGCGATACCCGCGGCGGGCCTGTCTCGCCACACGGCCCTGCGCGCCCTGCTGCGCATCCCGTTGCCCACCGGGCGGACGCCCCGCGTGATCGGCGTCGGGTCAGCTTGAGCCGTGAAGCCTTCGGCCGCCGGTGCCTGCCTGTCATCGTGGTCTGCATCGGACGCTCCTTGAGGAGGAAGGCTGCCACCAGCGCCCCCAGAGCGAGCGGTATCGCGGCGGTGAAGAGGTCGCCGAACGCGCTCCCGAACGCCTGGTAGGTCATCGTCTGCAGCAGCTCCTGCATCTGCTGGATGGCCCCGAGGTCCGGCGGGGAGGCCTCGGCGCCGCCTCCGTCGGTGGGCAGTTGGGACAGGTACTGGACGAGCCGGCTCGAGAAGACCGCGCCGAGGACCGCTGTGCAGATGGCCGAGCCGAGCTGCCGGGCGAACTGCGAGGAACTGGTGGCGGCCGCCAGGTCGCCCGGCTCGACCGAGTTCTGGATCGCGGTATTGAGCGGTTGGCTCGTCAGGCCGAGGCCGACGCCGATCATGGCCTGGCAGGCGAGCACCGTCACGAGAGAAGCATCGCCGGGAGCGATCGCCAGGATTGCTACCGCGACGACTGTCGTTGCCGCGCCGATGATGGTGATTCTCTTGTACTTTCCGGTGCGGCTGACCATCCTGCCGGAGACGAGCGACATGATGAAGATGCCGGCAGCCAGTGGGAGGGCCGCCGCGCCAGACCCTGCGGGAGACACCCCGAGGACGAACTGGAGATACGACGGCAGATTGCTGGTGACTCCGAGCACAACGCCGAAGATCAGGAAGCCGTTGATGCAGCCGAGGGCGAAGGTCTGATCCCGTAAAAGGTGCATGGGGAAGATCGGGTCCGCCGCCCTGCGTTCCACCATGACGAAGACCGGAATCATCGCCAGGAATAGCGCCAGCAGTAGGAGGCCGAGCGGATCGGCCCATCCGTAGTCAACGCTCCGCCAGTCTATGTACAGCATGAGCGACGTGGTTCCGATGACCGTTGTCACAGCTCCGAGGTAATCGGTGCGCAACGGCTTGCGCTCGACCGGAATCCGTCCCGAGAAAAACGTGAGAGCCAGCGAGGCGACACCGATCGGCACATTGATGTAGAAGATCCATCGCCAGCCGAGGGCACTGTCGGCGAGCACGCCGCCGAGTGTCGGCCCGATCGCGCCGGACACCCCGAAGATGGCTCCGAAGTAGCCGCCGTAGCGAGCCCGTTCACCGGGGGGAAGGGCCTTCCCTACGATGATCAGTGCGATGGTCAGCAGTCCGCCTCCACCGGCCCCCTGCAGTCCCCGAAAGAGGATCAGTTGCTCTATGTTCTGGCTCAGTCCGGCCAGCAGAGACCCCGCGATGAAGATGGTGATGGCGCCGCGGAACACGAGCCTCGGGTCGTAGGCATCGCACGTCCTTCCCCACAGCGGGGCCACGACCGTGGCCGCCAGGACGTACGTGGTTACCAGCCATGACTGTTTGTCGATCCCACCGACGTCGCTGACGATGTTGGGCACTGCCGTGATCACGATGGTTTGGTCAAGGGACGACAGAAGTACACCCGCAAGAAGGCTGAAGATCAGCAACCTGGCTTGAGGTGCGGTCTTCTTGGCCTTTTCCTGGCCAGAGCCCTTGGTGCGTCGGTGAAGCGCGGTCGAGGAACCGCGGATGACTCTGCGGTCCACCGGTGAATCGTTCCGGGATTCCACCAACTCGTTGACCCTGAGAGACACCTTGAGGGAAAGGCGCTCAATCTCTCGTCGATCCGCTTCGTCCCAGTCCTCTATCGCTTTGACGATGAGAGGCACTCGGGATTCCACCAGAGCGGTCACGAGAGCTATGATGATCGGTAGACTTCGGTTTACTTCAGAGTCTTCTTGCCAATCATCCTCGGAGTCGCTCTCCAGCAATTCATTGTTCATCAGCGATCTATCTGCCTGACTCGTATATCGTGATGCTGATTATGTTGCTTCGAGTTATTGTTGATGATTTTCTTTACGCTGGTCTGGATGAGTCGGACCTTGCCGAGGATCTCGTCGGCGGTGGCGGTGGCGGTCCAGGTGAAGGGTTTCGCTTTCTCGTTCCAGGAGTCGATGTAGTCGCGGATCTGATAGGCCAGGACATTGACACTGGAGAACGTGCCACGGCGGATGGACTGCCGGGTGATGATCCCGAACCAGATCTCGATCTGGTTCAACTACGAGGACCCCACGGGGGTGAAACGGAAGTGGACGTGCGGGTTCGTCGGCAGCCACGCCTTCGCGTCCGGGGTGGTATGCGTGGACAGGTTGTCCAGGACGACATGGATCTCCTTCCCTGCATGCGGTTTGACGGCCTTCTTCAGGAACGCCAGGAAGTTCGCGCCCTTCCCGGCTGGGCTTGCACTCGCCCAGCACTTCACCGGTCGTGACGTTCAGCGCGGCGAACAGGTTCGTGGTGCCATGCCGTGCCGGACGTAGTCGTGAGTGCGCTTGTCGGTGGCCGCGAACGTTCACCGGCAGCACCGGCTCGGTCCGGTCCAGAGCCTGCACCTGCGTCTTCTCGTCGACCGACAACACTGAGTGCTGGAGCGAGCGCCCAGCCCAGTCTGGCTACGTTCGCGTGGGGGAAGCGTCGGTCTGCGTGTCGGATCCGCCGGACTTCGCTTTGACGACGCCGGCGTCCACGGCTGAGGCGGCGGTGATCTTACGAGTCAGCCACTTGGCCTCGTACATGGTGTCCGCGACCGTCTGGATCTTGCTCACGGTGTTCGCGTCCAGCGGTATCAGATTTTGCGGCGTCAGGGAGATCACCAGCTTGGCGAGCGGGATCTCCATCCCGCTGGCGGAGGCTAGCGCCTCGGCCCACTCGTCGGTATGGGCGCGGGACCAGATCATCGCCTTTCGGATCCGGGCGAGGACGTCGGCGAGGGCCGCCTTCTTCTGCGGATCGTCGAGGCTCTTGGACGACGCCGCGATGAGAGTGAGGCCGCTCGTCCGACCGTCGGTGCCGTCGACGAGCATGCGAGCGCCGCTCTTCTGCGCCATCACCGTGAAGGGGGCGATGGTGGCCCACACCTCGACCTGCCCGGAACTGAACGCGGACTGGCCCGCAGCAGGGAGCAGGTACTTGGTCTCGACGTCGTCGGGAGCCAGCCCGGCGTCCTTCAGGGCACGGTAGAGGAGGTAGTCGGCCAGGGAGCCCTCGGCCGGCGACACCGCCACCGTCTTGCCCTTCAGATCACCGATCGAGCGAACCGACGAGCTCTTGTGCGCCACGATCGCCACAGCGGAGCCGTTGGTCTGGATACCGGACACCAACTTCAGCGCGCTTCCGTTCCCCATGGCCTGGAGAGTCGTGGAGTCGCCGCCGTAGGTGGTGTCGATCTGTCCGGCCTGGAGTGCGGCGAACATCGGAGGTGCTGCTTGGAATTCCGCCCATTTGACTTTGTATGGCGCCCCCTTGAGTGCGCCCGCCACTTCAACCAGGGGCTTCAGGAAGCCCTGATCGCCGAGCGTCAGGGTGACGCCGGACAGCGAGGACGACTCGGTGGGGGCTTCACTGGCGGAACCGCAACCGGCGAGTCCCACGGCCATCGCAATAGCCGTCACACAGCTCAGGAAACGAGTCATTCTACGCATGATTCAGTCCTTTCTTGATCAAAAAATCGAGGAAATACAGGCCCTAGTGGGGCTCCAGAGCGCCCAGCCATGCGAGCAATTGGGAGCGCAGCTCGACGAACTCGGGGGCGGTCATGTCCCGAGGGCGCGACAGGTCCACGCGGACCTCGCGGCTGATCACCCCGTCACGCATCACCACCACGCGGTCGGCGAGCAGGAGCGCCTCTTCGACGTCGTGCGTGACCAGCAGCACCGTGCAACCGTGCTTCTGCCAGAGCTGGGCGACCAGACGCTGAGCCTTCACCCGGGTGAGGGCGTCGAGGGCGCCGAACGGCTCGTCGAGCAGGAGGAGTTGAGGTTCACGGACCAGGGCGCGGGCCAGCGACACCCGCTGCGCCTCACCGCCGGAGAGCGTCTTGGGCCATGCCTCGGCGTGCCGGGCCAGCCCGACTTCTTCGAGGTACGACTCGGCGAGCTGCCGGCCCGGTCGGCCGGGCAACCCGAGCACCACGTTGCGCCAGACCCGTTTCCAGGGCATCAGCCGGGGAGCCTGGAAGGCAATGGCCCGGCGTTCCGGCACCGCGACACTCCCCTCGAACTCCCGGTCCAGCCCGGCGAGGATCCGCAGGAGTGTGCTCTTGCCGCAGCCGCTGGCGCCGAGCATCACGACGAACTCTCCCGCCGACAGGTCCAGGTCCAGTTGGTCGAGCACGGTACGGTCGTCGAAACGCCTGGTCAGATTGTGCACTTCGACGTGCGTGGCCTGCGGTGCCCGGTCGTCGGCGAGCGCGATCTGGTTTTCGATCATGGCGACGTCACGCTCCGTCGAATGAGGTGTGCCATGACAACAACAGGCGCTCGAGTACGCGGACGATGCCATCGCCGACCATTCCGAGAGACGCGTAGGTGGCCAGGCACATGATCAGAACGTCGGTGCGGAAGCTCTGCTGGGCAAGGGCCATCAGATGCCCGATGCCGGCGTCGGCGTTGAGCTGCTCGGCGAAGACCAGCGCGAGCCAGGCGGTGCCCAGGGATAGCCGCAGGCCGACCAGGGTTCCAGGCAGCGATCCCGGCAGAATCACGTGCCGAATCAGGCCGAGACGGTTCAGCCCCAGAATGCCGCCGGCTTCGATGAGCTGACTGTCAACGGCTCGTATGGCGCCGTAAAGGTTGAAATACAGCGGAAAGCCGACGCCCAGGGCGACCAGGGCGATCTTCGGGGTCTCCTCGATGCCAAACCACACGACAAAGAGCGGCACCAAACCGGCGAAGGGGATGGTACGGAACATACCGACCGACGAGTCGACCAGGTCCTCTCCGAGACGAAACAGGCCGGCGATCAGAGCGAGGGCGACCGCCGTCGTAGAGCCAAACAGGAAGCCGTACAGGACTCGGACGACCGAAGTGCCGATCGCGCTCGGCAACTCGCCGCTGGCGATCATCTCCCATCCGGCCCGGACGACGTCCACCGGGGACGACAGGACGGCGGTGGACACCACGCCGGTGACGCTGAGGACGTACCAGAGAACCACCGCAGCCACCGGACCCATCAGGCGCCGCAGAGACCTCGGTGGCGTCCAGCGCCGACTCGGCGGTAGCGGATGGATGGTGTCCAGGCCCCCGGGGTCCGCGGCGGCGAGGACGGAAATCGCTGATTTCTTTGACAGCTGATGTTGTCGGGGCTCTTCGGGTAAGAGTCGGCTGGTCGTCAGGGGGACCACCTCGCGTAATGTGGCAGTATTTACCGAGCGACGACTTCTTGATCGGAATCCTGCGCTTACGTGGCGCAGGCATGCTCGTCGTCAAACGTGATGCGACTCGAAAACATCCGACCACGAGGGCCGCGCGGTGGTGGTCGGCCATCGCATAGCCGCTGACCTCGCGGGTGGCCAGGTCCAGCCAGCAGGCCAGATACAACCGACCCTCCTGGGTGGGCAGGTACGTGATGTCCCCGACCAGCCGGGTGCCGGGCCGGGCGGCGGTGAAGTCACGGCCGAGAGGTCCGGGGCCGGGTGCCTGCTTGTCTGGATGGGCAGCGAACGGCGTCTTCGGCGCGTGACGCCGGCGATCCCGCGTTCGCGCATGACCCGCTCCACTCGCTTGCGGTTGACCGTCCGGCCCAGCCGCCGCAGCTCGGCGTGCACGTGCGGGATACCGTAGGCCTCCTTCGAGGCCAGGTGAATCACGGTGATCTCATGGGCAAGCGCGTCATCCGCCCGCGTCCCGGCCTGTCTGGCCTCCTCCGCCTCCAGCCAGGCGTAGAACGAGGAGCGGACCACGCCCAGGACATGGCACAGCAGGGCCACCGGGTAGACGGCCTTCTCCGCAGCGGCGAACTGGTAGACCTCGCTCACCGGTCGCTGTCCTCGGCGAAGAGGGCCGCCGCTTTTTTTCAGGATCTCGATCGTCTTCTGCTGCTCGGCACTCTGCCTTTTGTCGGAGGAACGCGCCAACGCGATCGCGTCTCGCTTGAACTCCTCCGAATACCGCTTCGAATACTGATTACCCACCTGGCACTACTTCCTCTGGAACCTCATGTCCCAGTCTCCAGGTGTCCAGTCACAAGGGGAAGCTTCAACTCTCCGTCACCACCGAATGTGAGTCAGGGCCGTTGGCTGGACAGACCCGCACCCGCAACTCGCTCAACGCCCGAAGCGGAAACACTGGCCGGTGACGTGGCGGCAGCCCCGGTGCCAGAGTCAGACCTGGCATCCTGGTGGCGATGGCCTGTATCGCGATCTCCAGTTCCAGGCGGGCGAATCCGGCTCCGAGGCAGAAATGGATGCCGTGCCCAAACGCGAGATGCGTGGCAGACCCACTGCCTGGACTGAACCCGGCCGGACATGTGTGGGAGCGACGGTCCCGGCCGGCCGCTCCGTACAGCAGAAGTAGCCGGCTCCCCGCGGCCAGGTGGACGTCGCCGACCACTACGTCACGGACCGCGGTCCGGTACATGCCCGCCAGCGGACTGTCGAACCGCAACCCCTCCTCGACAAGGTCCCGTGTGGCGATCGTCCCGTCGACCACCTCGGCCCAGCCGCCGGGTGACTGAAGCTGCTGGAAGAGGATCGTGCCAAGCGCCTCGGCACAGGTCATGTGTCCCGCGAAGATCAGTGTGGGGATATGGACAGAAACCTCGTCGGCGGTGAGCGTGTGGCCTGCCTTGCCGTCGTGGAGCAGTTCACTGATCAGGTCGTCTTGCGGTGAGGCGAGACGCTCCTGAACGAGTGATCGGGAGAACGCTCCGAAGTCCATCAGCCCGCGGGCACATTCACGCAGCCGGTCAGGATCGGTGTAACGCTGCAACATCATGAGTTCGATGCGTTGCTCGGACCACGTGCGGCAGCGGTCGAGGTATTCGTCCGGGATCCCAAGGCGCCGGCAGATCACCTCGAGGGCGTACGGAATGGCGAACGTCGTGATGAAGTCGAACTCCGCCGCGACCGCAGCACGCTCGACGCAATCGGTGGCGATCTCACGCATGGTGGGTTCGAACGCCCTGACCCTGGCCGGCGTGAACCCGATGTTGAGCACTTCTCTGATCCTGGCGTGCTCGGGAGGGTCGAGTGAGCCGACGGCTAGAGCACCAGCGCCGCGCCAGGTGCGGAACATCCGACTCACGTCCTCGGGCAACGCGACCGCGGGGCGGGGGTTGTGGTCGCGCGCCGAGAAGCTTCGGTCGTCCCGCAGCACGGCAACCATGTCCTCGCGCCGGGTGACGCACCACGCGTCGAGCAAAGGGGCGTAGAACACCGGCTCCGCATCTCCGATGTCGGCGAGGAATGAGTACGGGTCGTCGCGATGTGCGCCATACGGGTCGAACGGCCTGCCTTCATGTAATTGCCCAGAATCAGCCAATATAGCCATTTCGCCTCTCAAGCTTTCAGTGAACCATTCCCGGCGCTGACTTGGTGCGGCCGACCCGGTCGAAGCGCGGCAGTTCATCGCCGTTCCATTTCCGTGGTGTGTCGGGAGGAAGGTCCAGTGCCTCCGCGTCGGCAACCGTCTCGATGATGATCGTCTGGTCGGGAGCGTGCCCGTAGGTACCCTCGACTTCCTCGTGATCCGCGTGTCCGGCTGGCTTTGCGTTGCCGAACAGGGCATCCCGCCGGTCAGCAGGACTCGAGTCCCTCTCAGGAAGTCTTGTCTGCCGTTGGATGCCGGCTTAATAGCCGGACTCGAACACGGCCTTGTGCCGCCCAGCAGCCACCAACCCGCAGAATAGTCCAAGTCCAGGCCGTCCAGGCCTTACCCCGTCTTCTTTGGGGATTTCCCTAAAGTCGAACATACTCACGCCGCGTTGTTGACACGACAGGAGAGGTCGTTACAGGATAGCGATCGGAACTACCACCTAAATTCCCGGGGCATCACTCCAGATTCCGATTGCGCGTAGATCGGGAGTCGTCTGTATATTTACCTGCGGTGATGACGGGTGATTATTAGCCTCGCGCAAGCCTTCGTCATCGACAGTTCGCCGAGTTTTCACCGCGCGGCGAATTGGGGCAAAGGCTGAGGAGATATGTACGCAACATATCCAAGGCAGCGATGAGTTTTCAGTGGTTCAATTCGCGAACACCATGTGCGTAGGTCTGACCAGGAATCGGGAAGGCGTGCGACCGGAGGAGAATCCCGATGAGCACACTCGACACCTCGTCGACCGGGCTCCAAGCCCTCCTGTCGCCGAGGATGGTGCAGTCCACGGTATTGCCCGTTATGCGGCAGCAGGTTTCCGTGCTGGAGCCGACCCTGGACCGGATCTGCTCCTACCACCTCGGCTTCATCGACGAACACGGTGACCCAAGCAGTGCAGAGGGCGGCAAGCTGACCCGCGCCGCGCTCATGATGGCGGCGGCTGATGGAGTCGGCCTGCGGCCGGAGGACGTGCGGTCCCAGGCGGCAGCACTGGAGTTGCTGCACAACGCGACCCTGATCCACGACGACATCATCGACGCGGACGAGCTGCGTCGCGGCCGTCCAGCCGCGTGGAAGGTGTTCGGCGCCAGTCTGGCCATCCTGGCCGGGGACGCCTTGCAGGCTCTTGGGCTGCAGACGGTCGTCGACGACCCCGGCCCCGGCCGTGCGGAAATCTCCAGCGTGTTCGCCGAAGCCCTCCGTCTGGTTCTCGCGGGCCAGTCTCGCGAGCTCACCGTCCGGCTGGGTTCGGGCGCCGGCATCGCGGAGTACGACCGAATCGTGGAGGAGAAAACGTCCGCTCTGCTGGAGTGCGCACTGGTGACGCCTGCACTGCGGGCGGGCAAACCGGAGCACGTCCTGGCTGCCCTGCGCGGTGCGGGCAGGCATCTGGGCCTCGCCTTTCAGATCTTCAACGACGTCGAGGACATCTGGGGCGACCCCGCGGTGACCGGCAAGCCCGTCCGGGGCGACATCCAGCGGCGCAACCCGTCTTTTCCGGTGCTGGCGGCGTTGTCCGCCGACAGCCCGGTCAGCGAGCGACTGCGCGGGCTGTGGCACGCCGAACGCACCACGGCGGCGCACTTGCAGGAGATGGCCGGCCTAGTCGAGGAGTCCGGCGGCCGTCACACGGCCGAGCAGCGGTCCCGGGGCCATCTCGACTCGGCTCTGGAGCACCTCGGACGAGCCGAGCTGTCCCCGGCCGCGTCCGCCGAACTGACCACCTTGTTCGACCGCATCGTCAATCGCACGGCATGACCCGTGACTCCCGGCAGGGACGGCATCCGGATCGGAGCACATGATCATGGCCAGCGCCCACGACAACCCGGCCGCGCCCGTCGTCCGCGGCGAGTTCGAGCGCCTGGCGCGGGCCCGCTACGTGACCAGGACCCAGGATCCGATCAACCTGGCGCAGGGCGACCTTCTGTCCATCGCGAGCGGGCTGGACGGCGGGTCGGCCTTCCTCGTTCCTCGACGAACACCGGTGCGACGAGCTCCGGTACATCGTGATCGTCTTCGACAAGGCGGTCTGAACCTCGATTCCGGCGGAGGTCGTCAGTGAGTACCCCGGCTCAACTGCCTTTCGAGCAGACGAATGTGCTGCAACTCGCGCCAGGGCTGCGCACGCTCCAATCCCAGGGCGCGGTCCATCGGGTTCGTACTGCCGAGGGCGACGAGGCGTGGCTGGTCACCGGTCATGCCCGGGTGAGGCAGTTGCTCGACGATGACCGGCTCGGCCGCTCCCATCCCGATCCGGAGGCCGCGGCGAAGGACAGCGGGTCGGCGCTTCTCGCCAACCTGCTGGGCGGCTTCGCCACCGACCATGCTCGGTTGCGTGCGCTGCTGGAGCCTCACTTCTCACCCGAGCGGATGCTGGCGCTGCGGCCCTGCGTCGAAAAACTGACAGGGCAACTCCTGGACGGATTGGCCGGGCAGAAGCCACCGGTGGACCTGCTCCAGGCGTTGGCGCTGCCGCTGCCGATTCAGGTGATGTGCGAGTGGTTGGGCGTGCTCCAGGAGGACAAGGACCAGTTCGGCACCTGGACCCAGGACGCAGCCAACGTCGAGGACCCGGTCAGGTCCAAACAAGGGCTGGGCGAGTTGTTCGGCTATTGCAGGCAACTTGTCGCTGACAAACGGCAAAATCCGGGCGATGACGTGATCTCCAGGATCTGCGCGACCGAGGGGATCAACGACAACGAGGTCATCGGGCTGACGGCGTTGTTGCTGTTCGGTGGTTATGAGACCACGGTGGCCCGGATCGGCACCTGTGTGTTGCTGTTGTTGGCCAACTCCGAGCAGTGGCAAGCGTTGCTGCACGACCCGAGTCTCATCCCCGGCGCGGTTGAGGAAACCCTGCGGATGTCGATGCCGAACCCGCACAACGGCGGCATGCCCCGTTACGCGCTCACGGACTTCGAGATCGACGGAGTCACCATCCGGACCGGCGACTTCGTGCTGCTGAACATCATCGCGGCCAACCACGACGAGACGGTCTTTGCCGACGCCGGCCGGGTCGATGTCACTCGCAACACCACGGGCAGCCTCATGTTCGGGCACGGTGCGCACTCCTGCGTCGGCGCGATGCTGGCCCGGATGCAGCTGCAGGTGGTGCTCACCCAGCTCGTCGCACGATTCCCGACCATGCGTCTGGCTGTTGGTGTAGAGGAGCTGAGGCTGCGCCACAACACGCTGATCGGCGGGTTGATCCAACTTCCGGTGACATGGTGATTGGATCCTGATGCTGTACAAAATATCTACAGGCGTAGTCACGAAGAGCCCGGATTCGGTCCGCGCATATCTCAAGTTGATGCGACTGGACAGGCCTACGGGGTACGTGCTCTACCTGCTTCCAGGGCTGTGGGCTGCCGTCCTCGCCTCCGGGCAACGACCAGACCTGCTGGCGGTGGTGGTTCTCGCTGTCGCCGCGGTGCTGGTGCGCGGCGCGGCCTGCGCGGTCAACGATGTGGTCGACAGGGACATCGACGCCCGAGTCGCCCGCACCGTGTCGCGTCCTGTCGCGTCGGGGACGATCAGCGTCGGGAACGCACTCCTGTTCGCCGCCGCACAGGCCGTGGTCGCACTGCTGGTCCTGGCGGTGGCGAACGTGGAGACGGCCCTGGTCGCCGGGGCCTCGTACCCGTTGATCGTCGCGTACCCCTACATGAAGCGCATCTTCTTCTGGCCCTCGGCGTTCCTGGCGTTGGTGATGAGCGTCTACGTGCTGATCGGCTGGACGGCGGTGACCGGGAGCGTCGACTACCCGCTTGCGGCGTACTGCCTGTACGCCTGCGGGGCCTTCTGGACCCTGATTCACGACGGGATCTACTCCCATCAGGACAAGGAGTACGACCGGAACATCGGTGTCAGGTCTTCCGCTCTGCTGTTCGGCCAGGCCACCAAGGCGTGGCTGGCGATTTTCGCCGTGCTCAGCGTCGGCGGCGTGCTGTGGGCCGGTTCCCAGACGCCGATGGGGTGGGCGTTCTACCTGATCGTCATGCTCGCGGGAATCTTTTTGTCCTATCTGCTCGTACGTGTGGACCTGGATGATCCGACATCGTGCTGGGACGCCTTTGTCGCCAACACCTACTTCGGCTGGATCATTCTCGCGGCCGTGATCGCCGGGCAGTTCACATGAACGATGAGCTACGTGTGACAGATTCGATGTGGCAGGGGAGCGGCGTCGACCTGGACGCCTACCTGACCCGCGTGGGCTACCAGGGCGACGTGGCTCCGGACCTCTCCACGCTGCGGGGCCTGCACGCCGCCCACGTCGACGCGATCGCCTTCGACAACCTCGACGCGGTGCTCAGGCGGCCGACGGTGCCGCTGGACCTGGACAGCGTCCAGGAGAAGATCGTGCGGCAGGGCCGCGGCGGCTGGTGTCTGGAACAGGTCGTGCTGATGGCGGCCGTGCTGGACCGCATCGGGTTCACGTTCACGGCGTTCGCCGGCAGGACGCGGATCCGCACCGGGAGCAAGTTCGGGCCGGCCCTGCACGTGGCCCTGTGCGTGGAGCTCGACGGCGAACGCTGGCTCCACGACGTGAGTTTCGGTGGCTACGGGCCGCACGAGCCGATCCAGCTCGCGGAGAACGCGCGGCTGGACGGCGACTGGTCGTTCGATCTCGTGCGAGAGCCGACCGGTGAACACGTGCTGCGGTTCCTGCGGCCGGAGGGACCGGCGGAGCTCTACGGCTTCACCACGGACGTGCGCTATCCGTCGGACTTCGAGCTCCTCAACCACTTCTGCCTCACGCATCCGCGCTCGCCGTTCAACCACCGGATGGTCCTCCAGCGCACACAGCCCGAAGTGAGGCACGTCCTCGCCGGCAGCACTCTCACGGAAATACGTTCTGCAGAGCCGGCGACCTTCCGGGAACTCAATGTGGGCGAAATGCTTTCCGCTCCCGAGGAGATCTTCGGGATCACCTTGGAACCGGGCGACGTCCAGGCGCTCTGGAAAATCTTGGACGGTCCATGATGCGTACCTTGTTGCTGGACAACTATGACTCGTACACCTTCAACCTGTACCAGTTGATCGCCGACATCAACGGCCAGGAGCCGGTCGTCATGGTCAACGACGATCCGATGTTGTCCAGCCTGCGGCTGGAGAACTTCGGCAACATCGTGGTCTCACCCGGCCCTGGACGGCCGCAGAACCCCCGCGACGTCGGCCTCCTCGGCGACCTGCTGCGCCGCACCACGCTGCCCGTGCTGGGCGTCTGCTTCGGCCATCAGATGATCGCGCACCTGGCCGGAGCGTCGGTGGTCGCCGCGCCCGAACCGAAACACGGGCACCTCGCCAAGGTCTCCCACGAGGGAGATCCGCTGTTCGCCGGAATTCCGCGTGAATTCGTCGCGGTTCGCTACCACTCGCTGTGCGTGCAGGAGCCCCTGCCCGAGGAACTCGTCGCCACCGCGTGGGCAGACGACGGTGTGCTCATGGCGCTGCGTCACCGCGATCTGCCGCAGTGGGGCGTGCAGTTCCACCCCGAGTCGATCGCTTCCCAGTACGGGCGTGAGATCCTGCAGAACTTCGCCGAACTGACCCGCCGGACGCAGCACGGACAACGGCCATCCGTCCCGGACACCGACACCGTCACCGCACTGTCCGACGGCACGCCCGGCGCGGTCGAGGGACTGGGAATCATCAGCACGGTCGTGTCGACCGCTGCCGATTCCGAGGCCATTTTTCTCGAGCTCTTCGACAACATCCCGTACTGCTTCTGGCTGGACAGCAGCCGGGTGGAGGAAGGCCTGTCCCGGTTCTCGTTCCTCGGCGACACGTCAGGTCCGCTCAGCGAGGTCCTGACCTACCGCACCGGCAGCGGGACAGTGGAAGTGCGCGATGCGAACGGCGTCCACATCGTCACCGGCAGCGTGTTCGACGTCCTCCAACAGCGGCTGCGCGAACGGCGCATCCCCGACTCGGACCTGCCCTTCGACCTGACCGGCGGCTACGTCGGCTACTTCGGCTACGAACTCAAGGCCGAATGCGGGGCCACGGCCCGCCACACCGCCGAAACGCCGGACGCCATCTGGACGTTCGCCGATCGCGTCATCGCGGTCGACCATCAGGAGGGACTGACCTACCTGGTGGCCGTCCACGACGAGAAGACCCGGCGCGACGCGCAGGAGTGGGTGGAACGGACGTCCGCGCTCCTGATGGGCCTGAACCCGGCCGACGCCGAGCCGCCGCGCGAACCTGCCGCCGGCCCGCCCCCGAATGCCGAGGAGTACCTCGGCCGCGGCCGGAGCCAGTACCTGGCGGACATCACGGAGTGTCGACGGCAGCTGAACCGGGGCGAGAGCTACGAGATCTGCCTGACCAACAAGTTGCACATGCCGTTCCATGACGACGACACGTCCTTCTACCTGAGGCTGCGCCGGGCGAACCCGGCACCGTACGCTGCGCTCTTACGCCTCGGCGACGTCACGGTCTTCAGCTCCTCGCCGGAGCGGTTCCTGCGCATTGAGAGAGACCGCACGGTCACCAGCAAGCCGATCAAGGGCACAGCCCCTCGCGACGCTGACGCGGTGCGCGACGCCGAATTGGCTGCCACCCTCGCCTCGAGCGCCAAGACTCAGGCCGAGAACCTGATGATCGTCGACCTGTTGCGCAACGACCTGGGCCGGGTGTGTGAGGTGGGCAGCATCGAGGTCGACCCGTACCTGGCCGTCGAGAGCTACGAGACCGTGCACCAACTGGTCTCCACTGTTCGTGGACGGCTCAAGGACGGGGTCAGCGCGATGGACTGCGCCCGGCAGTGCTTCCCAGGCGGGTCGATGACCGGGGCGCCGAAGCTGCGCACCATGGAGATCATCGACCGCTTGGAGACGGAGGCCCGGGGTGTCTACTCCGGCGCCCTCGGCTACTTCGGCCTCTCCGGCGGCACGGACCTGAACATCGTGATCCGCACCGCGGTCCGCGTCGGTGACCGGTTGACCATCGGAGCCGGCGGGGCGATCGTGCTCGACTCCGACCCGCATGAAGAGTACGAGGAGATGCTGCTCAAGGCGGCAGCGTCGCTCCGCGCCTGGCGTGCGCCGGCGGTGTCGGACGTGGGCGGCTCCCAACGATGAGCACAGCGATGAGCACAGCGACCGCCCCGGGCGTCCGCCGGTGGTGGGACGCCGATGGCGGATGGTCGACGGCCGACGCCGCCGGGACGGTGCTGGTCATCGACTCCTGGCTCGTGGACGAGGGGCGGGTGCGGGGACTCGACCGGCACGCCGAACGCTTCGGTTCGGCCTGCGACCGGTTCTCCGAACCGGGAGCGGAACAGACGAACCGGTTCCTGCGGGCGGTCGCCGAGTCGTTGCCCGCGCGAGGCCGATGGTTTCCTCGCGTCGAACTCGTGGAGATCGGGTCGGGAACGCGGCTGCGGATGTGGCTGCGCCCCGCGCCACCGCGCACCGCGACCGTCCGGTTGTGGACCGCGGCGGGACCCGACCGTCGTCGACTGCCAGCCGTCAAGGGCGCCGACCTGGACCACCTGGCTTCCCTGCGCGCTGCCGCGGCCACGGCGGGAGCTGACGAGGCGCTGCTGGTCTCGACGGAAGGGCACGTGGTCGAAGGGGCGTCCACGAGCATCGTCTGGTGGCGGGGCGACATGCTGTGCGGGCCATCACCCGGCCCCGGCCTGCTCCCCGGGATCACCCGCGCCCTGCTCGGCGAGCTCGCCGGTACGGCAGGGCACCAGGTCGTCACCGAGCAGGCCACCGCACCGGATCTCGCCGGCGTGCCCGTCTGGACACTGAACGCCCTGCACGGCATCCGGCCGGTCACCGAGGGGCTGGGCCGGTTCCAGGACACGGACGCCGCAGTGGCCGAGCGCTGGCAGTCGCGCCTGGCTGCGCTCGCCGTTCCGGCCGGCGCCTCCCTGATTCCTGTGGTGAACCCATGAAGGAGGTTTCCCGATGACTACGGCACGTGAAGTGCCCGAGTACGAGCGTGACTTGCTGGTGCAGTTGACGCTCCGCTGGGGGAAGCGAGTGGCCGTCAAGAAGGACGAGCTCGACCTCGACGGTCATTTCGACGCGGCGCTGCCGGACTTCCCCGAACACCTCGTCCCGGTGCTGGGCCTGCCGGGTGCCGACCGGCTCGACCGGGACGCCCGCGAGCGCATCCTGTCCGCGGCGTGGATCGCGTACAACGCCAAGACCGCGGCCATCGAGGACGAGATCATCCTGCCGGCCTGCCGGTTGATGCTCCAGGAACGGATCCCCGTCCGCCGCGACGACTTCGCCGTCGACGCCCTGCACCAGACGATCATCGATGAGCACTATCACATCCTGATGTGCCACAACGCCGTCGGCGTCACCCGCAGGCGGCGCGACCTGGCGGACGTGCGGTTTGCGCCGGGCGTCTGGTCGGTCGTCCAGGGACTGGACGCGGTCCGCACCGGGCTGTCCGGGCTCGACCGCGACATCGTCGACATCGCGTTCTCCCTGGCCGCCGAGACGACGATCAGCGGGTTCCTCTCCGCACTCAGCACCGCCCAGGAGATCCAGCCGATGAACCGGATCACCACCGATCTGCACCGGCGGGACGAGAGCGGACACGCGGTGGTGTTCCGCGAGTTGTGCGGCTCGCTCTACCGGAACCTGGACGGCGCACAGCAGCGGACGTTCCGCAAAGCACTCGTCACCGGGCTGACCGCGTTCCGCTCCGCGGACCTGGACCCCTGGGTGACCGTGGCGGCCCAGGGCGGCTTCGAGATCGACACCGGTCAGCTGAGGGAGTGGGCCGCGTCCCGTCCCGTGCCCGCGCGGGACACCGGACCGTTGCAGCTGCTGCTCGACGACCTGGGCATCAGCCACGACCTCGTCGAGATGGTCCAGAGCTGACCGCCCCGCACCGTTGAGCCATGGGAAGCGGACGGAGATCATGTTGACCCTCACCGGCGAAGCCGCCGCGCACTGGCGGACACTCGTCGCCCACCAGCGGCCGGAGTGGCCGAGCCTGGCCAAGCTCGGCGACGTGGCGGATCACCTGGCAGCCTTGCTCCCGTTGGTCACGCCGCAGGAATGCGACACGCTCACCGCACGACTCGCCGAGGCGGCAGAGGGCAAAGCGTTCCTGCTGCAGGGTGGCGACTGCGCCGAACGTTTCGACTGTCTCTCGACGCATGCGATTCACCGCAAACTGCGCCTCCTGCAGCAGATGGCCGTGATCCTGACGTACGCGTCAGCGGTGCCGGTGGTCAAGGTGGGCCGGATGGCCGGGCAGTACGCGAAGCCCCGATCCCGTCCGACCGAGACCGTCGACGGGCGCACGCTGCCGGTCTACCGGGGCGACGCGGTGAACGGCATCGGCTTCAGCCAGGCCGAACGACGGCCGGACCCGGCCCGGCTACTTCGGATGTACGACGCTTCGCGCTACACCCTGGACGTCATACGCGCATTTGCCCGTGGCGGCACCGACCTACGCCGACTGCACAAGGAGAACCAGGACTTCGTCTCACGCTCGCCCTCCGGTGAACGCTACAACGAACTCGCCAGTCGAATCGGCCAGGCACTGTCCTGCAAAGACGCGTGCGGCGGCGGCGATCCGTTGCGCACCGCGGAGTTGTTCGCCAGCCACGAGGGACTGCTGCTCGACTACGAGGCCGCGCTGACCCGCTACAACCCGCGTTCCGGCCGAAGGTATGCGGGGAGCGGCCACATGCTGTGGATCGGCGACCGCACCAGACAGCTCGACGGCGCCCACGTCGCCTACTTCGCGACCATCGACAACCCGATCGCGGTGAAGCTGGGCCCTGCCACCACGCCCGAGCAGGCGCTGGCCCTGATCGACCGCCTCGACCCCGACCGACGGCCGGGCCGGCTGACGTTCATCGTGCGCATGGGGGCGCACCGCGTGCGGCACCTGCTGCCGGAGCTCGTGGAGAAGGTCACGGCTTCCGGCGCGCCCGTGCTGTGGGTGTGCGATCCGATGCACGGCAACACCTTCGAGGCGCCCAGCGGGCACAAGACCAGGCGGTTCGACGACATCCTCGCCGAGGTCGCCGGCTTCTTCGAGGTGCACGAGGCGCTCGGCACCCACGCCGGCGGACTGCACGTGGAGCTGACCGGCGAGGACGTGACCGAGTGCGTCGGCGGCGGCGCCGAACTGGGTTTCGACGACCTGCACCGCAGCTACGAGTCGGCGTGCGACCCGCGCCTCAACGGAGGCCAGGCGCTTGACCTGGCCTTCCTGGTCGCCGAGATGTTCAACCCGGGAGCAACCGGTGTCGGGGCGCCGGACGCAGTGGTGAATGCCGCGGCCTGGAGCGCAAGTCACGGCAATTCTCACGCCTCGTTCGGCGCGTGAAACCAACAACATTTTCGAGGATGCGCCCATGGATCAGGATTCCCCCCCTCTGGAACTCGACGACGCGTTCGTGCAGGACCCTTACTCGGTGTACGCAAAGCTCAGCGCCGAAGGCACGACGCACCGGGTGAAGATGCCCCCCGGAGTCCCCGTGTGCGGCGGGCAACCGGTCTGGCTCATCACCGGATACGAGGCGGTGCGCTCCGCACTGGCGGATCCCCGGTTGAGCACCGATCTGAACAGGATGGACAGGCTGTTCGCGCAGAACGAGCCGGACAACAACAGACGTGCCGGTTTCTCACCGGTCATTGCCAGCCACATGCTGAACTCCGACCCGCCGGACCACACCCGGATGCGCAAGCTCGTGAGCAGGGCCTTCACCAGCCGCGCTGTCGAAGTGCTCCGGCCGGAGATCGAGCAGATCACCGGCGGGCTGATCGATGCCCTCTCGGACGACGACACGGTGGACTTGCTAGACGCCTTCGCGTTTCCGCTGCCGATCCGGGTGATCTGTCTGCTGCTGGGTGTGCCGATCGAGGAGCAGGAGAACTTCAAGTCCTGGTCCAAGGCGCTCGTCTCCGGCGACTCCCCCGAAGCGGCCGCCGCCGCCACGACCGAGGTGGTCGAGTATCTCGGCGAACTCATCGAGCGCAAACGCCGCGTGCCCACTGACGACGTGCTCGCCGCCTTGGTCTCGGCACACGACGTCGACAACCAGCTGACCGAGACCGAACTGGTCTCGATGGCCTACCTGTTGTTCATCGCCGGTTTCGAGACCACCCTCAACGCCCTGGGCAACGGCACGCTCCACCTGATGCGGAACCTGGACCAATGGGAGGCACTGCGCGAGGACCGTTCCCTCCTCCCCGGCGCGGTCGAGGAATTCCTGAGGCTGGAGAGCCCGCTGAAGCACGCCTCCTTCCGGTGTGCGACGGAGTCCCTGACCATTGGTGACGTCGAGATCCCGGCCGGCGACTTCGTGCTGCTGGCGATTGCCTCCGCCAATCGTGATCCACAGCGCTTCGGCGATCCGCATTCGCTGGACGTCCGCAGGCCCACTGACGGCGGCCATCTGGCCTTCGGACATGGCATCCACCACTGCCTCGGGGCGCCGCTGGCCAGGGTGGAGGTGCGGGCGGCGTTCGACGCCCTGCTCGACGCGTTCCCCGCCATGAGGCTCGCGGTCGACCCCGAGGAACTGCGGTGGCGTAACAGCACGATCATTCGCGGGCTCCACTCACTGCCGGTACGGCTGAACTGCCGCTAATGGCGCGTGAATGGAATTCCCTGGACGCTGGGGGGTGTGACGTGTTCAGGGTACTTCCTGACGCTTCCTGAATATTGCGTCAGGAACCCTTTTGGAGTGGGTGACGTATTCGTTTTCGATGTCGGACGGCAGGGCATCTGCATGACGTGCGTCGAGTTGCCCGATTCTGTCCGCCTTCTGATGTGACTGCCGGATTCCCGGCTGCTCTGCGGCCAGAAAGGTGTGGCTGACCACATGCTCATATGCGGGATTAAGGCATCGCACGACGGTGGGGTTGCCGTCATCGAAGGTGGTCGCCTTCTCTTCAGCTACGAGATCGAGAAGCTGAACAACGGCGAACGCTACAGCTCCCTCGGAGACCTGGAACGCGTGACTGAGATCCTCGCCGCAGAGGGTCTGTCACCCGCTGACATTGACCAATTCGTGGTCGACGGCTGGTACACGAAAGACGCCGCGGGCGAGCCCGCCGTCAAGGTGAACGCCGGCGGCCTGCCGGTACAGTTCCGGGTCGCACCGTACGTCGAGAGCCCTGGCGGCGACGGGCCGCTGCAACGCCGCATCTTCAGCGGCCACGGTTTCGACAACTACGCCAGCTACACCCACGTCGCCAACCATCTCATCGGCACATACTGCTCAAGCCCGTTCGCCGCCAGGGGCGAAGACGCGTTCGCCGTGGTCTGGGACGGCATCATCACGCCACGCCTCTACCAGGTGCGGGCCGCGACCCGTGAAGTCACCTTCGTCGAGGCCCTGATGCCCGTCTTCGGAGGCAGCTTCGCGGCCTTCTGCTCGCGGTTCGAACCGTACTTGCTCAACACCGACGACGTTACGTCGGACAAGTACATCCGCCAACACCTCTCCGTCGCGGGGAAGGCCATGGCGTACGCGGCCAAAGGCCGGGTCGAGACCGGTGCGTTCGCCGTCTTCGACGACCTCATGGCCGAGTTCCGCGACATTCCCGTCGACAAGGTGGGCGTGCTGGGCGACAAGGTCGCCGCGAACCGGGACGAGCTGATGCCGGACCTGTCCAACGCGGACCTCATCGCCACCTATCAGGCCTACATCGGCCACAACCTGCTCGAGCGGCTCACCACGGCGGTGCGGAGCCGCTTCCCGGACGGCGGCCACAACCTGGTGCTCGGCGGCGGCTGCGCGCTCAACATCAAGTGGAACACCGCGATTCGGGCCAGCAAGGTCTTCCAGGAGGTCTTTGTCCCGCCCTTCCCCAACGACGCGGGGGCGGCGATCGGAACAGCGGCCTGTGAGATGTTCCGGCGCGGCCGGACGGCGCTGGAGTGGGATGTCTACAGCGGACCGCGGATCACCACTGGCACACTTCCCGACGGGTGGCGGGCGCAGCCCTGTGACGAACGGCAGCTGGCCGCCCTACTGCACGCCGAGGGTGAACCGGTGGTAGTCCTTTCCGGCCGGGCGGAGCTGGGCCCGCGCGCTCTGGGCAACCGGAGCATCCTGGCGCCCGCGACCGACACCCGGATGAAGGACCGGCTCAACGACATCAAGAACCGAGCCTCGTACCGGCCCGTCGCGCCCATCTGCCTGGAGGACCGCGCGCCGGAGGTCTTCGCCCCCGGCACGCCCGACCCCTACATGATCTTCGAGCACCGCATGCGGCCCGGTTGGGCCGAACGCGTCCCGGCGGTCGTTCACCTGGACGGCACCGCTCGGCTCCAGACCATCGCGTCCACTCAGGACACCGACACCGCCCGTATCCTCGCTGCCTACGCGGAAATCAGCGGAGTACCTGTGCTGTGCAACACGAGCGCCAACCTTGAGGGACGGGGTTTCTTTCCCGACGTCGAGTCAGCGGCCAGGTGGGGCGGGACTCGTTACATCTGGTCCGAGGGGACGCTTTATACGAACCCCGGCGTGGGGTGATGCTCCCTTGCCGATCCGTGCACAGGCCCGGCTGAAATCGCCACCTGGAGCACCGGGTTCCGTAACACCCGCTGACTGCACAGCGCCCGTAGAACGCCACGCCCCGGAGAAACGGCCTGCGACGCCCGGCGAGGCGAAGCCGCAGGCCGACAGGCCGACTGTCTCCAGACAAGTCCGCCAACTATGCGACGCGGAGATCACAGTGCGACTCGCGCAAGTCATGGCACATGCCTTTGAGCGCTATCAGGACCGGCCCGCAGTCGGTGAGCGTGCGAGGGAGTTCGTGCGGGACGCCCGGACCGGGCGCGTTTCGGCCCGTCTGCTGCCGCGCTACGAAATGACCACCTACAGTCAGCTGTGGAGCCGCGTCCGTGCGGTGGCGGGCGAATGGCACCACCACCCGCAGCGCCCTCTCGTCGCGGGCGACCGTGTGGCCCTCCTCGGCTTCACGAGCCGGGACTACGCGACACTAGACCTGCGTGCGGCTATCTGGGCGCCGTCAACGTTCCGTTGCAGATCAGTGCATCGACCGAGAACTTGACGTCCATCATGGCGGAGACTGAGCCGTTCCTCGTCGCCGCGAGCATCGAGCGACTGGACGCCGCGACCGAGCTGTCCCTGCGCACGCCCTCAGTCCAGCGGCTGGTCGTGTTCGACTGTCACCCGCGTGCCGAGGACCAGGCGGAGCGATTCGCCGGCGCCCGCGACAGCCTGACCCAGGCTGGACGGGACGTGGAGGTCGTCGCCCTGTCGGAAGTTCTCGACTGCGGCGCGGTCCTGCCCGAGGTGCCGCTGTACATTCCCGGCGACGACGAGGATCCCCTCTCGATGCTCGTCTACACCTCGGGGAGTACGGGAACGCCGAAGGGCGCGATGTACACCGAGCGGCTCGCCAGGGTGATGTGGGAGAAGCGTTGCGCTCCGCCAACGCTGCGGAAGCCCTTCATCGCGCGTTCGCGCTGTCGGGTGGGCGGCAGCGGCCGCTGCAACCGCCGCGGACGACGGTGAGTCCCGGGCCGCGGCGGCCCCCTCCCCAAGGCGGGCTCCGCGGCCGGGAGGTTCACCAGAGCCGTCGGGCGCGACGCCCTCGTCGGCCGCCCGCGACAACACCTGCTTCAACTCCCGAGGCGCGCACGGACGGACAGTTCGGTCATGATTGCCCCCCGTGCGGTTCGGGAGCGGAGGGGACACGGACGGATGCCCCTGTCCGCTCCAGTACCTCGTCGGGGGTGACTCCGGGCGCGGTCTCGACGAGGACCAGGCCGTCGCCTGTCACGTCCAGCACGCCAAGGTCGGTGATGACCCGGTGCACACACGCTCTGCCGGTCAGCGGCAGAGTGCATTCCTCGACGAGCTTCGGAGAGCCGTCCTTGGAGGTGTGGTCCGTCAGGACGATCACCCGGCGGGCGCCGTGGACCAGGTCCATGGCCCCGCCCATGCCCTTGATCATCTTTCCGGGGATGGACCAGTTTGCCAGGTCGCCGGTCGCGGACACCTGCATGGCGCCGAGGATCGCGACGTCGATGTGGCCCCCGCGGATCATTCCGAACGAGAGGGCGGAATCGAAGAACGCGGCGCCGGGCAGGACGCTGACGGTTTCCTTGCCTGCGTTGATCAGGTCGGGGTCGACTCGGTCCGCCAAAGGGTACGGTCCTACGCCGAGGATGCCGTTCTCGGAGTGCAGCACCACATTCACCTCTTGGGGAAGGAAGTTGGGTACGCGCGTCGGCAGCCCGATCCCGAGATTGACATAGGAGCCGTCGGCCAGCTCGGCGGCGGCGCGGGCGGCCATTTCGTCGCGGGTCCAACTCATCGGTCTCGTACCGTCCCTCGTTCGTCAGGTGCGGAAATGGTGCGCCGTTCGATGCCCTTGTCGAGGGACTGTTCACGCGTGAGGACGATCAAGCGCTGGACGAAGACGCCGGGTACGTGGATCGCATCCGGATCGAGCTCGCCCGGCTCGACCAGCTCCTCCACTTCGGCGATCGTCACCCGCCCAGCCATCGCGGCCAGCGGATTGAAGTTGCGGGCGGCCTTGTTGAAGACGAGGTTGCCGTGCCGGTCGCCCCTCGCAGCCCGCACCAGCGCGAAGTCCGTGGTGACGCTGTGTTCCAGGACGTGATCACGCCCGCCGAACGTACGGATCTCCTTCGCCGGGGAGACGAGCGCCGCCGATCCGTCGGGGGCGTAGCGCCGGGGCAGTCCGCCGTCGGCGACCTGGGTTCCCACCCCGGCCGGGGTGTAGAAGGCGGGAATGCCGCAGCCCCCGGCCCGCAGTCGCTCGGCGAGCGTGCCCTGCGGCACGAGCTCGACCTCCAGCTCACCGCCAAGGTACTGGCGGGCGAACTCCTTGTTGTCACCGATGTACGAACCGGTGACCCGGGCGATCCGGCCCGCCGCGAGCAGAATGCCCAGTCCTCTGCCGTCCACCCCGCAGTTGTTGGAGACCACGCTCAGGCCGCTGGCACCGTGCGCGTACACCGCCTCGATCAATACATGGGGCACACCGCTCAGGCCGAAGCCGCCCACGGCGAGTGACGCATGATCGGATATGTCACCGACCGCTTCGGCGGCGGTCTGTTTGACCTTGTCCATGGAGGGTCCTTTGTCGCACACGGCGAAACTCAACAGAAGATCGTTCGCTAGGTGAATTGAAGTTCACTTATGTGTCAAGTGTCGCCCAGGCCTGGCGTGCATGTCAACGCCGGGTACCGCACGAATGGCACACGCCCCGGCCCCCGATCACCACTCAGCGGCACTGATTACGGTTGCCCAAGGCCCTACCCGGAGAGCTGATGTCATCCATGCCCCTGGCCGAGACCACGCCTGCCGGGCCGCCCGAGGCCGTGAGCCCATTGATGCGCGGAATCTCTGTGCTGCGCGAACTCAGTGAGGCCGGCGGCCATATGAGCCTCAGCGAACTCGTCCGTGCCACCGGTCTCGCCCGCTCCATGCTCGACCGGGTCGCCGCCACCCTGGCGCGTATGGGCTACGTCCGGCTCGACGACCACGACGCCGAGCTCGCCCCCCGCCTCATGGAGCTGGGCAACGCCTGTCTGGCCGCCCTCCGCCTGCCCGGCCTGCTGGGCCCGTTCACCGACCGGCTCGCCGAGGAAGTCGACGAGTCGGTGTCCCGGCGAACTGCGGCAGACGTCTCCCGCCGAGCCGGTCCCGGCTTCAGGGCTCGCCGCGTGGTCCGCCGTCTCCGAGCAGGAGCTCGGCCGGGACTTCGTCGAGTCGGAACAGTGCCTCGGTGCGTTCTGCAGGAACTCCGTACACGGCAACGCATTGAGGCCCATCTGCGTATCGCCAGCCGCTTCACCCGTGTACCCGCCGTCTGAGGGCGTGCCCAGAAGGTCGTTATGCGTTCCGAATCCGCGCGAAACGTCCAGCCACCCGCAGGTCCGCCTCAACAGCTGCTGCCGCCTCCCGCAGATGCGGCAGCAGTTCCCGGAGCGACTGCTCGGCGGGGTATCGCCCCGCGTGAAGCGCGACGTTGACGGCGGCGATCACGCGCCCCGTCCGGTCGTGCACCGGCACGGCGATGGAGCGCAGACCCTCCTCCAGCTCCTCGTCCACCAGTGCGTGCCCCTCCCGGTCGACCCGGTCGAGTACGTCGGCCAGCTCGCGTGGATCGGTGATGGTGTGCCGGGTGATCGGCTTGGGGCTGGCGCGCTCGAGCCGGGCGGTCCGCTCGGCCGGGGTCAGGTCCGCGAGCAGGACGCGGCCCAGGGAGGTGGCGTACGCCGGGAACCGGGAGCCGAGCGCGACGTCGACGCTCATGATCCGGACCGTCGGTACCCGTGCCACGTAGAGGATGTCGTCCCCGTCCAGGACGGCCATGGACGCCGAGTCGTGCACCCGGGCCACCAGCTCGGCCAGGTGCGGCTCGGCGATCTCGGGAAGTGTCAGCCTGGACAGCTGCGGGAAGCCCAGCTCGAGCACGCGCGGGGTCGGGCTGAACAGCCCGTCGTGCGAGGTCATGTAGCCGAGGTGCTGCAAGGTGATCAAGGCGCGGCGGGCGGTGGCCCGGGCGAGGCCGGTCGCCTCGGCGACGGCGGTGAGTGGCAGCGCCTCGCGCCCCTCGGTGAAGGCGCTCAGTACCGCGAGCCCGCGAGCGAGCGACTCCACGAACTCCGGGCCGAGTTCCTGCTTGGAGGCGCGAGTCCAGGCGGCGGCGCCGGCTGCGTCGTCGGCGGGACCGGCGGGGGGCACCGGTAGTTGCAGGGCATCCTCCATCGCGCCGACGGTCTCGCGCAGCGGCGGCAGCACTGCCTCGCGCAGCGACTGCGGGCTGTGCCGGCTGGTGTGGCTGACCACACTCACCGAGCACACCGTTCGGCCGTCGGCGTCCCGTACCGGTGCGGCGATGGCTACCAGTCCGGGTTCGATGAGCTGGTCGTCCAGTGACCAGCCGCGCTCGCGGGCGGCGGCCGTACGGTCGGCGAAAGACGCGGCCGCGCTTCCGTCGCCGGGCGGTACGACTGGGAAGAGGGTGTCTTCCGGGTCGGAAGCCCGTCGCCGCTCCCAGCGGTCCCAGTCGTTTGCTTCCCAGTCCGCGGCGAAGAGCGCTCCGGGCGCGCAGCGTTCGGCCGGGAGCAGGTCGCCGATCCGGAAGGCGATCGACATGGCGCGGCGCCGGTGCACCTGATGGACGAAGCGCACCCCGTCCCCGTCCGGTACGGCCAGCGACACCGACTCGTCCAGGCGGTCGGCGAGCCGGTCGGCCGACGATCCGAGCAGGCCGGGCAGGCGGCAGGCGGCGAGGTAGGCGTTCCCGACCTCCATCAGCCGTGGGGTGAGTACCGCATCCCGGCCTTCCAGCCGTAGATAGCCCATCCGCTGCAGCGTGCTGAGCGACCGGTCGACGGTCGAGCGGGCCAGAGCGGCGTCGCGCACCAGATCCCCGACGCTGCGCCGCCCGCCGGCCGCGGCCAGGGCGCGGAGCACAGTGAGTCCGCGGATCAGCGGGCGTACCGCCTCCTGCGGCGGCGTCAGCGTGTCGGTCGTGGTCATCAGGAGCTCCCCACCGTCCGGGATCTCACCGGAACCTATCGGTAATCCGGCATTGACAAGGCCTTATGTCCAGAGCAAGCTTGCAGTCCCATGATAATGAATTAGAGTTCGCAAGGCGAACCGCCTGATCGCGAACACCGACGACACCGACGACACCGACGATACCGACGAGAGACATGGCTTCTATCCGCTCCCTGCGCGGCACTGTCGCGGACCTGATTCACGACCGCGACACCGTCGCTCCCGGGCTTCCCCGCCGACATCCAGGGGTCGGCCGGCCGTGCAACCTGCAGTTTGGCCTGACCCGCATCCTCACCACCACCGCCGGCCACGGCTCCGGGCCGGGCGGCCCTGCGGTTCGGTCTGCGTGGCCGGGGCCCCACCGCCGAACTCGTCCTCACCGCAAGCTCCATCCTGCGCCACGGCCGGGCAGGTGCGCGCCACCACGGGCGGGCAGCCGGAGATCCGGCGCCGTCGGCACGACAGCCCTGCCCACCGAGGACGAACTGACAGCCCTGCCCGTTCTCAAGACCGCTTGACCAGATCCCTTGAAGGAAGACGATGACGACGCTGCGCGACGTATACGTGGTGGACGCGGTACGCACCCCGATCGGCAAGTACGGCGGTGCACTGTCGGGTGTGCGCCCCGACGACCTGGCGGCCCATGTCGTACGGTCCCTCGCGGCGCGTACCCCGCAGCTGGATCCGGCGCGGATCGACGACGTCTTCTTCGGCAACGCCAACGGCGCCGGTGAGGAGAACCGTGACGTTGCCCGGATGGCCGTGCTGCTGGCGGGGCTGCCGGTGACGGTACCCGGCACCACCGTCAACCGGCTCTGCGGCTCCGGCCTGGAAGCTGTCATCCAGGCGGCTCGCGCCATCGCCGTCGGCAGCGCGTCCATCGCATTGGCGGGCGGCGTGGAGTCGATGAGCAGGGCGCCGTGGGTCCTGCGCAAACCGGAGAAGGCCTTTCCGGCCGGCCACCAGGAGCTGTACTCGACGACTCTCGGCTGGCGCATGGTCAACCCGGCGATGCCCGGCGCGTGGACCGTGAGCCTCGGTGAGGGCGCCGAGCTCATCGCCGAAAAGCACCACATCACCCGCGAGCGGCAGGACGCCTTCGCCCTCGCCAGTCACCAGAAGGCGGCCCGCGCCTGGAAGGAGGGCGCCTACGACGCCGAGGTGGTGCATTACGAGGGCGCGGAACTCATCCGGGACGAGTGCGTCCGCGACAGTACGTCGATGGAGGCGCTTGCCGAACTCAAGCCGGTCTTCCGCAAGGGTGGGACGGTCACCGCGGGCAACTCCTCCCCGCTCAACGACGGCGCCGCCGCCCTGCTTCTCGTCGACGAGGAGGGGCTGAAGGCCACCGGCCGCGAGCCGCTCGCCCGTGTCCGCGCCTCGGCCGTCACCGGCATCCAGCCGCAGTACTTCGGCCTCGGCCCGGTCGAGGCCGCGCAGCGCGCGCTCGCCAGGGCCGGCCGCGGCTTCATCGACCTCGATGTCTTCGAACTCAACGAAGCGTTCGCCGCCCAGGCACTCGGCTGCCTCGCCGAATGGCCCGAACTCGATCCGGACGTCCTCAACCCGCGCGGCGGCGCTGTTGCGATCGGGCACCCGCTCGGCGCCTCGGGCGCCCGCATCACCGGCGCGGTCGCCCACCAGCTCGCCGCCAAGGGCTCCGGAACGGGCATGGCAGCGCTGTGCATCGGCGTCGGCCAGGGCCTCGCCCTCGTACTGGAAAGGTAGATCGCCGTGACCATCCCAGCCAGGCCAGCGGCCGCCGAGACGCAGGAGCAGATCAGCGCCGAGATCGCCGACGCGCGCGCGGCGTACGTCAAGCGCCGCGCTGACGGCGCGCCTGCGCAGCACCAGCCGTCCCGCGGCTACCCGCCCTACCGCAGCAGCCTCCTGCGCCATCCCAAGCAGCCGCTGGTGACCTTGAACGACCCGGAAGCGGTGGAGCTTACGGGACCGGTCTTCGGCATCACCGACATCACCGAGCTCGACTCCGACCTGACGCGCCGGTACAACGGGGAACCACTGGGCGAGCGGATCACCGTCACCGGCCGGGTCCTGGACCGGGACGGACGACCGGTACGCGGCCAGCTGGTGGAGATCTGGCAGGCCAACGCGTCCGGCCGCTATGCCCACCAGCGCGACCAGCACCCCGCTCCGCTGGACCCCAACTTCACCGGCGCAGGCCGCTGCCTGACCGACGACGAGGGCCGCTACCACTTCACGACGATCAAGCCTGGCGCCTACCCGTGGCGCAACCACACAGGCGCCTGGCGCCCGGCGCACATCCACTTCTCCTTCTTCGGTACGGCGTTCACCCAAAGGCTCGTGACGCAGATGTACTTTCCCGGTGATCCACTGTTCCTCTACGACCCGATCCTCCAGTCGGTCACCGACGAGGCCGCCCGGCAACGACTGGTCGCCGATTACGACCATGCCCTGTCGGTACCGGAGTGGTCACTGGGCTACCGCTGGGACATCGTCCTGGACGGCCCCGCCGCCACCTGGATCGAGGAGGGCCGCTGATGTCCCGTCCTGCTCCCACCACCACCTTCGCCGGAGGCGCCGCACGCCGCGCCTCCGCGCTGCCCCCCACCGCCTCGCAGACCGTCGGCCCGTTCTTCGGCTACGCGCTGCCATTCACCGGCGGGGCCGACATCGCCCCCGCCGGGCCGGACGCGATCACTCTGCACGGGCGGGTCTACGACGGCGCGAGCAACCCGGTCCCCGACGCGCTGCTGGAGTTCTGGCAGCCCGCCCCGGACGGCTCACGCACCGGCGCCCCCGGCACGCTGCGCCGCGATCCGGTCACCGGCGCCGTGATAGGCCGCCACGGGGCGGACTTCACCGGCTTCGGCCGCGTTCCCACCGACGCCGACGGGCACTACACCCTCCGCACGCTGCCGCCGGGAGGAGCGCCCTACCTGTCGGTGTGCGTCTTCGCCCGCGGCCTGCTGCACCACCTGTTCACCCGCGCCTACCTCGCCGACGCCCCGAACGACCCGCTGCTGTCCGCTCTCGAGCCGAGGCGGCGCACCACGCTCATCGCCGCCCCGGAGGACGAACGGCAGCTGCGCTTCGACATCCACCTGCAGGGGGCCGACACGCACGAGGAGACGGTCTTCCTTGACTTCGCCTGACAACCAGCCTGATTCCGCAGCTGATTTCGGCCTGCTCTCCCCGGTCCGCGTCGGTTCGGGCGCCGAAGAGGCCACCGGTGATGCGGCCTTCCTCCAGGCCATGCTCGACGCGGAGGCCGCGCTGACGCGCGCCCAAGCCGTCGTCGGTCTCGCCTCGGCCTCGGCGGCCGAGGTGGTGACCTCGGCCGCGCGGGCCGGGGGCTTCGACGCACGCGACCTCGCACTGCGCGCCCGCTTGAGCGGCAACCCGGTGATTCCCCTGGTCGCCGATCTGACCGCGGCCGTTACGACCCAGGACCCGCAGGCGGCGCCCTTCGTGCACCGGGGAGCCACGAGCCAGGACATCCTCGACACGGCGACCATGCTGGTCGCCCGGCGTACCCTCGGGCCGGTCCTGGGCGACCTCGAGCACACGGCGGCAGCGCTCGCCGGACTCGCCGCGGCACACCGTGGCACGCCGATGGCTGGGCGTACTCTCACGCAGCACGCCGTCCCCACCACCTTCGGGCTCAAGGCGGCCGGCTGGCACAGCCTCCTCCTCGACTCCCACGACCGGCTGTCCGCGGCACGGGACAGCCTCCCCGCCCAACTCGGCGGTGCGGCAGGCACGCTTGCAGCGTTCCACGCCTACGCCGAAGCCGACGGGCTGGACAGCAGCGGGATCGGCCTGCGGCTGCTCGAGGCCTACGCCGTCGAAACCGGGCTCGCCCAACCGCGTCTGCCCTGGCACACGCTGCGCGCCCCGATCGCCGACCTCGCCGCCGCGCTGGCATTCACTGCGGGTGCGCTCGGCAAGCTCGCCGCCGACGTGCTGGTGCTCTCCCGCACCGAGATCGCCGAAGTCGCCGAGGGCACGGGCGGAGGATCATCGGCCATGCCGCACAAGGCAAACCCGGTACGCTCCGCGTTGATCGCCTCCGCCGCCCGCCAACTTCCCTCGCTCACCTGTGTGTTGTATGCCTCCATGGCTGCCGAGGACGAACGGCCCGCCGGGGCCTGGCACGCCGAGTGGCAGCCGCTGCGCGAGGCGCTGCGCCTGGTCGGCGGCGCCGCACGGGCCGCCGCAGAGCTCGCCGCTGGGCTGTGCGTCCGGCCGGAGAGGATGCGCGCCAACCTCGATGCCACCGGCGGGCTTGTCATCTCTGAACGTCTCGCCGCGGCCCTCACTGCCCTGATCGGCCGCGGCGAGGCCCGGCGGCTGCTCACCGACGCCGCCCGCCGGGCCGCCGAGGACGGCCTGCGGCTCGCCGACGTGCTCGCAGACGACCCCGCCCTGAAGGGCCGCATCGGCGAAGAGCGGCTCCGCGACCTCGCCGACCCCGCCGCATATACGGGCTCCGCCGCCGCGCTCACCGACCGCGGCCTGAACCGTCCCCTGAAAGCCGATCCGTCACCATGACCGCTCCGCTCCTCCACCACCGCATCGACGGGCCGCCCGGCGCGCCTCCGCTGCTGCTCGGCCCGTCGGTCGGCACCTCGCTCGCCGTCTGGGACCCCCAGGTCCCGGAGCTCGCGCGCGCCCATCGGGTCATCCGCTACGACCTGCCCGGCCACGGCGGCACCCCCGCCAACGTCCTGCCCAGTACCGAGCCCGGCGCGACCACCGTCGCCGACCTCGTAGCACCGGTACTCGCCCTCGCCGACCACCTGGGGCTCGACCGGTTCGCCTATGCAGGGATCTCCCTGGGCGGAGCCGTCGGCGCCTGGCTCGCGGTGCACCATCCCGAGCGGATCGCTTCGCTGGCGATGATCTGCTCGTCCGCGCGCTTCGGCGAGCCCGAATACTGGCACGAACGTGCCACGCTGGTCCGGGCCAACGGCACCGAAGCCGTCGTCCCGACCGTCTGGTTCACCGGCGCCTACGCGAGCAGCGGCTCCCCGGCCGTTGCGCAGCTCCGCGCTGACCTGCGCAGCGCCGACAACACCGGCTACGCCGCCTGCTGCGACGCGCTCGCCGCATACGACCTGGTGAACCAGCTGCACCGCATCACTGCGCCCACGCTGATCGTCGCCGGGCGGGAGGATCCGGCGACCCCGCCCGAGCACGCCCGCCTCCTGGCCGACCGCATCCCCGGTGCCGGCCTGCTCGAGGTGGGCGGCGCCGCTCACCTTGCCGGAGTGGAGCGTCCCGCACCTGTCACCGCCGCCCTCCTGGTCCACCTCGGTGCCGACGCGGTCCCCGCCGACCACGACACCCGGCACGCCGCCGGCATGGCGGTGCGCCGCGAGGTGCTCGGCGACGCCCATGTCGACGACGCCCAGCAGCGGACCACCACCTTCACCGCACGCTTCCAGGACTTCATCACCGACTACGCCTGGGGCGAGATCTGGACCGACCCGACACTCTCCCGCCGCGAACGCAGCCTGATCACCCTCACCGCGCTGGTCGCCCGCGGCCACCACGATGAGCTGGCCATGCACGTCCGCGCCGCCGTCAACAACGGCCTGAGTCCGGAGGAGATCGCGGCTGCCCTGCTGCAGACCGCCGTCTACTGCGGAGTCCCCGCAGCCAACACCGCGTTCGCTGTCGCCCAGCGCACGCTCGAGGAGGAAGAACACTGATGCACACCACCGTCGGCATCATCGGTGGCGGCCCGGCCGGGCTGCTGCTCGGCTGCCTGCTGCGCCGCTCCGGCATCGACTGCGTGATCCTGGAGAGTCGGGACCGCAACTACGTCGAGCACCGTCAGCGTGCGGGCATCCTGGAGCAGGGGACCGTCGACGCGCTTCGCGCCTGCGGCGCGGGGGAGCGGCTGGAACGCGAAGGTCTCGTGCACGACGGCATCGAACTGCGCTTCGACCGCCGTTCCCACCGCGTGGACTTTCCCCTCCCTCACCGGCGGCCGACGGGTGTGGGTCTACGCGCAAACGGAGGTCGTCAAGGACCTGATAGCCCTCCACGAGCGGGAGAGCACGCCGCTGCGTTTCGAGGCCCAGGTGACGGCCGTCGAAGGCGCGGACACCGACCTTCCCCTCGTCCGCTTCACCCACCAGGGCCGCGACCAGGTCCTCACCTGCGACTACGTGGTCGGTTGCGACGGCTTCCACGGCGTGACGCGGACCGCGATCCCGGCCGTCTCCCGGAGGGACTACGAGCGGATTTACCCGTACTTGGCTCGGCATCCTCGCCGATGTGCCGCCGTCCTGCGACGAGCTGATCTACGCGCACTCGCCGCGCGGTTTCGCCCTGCACAGCATGCGATCCACCACCGTCAGCCGCCTCTACCTGCAGGTCCCCAACGGCACGGACCCGGCCGACTGGTCCGACGAGCGCATCTGGGACGAACTCGACGCGCGGTTCGCCATCGACGGGGACTGGAAGCTGGAGCGCGGTCCGATCACCGACAAGTCGGTGCTGCCCATGCGCAGTTCCGTCACCGAGCCGATGCGCTTCGGCCGGATTCTGCTCGCCGGGGACGCGGCCCACATCGTCCCGCCCACCGGCGCCAAAGGCCTCAATCTGGCCGTCGCCGACGTCGTGGTCCTCGCCCGGGCGTTCGCTCAGCTGAAGGAAACCGCTTCCAGCGACCTGCTCGACGCATACTCCGACACCTGCCTTCGCCGGGTGTGGCGGGCCGAGCACTTCTCGTACTTCATGACCACGACCCTGCACACCGACCCCGAACAGCCCCCGTTCGAGACCCGGTTGCAGCTCGCCCAGCTCGACCGCGTGGCCGCCTCCCGGCACGCCGCCGCGGAGCTGGCCGAGAACTATGTGGGTCTGCCCATCTCACAGATCCAGCACGAGGCGTGAGCCCCGGCACGGGGGTACCGACTGCCCGCGAGCCACTGGCCGTTCGCTGCTGGCGGCCGGGAACGAGCTGGGCGCGCCCAGCGGAGCGTGATCAATAGTTTCTGGATGGGCATGGCCAGCGGTCCATCCAGATCGGCCCGACCGGAATCACACGCGGCAGCCGCACCCGTGCCCTGTCCCAGGATGATTGGAGACCACCTCGTCATGCCCCATTCTGCTGCAACACTCACAGCGTCCTCCGACGACCGTGCCGCCGTGCCCAGGTATGCCGCCACGGTGCATGCGTATGACGCGGGCCTGCTGCTGCTCCGTCTGACCCTCGGGCTGGCCATGGCCGCCCATGGCTGCCAGAAGCTGTTCGGCTGGTTCGGCGGCGGTGGCCTGGCGGGGACCGGCCAGTTCTTCACCATGAGCGGTTACCCGTCGGGCAAGGTGATGGCCGCCGTGGCCGGCCTCAGTGAGACCCTGGGCGGCATCGGCCTCGCCGCCGGACTGCTCACCCCACTGGCAGCCGCGGCCGTGGTCGGCACCATGGTGAACGCGCTCGCGGTCAAGTGGGGCGGTGGCTTCTTCGTCCCGAAGGGTATGGAGTACGAGCTGCTGCTCATCACCGCCGCTGCGGCTCTTGCTCTCACCGGCCCGGGCCGCTGCGCGCTGGACCGTTTCGTGCCGGGCTTGCGCACGCACCGTCTGGTGTTCGGCATCGCAGCGGTGGTGCTGGGGTTGCTGGTCGCCGGGCTGGTCCTGCTCCTGCGCAGGTAACCGTACGGCGGGGGCCTGGGTCGGCATCGGGCCGATCCAGGGCCCACTTTGGCATGCCGTTCCCGGGAGCGGCCACAGGGATGGGAACCGGTCAGGCGAGCAAGCCCGGCAGGCGGGCCCAGACGGTCTTGCCGCTCGGGTGCTGTTCCGTTGCCAGATGCCCACCCAGTTCGGTGAGCAGTGCGTCGACTATGGCCGTACCGCGGCCCCCGGTGGCATCAGGGGACGATGCCTGCGGCTGCGGACAGGTGTTGTGGTTGTCGCGTATACCGAGCTCGAGCGTTCCGTCATCATCGACCTCGAGGAAGACGAAGATGCTCGGAGTGAGCGTGCCGGCGTGTGTGACGGCGTTGGTGATCAGCTCGGATGCGATGAGGCCGAGCGTGTATGCCAGTTCCCTCTCCTCGGGGAGACCCCACTCGATGAGGGTGTCCAGCACGGCGCGGCGGGTTCCGGCAACCGCGGCCGCCGTGGGTGGCAACGCGAAGGTCGTGTGACCCCGGCAGAGTGTCGTGTTCATGGATCTCATGGGGAGTGAGTCGCCGACGCAGCGGGGAGCGGTGTCTAGTTCGCTTAGTGAACTTTTTTTCATAATGATTGCTTCAGTCTGCGCCGCCCTCCACGGGCTGTCAATGCCGCCGACCAGGGGATTCTGGTGGACGAGGAGGTCATCGGCGTGGGGTCACCGCCCCTGCCCGCGGCGGGCGCCGCGGGCAGGGGGAGTTGCCGAGGACAATCTTCACCGCCACAGAACTCCCCGTAGTTCGGTGCGCACGGCCGGGGCAGCCACTCGCCGCACCGAACCGCCAGTGTGGTCATGTCGAAACCCACCTGGCCCGTTTCGCATTCGAGAGAGGCGAACGTCCATCCGCGACCTTCCTTATCCGCTCGTCGACGTCATCCGCTAGTCGACGTCGCGGCGAGGCCTGGCTGGATCGACCTTGAGTCGGTAGGAGGCGAAGTGGCGGGCGGTCAGGTCCCGCTCTGCCTCCAACCTCCAACGCATGGGCGAGGTCGGCCTCGATGGAGATTTTCGCGGGCCTGCCGTGGCGGGTGACGTGGGTCGCGGCGCCAGTCCTCGCGCTCGTCTTGTCCGTCGGCCTCATCCTGAGCGTGGTTTCTCGCTCAGCCGATCATCACGGTCACGTCGAATCTGCTCCTGAGAACGCTGAAGCGCCGCATCAGGTCGGCGACCCGCTGGATCCGGATCGGGTTGACGGAAGCGGGGAAGGCGCCGACGTTCACGAACCAAGCCGTCCGCTTGTCGATCTGCGTGTACGTCGGCAGGATCGCGGCGACCACGGCCCGATCGGCGCGCGTCTGCTGCGCCCGCTTCATGGCTCGGGTGAATGCTGCAGCTGTGGCCGGATTGCGTGCGACCCATGAGGCACTGGAGGCATAACCCGCGATCGGCAGGTTCTCCGTGGGCCCGCTCGTGGCGTCCCCCAGTTGTTCGACCCTCAGGGCGCGCTGCGCCTCGGTGATGAACGGATCGACCATGACTGCCGCGTCGACGTGGCCTTCCCTCAGGGCGCCTGCCATGTCGGGGAATGGAACCTTGAAGAGCCCGTCGCGCACCGCCAGATGAAAGGGGGCGCAGTCGACGAAGGGCATGACCCCGACGGCCACCGTCCCATGCTCCAAGTCCTCTGAGGTTCCCGCCCTCGACCACGCCTTGGGCCTCTCCGTCGTCTCCGAGCAGGCCACGAGGGACGCGGCGGAGACCGCGGTCATGCCGGACAGGAAAAAACGACGGGTGAAGCTGGTACCCGTCTGTCATCCCGTCGTCAGCGGCGCGCGTGCCATGGCAGCTGCCGTCCGGTGGTCGCGGACCTCACAACCGAGCTGCTGGAGTGCCGCCGGAGTGCCGGTCTCGGCTACGGGTGCGGTGGGTGCTGTCGCGGGTCCGCCGGGCGGACAGATGTGGGGGCGCCGAGGGTGTGTCGCCGGGGATCTGAGTGCCATGGGAGTGGTCAGAGGCCTTCGGTGTCGTAGACGGGCTCGTCGCCAGTGGAGCGACGCACGGCGTGAGTTCGCTCAGTGAACTTCTGTTCGTTTAGCGCCCGAGTGTGATGCCGAACCTCCGGAGCTGTCAATGTCTCTCTATTGTGAACTTCAGTTCGCACGATGCACACTTTTCCAGTCAGGCCCATTGACGTGTCAGTCGTGGGGTCATACGGTTCGTTTCGTTCATCTGATGGACTTAAGTTCACTACATGAACCATCGTGTACCTCTCCGTCGACCCCGTCGACCGTCACACTCAGGAGGCGTTATGCGCCGACCACTTGTCGGGCTTGCCGTGGCTACCGCGACTGTCCTCGTCCTGGCTGGCTGCGGGGCCACAGGTCCCTCGGGAAGCGACTCGTCGCCGCCGAGCGACATGGCGAAGGTCAAGGTCGGTGTCATCCCGATCGTCGATGTGGCACCGATCTATTTGGGCAAGGCAAAGGGCTTCTTCAGCAGCCGTGGCATCGACCTGACTCTCGAGAGTGGGCAGGGCGGCGCGGCGATTGTGCCCGGCGTGGTGAGCGGGCAGTTCCAGTTCGGGTTCAGCAACGTCACCTCCCTCATGATCGCCGGGAGCAAGGGCGTCCCGCTCAAGGCAGTGGCCAGTGGTAACGCCTCGACGGGCAAGGCCGAAGCCGACTTCAGCGGCGTTGCCGTCAAGAAGAACAGCCCGATCAAGTCCGCCAAGGACCTGGCCGACCGCAAGGTTGCCGTCAATACGCTGAAGAACATCGGCGACACCACCGTGCGCGAGTCGGTGCGCAAGGCCGGTGGCAATGCGAAGCGCATCAAGTTCGTCGAGCTGCCCTTCGACCAGATGCCCGCTGCGCTGGACGACGGCACGGTCGACGCTGCCTGGATGGTCGAGCCTGCGCTGTCCATCGCGGTTTCGAAGGGAGCCCGTGTCGTGGCGTCGAACTTCGTCGACACGGCCCCCGACCTCACGGTGGCCGCCTACTTCACCTCGGAACAGCTCATCAAGGAGAACCCCGACCTCGTCAAGCGGTTCAAAGCGGCCATGACCGAGTCGCTCAAGTACGCCGCCGGCCACCCGGATGAGGTGCGGAAGGTGCTCGGCACGTACACCAAGATCGACCCGTCACTCGGCAAGTCGCTGACTCTGCCGGTCTGGCCAGAGAAGATCAATCGGGACTCTCTGGCGACTCTCGCTGAGCTGGGCGAGAAGGATGGCATCTTCAGCAAGAAGCCGGACCTCGACGCCCTGTTCTCATGACATCACCAACTAATTCCGCCTTCGCTCGGGCCCGCCGGCGGTCCGGCGGCCCGAGCGCTGCGCCCGGTCGCGGGCGCCTCCACCGGGCCCGGACGCCGCTGGCGGGGCTGGCCGGCCTGGTCGGCTTCCTTGTCCTGCTCGAGGTGCTGCCGTACAGCGGTCTGGTCTCGCGTGAGTTCCTCCCGCCGACCACGTCCATTGGCGGCGCGTTGGGGGGCATGCTCGACGACACCGCGTTCTGGGCCGCTCTGGGAGACACCCTCACGGGTTGGGCCTTGGGCCTGGCGATCGCTGTCTGCGCCGGCGTCGTGCTCGGAGTCCTGATCGGCTCCGTCCCGGTGCTCCGGGCGGCCACGGCCTCGACCATCGAGTTCCTGAGGCCGATCCCGTCCGTCGCCCTGATCCCCGTTGCCGTCCTCCTCTACGGGACCGACCTGAGGTCCACCCTGCTGCTCGTGGTGTACGCCTCTTTCTGGCAGGTCCTCGTCCAGGTACTGGCCGGAGTCCAGGACCTCGACCCCGTCGCGGACGAAACGGCCCGCAGCTACCGCCTGAGCCGTTGGAGAAGGATCCGGTACATCCTGTGGCCCACCGCCTTGCCGTACGTGATGACGGGGATACGCCTCGCCGCCGCCGTGGCGCTGGTGCTCGCCATCACCGCCGAACTGATCATCGGCGCCCCGGGTCTGGGCAACGAGATAGCTGTCGCACAGACCTCCGGCGCCGTGCCTCAGGTCTACGCCCTGGTGCTGGTCACCGGCCTTCTCGGAGTCGGGATCAACCTGGTGGCCCGGTCGGTCGAACGCCGGGCGCTGGCCTGGCACCCGTCCGTACGCAAGGAAGGACGCTGACGATGACTGTGCTCGCAGTGGCGCGACGTGTCCTGTTCGTCCTGGGGCTCCCGGCGATGCTGTTCACGGCCTGGTGGTACTCCACAGCCGACAGCGCCAACTTCTACTTTCCACCGGTGCCCGATGTCCTGAACGCCTTCACGACGGTGTGGACCGGCGAGCGCCTGAGCATGGACGTGCTGCCCAGCGTCATCCGGCTGGCACAGGGCTACTCGCTCGCCGTCGTCGTCGGCGTCGCCCTCGGCACCCTCGTCGGCACACGGCAGGCCGTGCGCGCCGTACTGGAGCCGGTCCTGGAACTCTTCCGGGCGATCCCGCCGCCCGTGCTCGTACCGGTGATCATGCTCTTCGCCGGCATCGGCGACATGATGAAGGTACTCGTCATCGTCAGCGGGTGCGTATGGCCGGTACTGCTCAACACCGTCGAGGGCGTCCGAGCGGTCGACGAGGTGCTGAGCGACACCTGCCGGTCCTACGGCATCAGCGGCACCGCCCGCCTGCGCCACCTCGTGCTCCGTTCGGCGAGCCCGCAGATCGTCACCGGCATGCGCCAGGCGCTTTCCATCGGAATCATCCTGATGGTCATCAGCGAGATGTTCGCGGCCAGCAATGGCCTCGGCTTCACCATCGTGCAGTTCCAGCGAAGCTTTGCGATCCCGGAGATGTGGAGCGGGGTCTTGCTTCTCGGTCTGCTCGGCTTCGGCCTCTCGGTGCTCTTCCGGCTGCTGGAGAACCGCGCTCTGGCCTGGTACCACGGCCTGCGCCGAGCCCAGCGCTCATCATGACCGTCCGTCCGGTCGCTTTTGGAAGGAGACGTCGATGCTCGACGTACAAGGCTTGCAGAAGATATACACGGCCCGTCACCGCAGCGTGGAGGCACTGCGGGACCTGACCTTCAGCATCGGCACCGGGGAACTGGTCTGCCTCGTCGGGCCGTCCGGGTGTGGCAAGACCACCCTGCTCAAATGCATGGCAGGGCTGCTTGCGCCGAGTTCGGGACAGGTGAAGCTGCAGGGTGAACCGGTCACCGGCCCGCCGCCCGGCATGGCCGTGGTCTTCCAGGAGTACGGCCGCAGCCTGTTCGCCTGGATGAACGTGCACGACAACGTGGCTCTGCCACTGCGCCAGAAGAAAGTACCCAAGCCGCGCCGGGAGGAGATGGTCGACCGCGCACTCGAGATGGTCGGCCTTGCGGACGCCCGTCTGGCGTACCCGTGGCAGCTGTCCGGGGGCATGCAGCAGCGCGTCGCCATCGCCCGCGCCGTCGCCTACGAGCCGCAGGTGCTCTTGATGGACGAGCCGTTCGCGGCCGTGGACGCACAGACCCGCGCGGAGCTGGAGGACCTCATCCGGCGCCTGTGGCACGAGCTCGGCGTGACCGTACTGTTCGTCACCCATGACATCGACGAGGCGGTGTACCTCGGTCAGCGGACGATCATCCTGTCGGCATCTCCGACTGTGGTGCAGGAGGACCTCGCCATCGATCTCCCGGACGAACGCGACCAGCTGAACACCCGGTCCAGCCCTCGCTTCGCCGAACTTCGGGCGCACGTCTACGAGCGGATCCAGCAAGCCAAGCATCACGCCGCTGCGGTGGAACCCACGTACCCCGACCACACCGACCCTCAGGAAGTGACATTGGAATCAGCGAAGTCCTAGCGTCCGCCTGACATCGCGGAAAGTTCGCGATGCGAACGGAGCAGTGAAGGGGCTCGATGGCGGATGTTGAACGCGAGCGCGAGCCGTACATCGGGGTCGCATCGCGACCGCCATCACCCGAGAGCCGGAGCGCCGCGCGGGTGGAACGTGACCAGGGCGGCGTGGTCCGGGTTTCCGCGCGGCGGTTCTGGCGACTCGAACCGTGGCCCTGCCGTGGCCGTACGGGGGCTGGGGCGTCGGCTGGTCAGGAGAGCAGCGGGTCGCAACTCCTACGACACGAGCGTCTCGACGGAGGTGCAGGGCAGCCTGCAGGGGATGGATCTGTCGATCTGAGCTGACCTCGGTTTCGTGGAGTCCCTGAAGCCAGGCTTATGATCCTGGCCCGAAGGAGAACCACGAACAGTGCCAGCACCACGTAAATACCCGGACGAGCTCCGTGAGCGGGCCGTCCGCGAGGTCCGCACGACGGGCCGTCCGATCGCGCACGTCGCCAAGGACCTGGGCATCCACAAGGAGGCCCTGCGGGGCTGGCTCCGCCAGGCCGAGGCGGACACCGGGGAACGCGACGACCGGCTGACCACCGCCGAGCGCGAGGAGCTGAGGCAACTCCGCAAAGAAGTAGCCGGAGTTGAGGCGGGCGAACGACATCCTCAAAGCGGCGAGTGCGCTTTTTGCCCAGGAGCTCGACCGTCCACGGACGAGGCCGACCAGGTGATCGACAGCCTGAAGGAGAACGGCTTCGGGGTCGGGCCCGTATGCCGGGTGCTGGAATGGTCCGAGTCGGCCTATTACGCCCGCAAGAAGCGGCCGAAGTCCGCGCGCCAGCTCCGGGACGAGCAGCTCATGCCGCTGATCGAGCAGATCCACACCGAGTCGGGTGGCACCTATGGGGCCCGGCGGATCACCCGCGCGCTGCGGCGCAAGGGCATCGATGTGGCCCGCTGCACCGTCGAGCGGCTGATGCGCGAGCTGAGCCTGGAGGGCGTCATCCGCGGGCAGCGGCGGCGGACCACCGTGCCGGAACCGTCGGCGCCCCACCCGCCGGACCTGGTCGACCGCGACTTCACAGCCTCACGGCCGGACCAGCTGTGGGTGGCGGATATGACGTATTTCCGCACCTGGTCCGGCTGGGCGTATGTGGCGTTCGTCCTGGACGTGTTCTCCAGGACGATCGTCGGCTGGCAGGTCGCGAATCACATGCGCACTGAACTTCCCCTGGACGCCTTGGAGGTGGCCCTGTGGAGGCGCCGCATCAAGAAGGACTCCGGCCTCATCCACCACAGCGACCGCGGCTCGCAATATGTGTCAATTCGCTACACCGACCGGCTCGCCGACATCGGCGCCTCCGCGTCGGTCGGCTCCGTCGCCGACTCGTACGATAACGCGATGGCCGAGGCGCTGAAGGGCAATTTCAAGGCCGAGCTGATCGAAATGCAGGGGCCGTGGCGGGACGTTGACCAGGTCGAGCGGGCGATCTTCCAGTGGGTCACGTGGTACAACGAAGAGCGCCTCCACTCCGCGCTTGACTACGTGCCGCCTGCCGAGTACGAACGCGACTTCTGGCGAAGCCAGGAACAAGCCCTGCAGTCCGCCTGAAACAGGATTACCAGACTCTACGAAACTCGGTGCAGCTCACAGCAGTTCCCACACCATCTTGTCGGCCCCAAACAAACCGCCTCCAGCCCGGAGCCAAAAAGCGGTCCCGTAACTTCCGTAACACTCACGAGCATGCTTGGCCGTTACCACACACGGATACGTAAGGGCTCGCAGAGAATCAACCTGTTGCTTCCCGCGATTCCGCTCGTTGGTGTGGTATGCGCGTCTCCGAGTCGATCTGCCACCAACTCGCCGTGAAGTTTGAGGTGTTGTTCCCGCATCTGGACG